>NZ_JBVHJE010000002.1:313479-722706 GCF_055560195.1 Streptomyces sp. NPDC023481
GGCCCGGCGGGCCTCTCGCCCACCACTACGGGCGGCACCCCGGACCCGGCACTGCCCGGACCAGCGGGCCCCCCGGCCACCACCACGGGCGGCGCCTCGCACACGGCCCCGCCCGGACCAGCGGGCCTCCCGGCCACCACCACGGGCGGCGCCCCGGACCCGGCGCAGGCCGGCCCGGCGGGCCTCTCGCCCACCACTACGGGCGGCACCCCGGACCCGGCACTGCCCGGACCAGCGGGCCCCCCGGCCACCACCACGGGCGGCGCCCCGGACCCGGCGCAGGCCGGCCCGGCGGGCCTCTCGCCCACCACTACGGGAAGTGTCCTGGACGCGGCACGGCCCGGCCCACCGCGGTCTTCACCCACCACCACGAACGGTGTCCCGAACACGGCCCCACCCGGCTCAGCGGGCCCCTCGCCCACCCCAACGGGCGACGCTTCGCTCACTCCCACGGGCGGGCAGGCACCGCATTCCACCACCGCCCCACCGGACACCCCCACCGAACCGCTGCCCCTCATCGCCCCCGGGGCCGCCCCGCGCCGGGGACGCTCCCGGCGCACCCTGCTGGTGGCCGCCGGGGGCGCGGGCGCGGCGATCGTCGCGGTCACCGCGTTCGCGCTGCTCTCGTACCACACACCGGCCCACGACGGAGGGGCTCAGGAGATCAGGGAACGCATCCCGACGGTCCCGACCCGGTCGCCCACGTCGGCGAAGGCCCCGGCCCCCGCACCGACACCCCGCCTTCCGGCACCGTCCGCCACGGCAACGCCCACCCCGACCCCGACCCCCTCGTCGGCCTCGCCGTCCCCCACTCCCACACCGACGCCCTCTACGACCCCCACGACGGCGTCCGTCACCCCGTCCACGACGCCCGCCGCGGCCCCGGTCCTGCGAAGCGGCGACACCGGCCCCCAGGTCACCGAACTCCAGCAGCGACTGCGCCAACTGAACCTCTACGGCGACCGGATCGACGGTGTCTTCACCCGCCCCGTGGAGGACGCGGTACGCAACTACCAACTGGCACGCGGAATCACGGCCGATCCCCTGGGCGAGTACGGACCGACGACCCGGAAGAGCCTGGAGGCCGAGACGACGAAGCCGTAGCGCACCGACCGCGCCGGCTACGCACACGTGGGCGTCACCGGGCCGCGCTGACGGCGGAGAACACCCGGCTGGTGGAGGACCTGGTCAAGAAGGGCCGCAGCGTCGGCATCCTGACCATCCTGATCAGCCAGAAGACCACCGGCGACGCCATCCCGACCTTCATCCGCGACGTGTGCCCGGTCGGGCTGTCCTTCGCGCAGAAGACGGTGGAAGCTGCGGTGGCCGCGCGGGGCGACGACATCCGCAACTGGCCCGACGCCAGCCCGGTCACCTTGCAGGACCCCGCCTATGTCGGGGTCGCGGTGATGGCGATGCAGGGCCGCCCCGGCTTCACCCGCATCCGCACCCCCTACGTCTCCGACACCGACGCCGCCCGCATCGTCGCGGCGGCCGACAGCACCGTAAGCGCCTACCTCGCGTACTGGCTGGACGGCGTCGCCGTGCACCACCTGCGGGAGAACATCCACACCCGCTACGCCGCCTCCATCCGCCTCCACCTCAACCCCGGCCTCGGCACCAGGAAGCTCGCCCGGCTCACCACCCGCGACGTGCGCACCTTCCTCGACAGGCTCCGCAGACGACCACGCCCCGCCCCCGGCGCTTCCAGCCGCTCACCGCCGCCGAAGCCCGGCAGTTCCTACGGACCGCCGCCGACGACCGGCTTCACGCCCTGTACGAACTCGCCCTGCGCACCGGACTCCGCAAAGGCGAACGGCCTCCACTGGGAAGACCTCGACCTCGACGGCGGCACCGCCACCATCCGCCGCTCCCTCCAGCGCACCCGCACCCAGGGCCTGACCGTCCTGAACACCAAGACGCTCGCCTCCGAACGCCGCATCGCCCTGCCCACCGAGTGCATCAACTCCCTCAAGATCCACCAAGAACAGCAGCAGGAAGAGCGTCAGGCAGCCGGACCCAGCTGGACGGACAGCGGGCTCGTCTTCACCACCCCGAAGGTCAGGCCGCTCGACCCCGGCAACCTCACCCGCCTCTTCCGCCGCCTCCTCCACAAGGCCGGGCTCCGGACGATCCGCTTCCACGACCTCCGCCACTCGACCGCCACCCTGCTCCTGGAACAGGGCGTCGACCTTGTCGTCATCAAGAAACTCCTCGGACACGCCCACATCGGCGTCACCGCCGGCGTCTACGCCCACGTCCGGCTCCGCCTCCAGCGCCAGGCCATCGACACCCTCGGCAACGCCCTCACACCGGGCGGCGACGCCCCAGACGACCCGCCCACCGCTGCCGTCGTCCGCTGACGTTGCCGTCACCGTTGCCGTCAAATGGCATGAGGCCCTCCCAGGATTCTCGGGAGGGCCTCATTTTGGTGTCAGCTAGATTTCAGTCAGCCATTCCCAGTCGCCGGGCCTGGCGCGCAATCTTGTAAACCCTTGCTCCAGACAGTCATTGAGCGTGGAAGATTCGGTACGGATGAATCCCTGTTCACCTAGACCAGGCCCGGACATTACCAATGTCCAGGGCTCTCCGCCTTCCGCCATCCGCTCATCATCCATCTTAAGGATGACGGTGACACCAGAGCGGCCCAACTTATCCATGAGCTGCTCGATATCCATCACTCGCGCTCCCATCAATAGCCCCTCAAGGCTGCCGAGATGTCGCTGACATCATGCAGCTGACCTTTACCTACTCTGTCGATGACGCTTCGGAGGTCAGCAGAAGTGGGGCCACTCGTTACGCCGTTCCGTTGCATCAACTGCTCAACGGTAGCCTGAGCAGTTCGCTTGTTTCCATTGTTGAACATATGACTTCCCGCGATATCCCGGATCACAACTGCCGACTTATCCCAGAAGCTGTTATAGCGACTGGCGTTAGCCAAGGTGTTCGCAGGCGAGCCACTCAGCAGTGTTTCCCCACCGAATCCGCGGTTGATATCGGCGATCTCGTCTGCACTGACACCCACCTTGAACCCGCCAGTAATCGGGCAGTTGGAATTGTGGACCAGTACCGGAGTCTCACCCGCCAGCACATAGTACGTGTGGAGGTCGCCGACAGTGAGGTTGTACATGTCCGCGGAGCCGGCGCGCGCCTTCACGGCGGTGATCCGCACATGCTTGTCGGCGGCGGTGTTGAGCATGTGGCCGGGCTTGAGCTCACCGGCCTGCACCCAGGTGCTGGTGGTGTCGTCCCAGAAGGGGTGAAGAGAGGTCGTGCGGAGCGTCCGGGTCTTCCCGGCGGGGTCCTGCACTTGGACGTCGATCAAGTCGTCGTCACGGTGGACGAAGGCGGCGGTAACTTCGCGTGAGCCCTTGTGCTTTCCATTTTCGGGGTCGCCGCTCTCGACCCGGTCACCCGGCTTCACCTTGACGATGGGCTTGGATGTGCCATCCGGGAGGAGGACGGGGGTATCTGGATCGAAACTGCACGGACCGCCTTCGGCGGAGGCTCCTCGTCGGGCCCCACGGCCGGCCACCCGGCCTGCTTGACCGTTACCTCCAACCAGGCCTGCACTCACTCCAGCCCTCATCAAGTCGATGGGGTTGAACCAGTCTTTACCGCAGTCCCAGTCCGCATCGCAGGAGAACATCTTTGACTGGGTCCGCCAGAATTCGGGGATTCCGTCCCCTACCATGCAGTCATAGTTATACGGGCCACACACGTAATTGACCCGATGGTTGAATCTTCTGGCGGCTTCACTCAGATGAGGGTTGTCAGCCGGGAAGTAGACTCCGGGGTAGAACTTGACGTGCCACTCGCCCTTCAGCTTCACCATTTTGTTTGAGTCGCCGTTGGCTTCGGCCGGCAGGGGTCCCGGGTATCCCGCCCCGCTGGACCCGGGAACGCCTACCCCGCCGGCTCCCGGTGGCGCCTTGGTGATGGTTCCGCTGTCACCGCCCACCACATTCCCTCGAGGTACGCCGATGCCGCACTGGTCGGGGTGGCAGAGGCCCGTGGGATCGCTCAGGGTGGCGGGGTTGTTATTGGCATAGGCGTAGGCGTTCAGACTTTGTGGCTCGGCCGGGGAAATGATCGGGTCGACGCTGACGAAACGGCCGGTCGCCTGGTCGTATTCGCGGGCGCCGAGATGGGTCAGGCCGGTGTCCTTCGTGTCGTCGGTTCCTCCGACGAAGCCCTTGGTGCCGGGCCAGGCGGTCGGCTTGGTGCCTCGGATGCCGCCGAAGGGCAAGGTGCGACGCTGGGTGAGATTTTGTGTGTCCGCCGCGACGGCGAGCTGGGCGGTGCCGTGGTGGTCGGCGAGGGTGAAGGAGATGGTGCCGTCGTCCTGCTGGACGGCCTGGTTGCCTCCGCCCAGGTCGAAGTAGCGCGTGACCTTGGGTGTGGTGGTGCCCCTGGGCAGGGTGATTTCCGTGGCGCCGAGGTAGAGGGTGGTCTCGGTGGGTGTGCGGGCGATGAGCCGGTTGCCGTCCGGGTCGTACAGGTACGCGGTGGTCTTGCCGCCGGCGGTCACCTTGGCGAGGTGACCCTCCGGGTCCCACGTAAGGACCTGGCTGTCCCCGTTGAGGGTGCGGGTGGTGGTGTTGCCTGTTTCGTCGTAGGTGAAGGTGTCCTGGACGGTGCTGGTGGGGCCGGTGGTCGTCACCGAGGACAGGGCGTGCGGCAGGGCCTTGCCGGGATCGGGGTAGGCGTAGGTCCGCTTGGTGTCCTTGGTGGCGTCGCCCGTGGGGTTGTGGAGCGTCTCGGTGCGGCGGTTGCCGGTCAGGTCGTAGGTGTAGGACTGCCAGTAGGGACCGGGGCCGCCTAGGACGCCGGCGCTGGGGGTGGTGGCGCAGGTGGTGGTGTTCTGGGCCCAGGCTTCGGTCAGGCGGCGCAGGTAGTCGTAGGTGAAGCACTGGGTGTCGGTGCCGTCGCGGGAGACGTCCGAGACGGACAGGACGTTGCCCGTTTCGTCGTAGTGGTAGGTGTTGCTCTGGTCGACGCCGGCGATGTTCTCGCGGTCCACGCGGGAGGTGGCCAGGCGCTGGGTGCCCCATTCGTAGGTGTTGGTGGCCCAGGTCTTCCTGCCACCGCTGTTGGACAGTTCGTACTGGAGGGGCTTGCCGGTGAGGCTGTAGCTGGTGGTCGCCTTGATGCCCTGACTGCCGTCGAGGACGGTGGGGCGCAGGGTGGCGTCGTCGTAGGTGTAGACGGCGGTGGCCGCCGGCAGGGCGCCGGCTTTGGGATAGCCGATGCCGGCAGTGAGCCCCGAGGTCTTGTAGGAGGTCGTCGAGAGGTATGTGCCGGCCAGCTCCTTCTCGGCGGCCGGGATGGTGATCGAGGTGCGCAGCGGCCGGTAGAGGTTGTCGTAGGCGACGACCTTGCTGGTGTAGGCGTTGGTGCCGTCGTAGCGGGTGGCCTCGGCGAGCTGGCCCTTGGCGTTGGTGACGGTGTCGTACACCCACTTGGCGCGCAGGGTGCCGGTGGAGGACTTCTCTCTCACCTCGGTCTTGCGGCCGAGGTTGTCGTAGCCGTACCACAGGCTGGGCGTGTCCGGGCGGTTGTCGTCGGGGGCGTCGGGGCGGGCGTCGTCGGTGGTGGTCAGCTGGCCGCGGTCGTCGTAGGTGCTGAGGGTGGTGCCCTTGTCGGGGTCGGTCGTTTTGATCTGGCGGCCGAGCAGGTCGTAGGTGTACGTCCAGTTGTTGCCCGCTGGGTCGGTGACCTTCTTCAGTTCGCCGCGAGGTGTGTAGTCGTAGATGGTGGTGTCGTAGGCGGCCTCGACGTTGCGGGCATGGAGCTGCCGCAGTGCCGTGTTGCGGCCTCGTGCGTCGACGACGGTGGTGGTCGCGGTGCCGCCCTCGGGCGGGATCACGGTGGTGCGGTCACCGTTGTAGATGGTCCTGGTCGTGGACAGCGCGGTTCCGCCGTCGCCGTTGCCGGCGATCTGAGTGGCTTCGGTTCGCCGGCCGAGGCCGTCGTAGGCGTAGCGGTTCTGGGTCTCGACGTCGAGTGCGTCTTCCGGTTTGGCCAGGACGCTCGTCGGTGGCTTGGCCGAGTAGTACGTCCCGAATTCCTTGACGACTTGCCCGCGTTCGTCGTAGAAGGTGTCGGTCAGGAGGCTGCCGCCGTTCGGGCCGGGGTCCTGGGTCTGGCGCGGGCGGAGGAAGCCGTCGTAGAAGGCGTAGGAGGTTCGCTGCTCGCCCTTGTTGCCGAGTGTCCTGGTGGCGGTCGCAACCGGCTTGCCGTCACCGATGGTGTACGTGAACTCGTAACTGGGTGTCTGGCCTGTGAGTCGGTCGGCGAGCCAGACCTTGGTGGAGCGGCCAAGGGCGTCGTAGGCGAAGGCGGTCACCTTTCCGTTGGCGTCGGTCTGCGTCTTCGGCAGATTGCGCAGGACGTCGTACGTGACGCTCGTGGTCTGAGCGGTGGTCGTGTCCCCCGTTTTGGCCGGCGGGGTGGTGATGCTGACCTTGGTCGCGAAGCCGCTGGTGGGGTCCGGTGCGGTGGTGGTGGTCCGGCCGTCGGAGCGCGTGGTGCGCGTGAGGGTCCCGGCGGCGCTGACCTTGACGTCTGCCGTCAGGTCGGTGCTCGTGCGCTGGCGGCCGTAGTCGTCGTACGTGGTGCCGGACTCCAGGTAGACGGCCGTTGCGCCCTCGTACTGCTTGAGCACCGCGGTGTTGGTCGCGTCCCCCTTGGTCGGAGCTGCGTCGTAGGCCGCGCCGTCGTAGGCCGTCCGTACGTCGGAGATCACGTCGTCCGGCCGGCTGACCGCGTCGGAGCAGGACTTGGCCACCGTCTCGACGCGGGCGGGGAGGGTGAGGATGTTGGCCGTGGCGTTGGTGGCGTACGTCGTGCGGGTGCAAGTGTCGTCGTTCCTGGTGGTGCTGTCTCCCAGGTCGTCCACCTGAGTGGCACGTCCGGCAACGGTGTCGTAGCTCGTAGCCGTGGCCGTGGTGCGCCAGGAGGTGCCGACGCCGTTGTCCAAGGACGTCCAGGTCTTGGAGCCGGCCGTGCCTATGAAGTTGGCAGTGGCGGTTCCCCAGTCCCTCACCTTCTTCGCGGTCTCGTGGTGCCAAGGCCTGCTCACGGTCTTGGCAAGGATCTTGCCGCCGGGGCCGGAGTAGGTGACCGTCTTGTACATGAAACCGACCGCCGATTGCTCGTCGGTGATCGGGTCACCCTCGTCGTCGTCGAGTGTGACGGTGACGGTCTTGGTGCCGCCGCTGGTGTCCTTCCGGTCTCCGTCCATGCCGCGCAGGAAGTAGCTGTCCTGCTGGCTCTTCATCGCGGAGGCGTCGCCCTGGCCGCCGGTGCGTACCCGCACATGCCCGTAGCCGCGCCACTGGGACCAGGTCTTGGCCTTCTCCTTGGTCAGCCCGTCGTCATCGTCGTAGTGCCAGGCGGCACCGTCGAGGTAGTCGTAGCTGGTGACCTGGTCGGGGGCACCGCCTGTGCGGTCGGTACCGGTGACGGAGGTGACGACGTACTTGTTGAACCACTTCCGCTCAGGATCATCAGTCGAGCTGCCGCCGATGTACTGCGGGTAGCAGCGGGTGGTGTTCTTCTCGGGTGTCGGCAGCGAGTCCCAGTCGCAGGCAGGCGCCGAGTAGTTGACGTCGATCTGGCCACCGAACTCGTCGGCCACCGTCGACAGGCGGTCCTTGACGAAGGGCGGGTAGCCGTCGCCCGTCTTGTCCAGCCGATTGGCCAGCTGGGTGTAGGCGAAGGTGGTCTTCGGCAAGGTGATCGCCGGTTCGGCTGTACGCCCGGTGTGCTGAACGGAGTCGAGCAGGAGCTGGTAGTCCGTGTCGGACATCCCCCAGCGGTGGTCCAGCTTCCAGGAGTCGACGGCATGGTAGGAGCTGCCGTCCCAGATCTGAGTGGTGACGTCGGTGAGCCGCTTGCGGGTGAAGAACACCGGAACGAAGCGGCCCTCGTCACAGTCCTTGCCGGATTCGCAGTTCAGGTCCCAGGGCGTGTCGTACCAGTAGAAGGCATCGGTGGAGATGTCCGAGCACTTGGTGTGGGTATCCGGCAGGCAGCGCTCACCGCTGGTGAAGTCGACCTTGGCCAGGGCCTTCGTGCCGTACACGGAGGAGGACTTCAGGCCGTATTCGATGCGGTCCAGAGTGCCGCCGCGCACGTAGGGAGTGTTGTCCTTGGCCTCCAGGTTGCGGCCGTAGGAGTTCGACTCCTTGTCGTAGTAGTAGGCGATGGCGTTGCCGTGCACGTCGACCACGTAGTCGAGGTTCCACCGCCAGGCCTGTTGGCAGTAGGAGTCGGCGAAGGCAGCAGCGTGGCAGGGCTCGTCGGTGTCGTCTCCGAAGACGGGAACGGTCCAGGTGGAGTCGGTGGTTTCCTTGCCGTCGGCCCAGCCGGGCAGGCGGTTGTAACCGAAGTAGTACCTGGTGCCGTCCGGTGTGGTGACCCGCCAGTACTCGTTGTCGTTGTCGTTGTTCGCGCGGTCGCTAGACGTCAGGTGGTCGACCTTCGTACCGTCGTCGTTCTTGAGCTTCCAGGAATCCTTGCCGGCGGGGACGAGTTCGCCGCCTTTGCCGTTGAAGGTCATGAAGGCGTTGTCGTAGCCCCAGCACAGGTCACCCGGCTTGCTGCCGTCCGCGTGCTTGACGCCGTCGTCGGAGCATGGCTTGTAGCGGCGTTCGATGTAGCCGGACCACAGCTCGAAGCCGTCTCCTGCCCAGGAGGCCTGGTTGTTGGTGTTGGCGGTACGTCCGTCGATGGATCCGGAGGAATAGGAAAGGCCCACCTTGGGAGCCAACCCGCCGGGTACCTCGGGAGTCGGCATGTCATAGGACCAGGTGAAGTCACCGGTGTTGAGGTTCGTGCTCCACGTTGCCGAAGGAGAGAGAGACGTCGCCTTGTAGTCGCTCTGGGCACTTTGCGCACCCGATACGGCTGCGAGCACCGCGGCGGAGTCGGCCTTCAGGCTCACGTTACGAGCAGTCAGTGTCTTCTTCTCGGCGTCGTTGACTGCTGCGACTGGCTTACCGGAACGGCAAGCGGCCCTGTCCGGTGTGGTGAGTGCGCAGGCAGGCAGCTCGACCATGGTGAGGCGGGAGGCGTACCCGCCGCCGTAGGCGTCAGCGAAGCCGGAGTAGTCGAGGTGGGCCTGTACATGACCTGCCTGCCCCTCCTTCGCCGTGTTCTTGCTCCTCAGAGTGAACAGCAGGCCGTCGATGCCTGCCTTCTGTGCCGCGTTGTGGCTGAGCAGGCGGGCCTCGACGTCTCCGCGGAACGGCTTCTTCCGCGCCGCGCCCTGGGTGTCGAGTATCAGCGGCAGGCCCTTGGCCCGTACGGATGCCGTGGGTCGCTTCGCGTCGGAGGGGGGAACGTGCAGCACCGTGGTCGCTGCCTTGGGCCAAGCCGTCTCGGGCACTGCCTTCGGGGTCCGCGGCCCCTTCATGAGAGTGCGGGGCTTGACCCTGACGGTCGTGGTGGCGACCGGTCGCTCGGAACCGGGCAGGGCGGGCCGCCCCTTGCCGCTGTCCGCCGCGAGAGCCGGCTGCGTCACTCCCTGCAGGAGTGTGCCGACCATGACCGTGGCCGAGGCCAGTGCGAGGCGTCGCCGGAGTCCCGCGAAGCGCCTGCTCGATCTGCCGTTCATCGTGTCCTTCGTCCTTCGCTGCGGTGACCCGCGTGTGTGCCGGGCGCACGGTGGGGCGGAAGTGTTGATGCCAAGCCGGGAAGAGAGCGTGGCGAGCCTTGCGGATGGGGTCCGCTGGACTGATCAGTCGGCGCCGGGAACGTCGGTTGCCATCCCGGGCTGTCCGGTGGCCAGCACCTCGATCTGCGCGTCCGTCAACGCGCCCTGGAAGGCCCACACGTCGGAGACGGCGCCCGGCCAGTACTCTCCCCAGGTACTCGCTCCGGTCTTGGCCCGGCCGAGTTGCATGGGCTGCGCTGCCTTGAAGGCCAGGACGTCGTCCGCCCAGGAGAACTTGTCCGTGCAGGCGGGGTCGTCCGCGTTACCGTCACTGTCATCGTCCTTGCAGGCGACCACTTCCGGTTCCCCGTTGACGTACAGGGTCAGATGTTTGGAGAAGCCGTCGTAGACGAGGGCCAGGTGTGTCCATTCCGTGGGGCTGTGGAACTGGCTGTTGTCGACCTGCGTGACGGTGGCACTGGCGCTGTCGGCCGAGGCCATGGCGATCCGCCATCGGCCGGGGTCGGATCCCGGCGTGCTGCTGGGTTCGTAGCGGACCGTGAAGGCGCTCTTCGCGCTTCCGGGCACGCTGAGCAGGGTCACCCCTTTGTTGGGGATCGCTGCCGCCTGGGCCCACGCGGTCACGGTGAAGCTGCTGCCGGTGTCCACCGGAACGGCGGAGGTCACTGCGTAGTCGTTGACGCCGTCGAGGCTCACACCGCCGTCGACCCACCCCGCATCGAGCCGGGCACCACCGCCCAGGGTCATGTCGTTGGACCAGGCGGAGGCGTCAGGAGTCACGAGCGGCGATCCGGATGCCTCCGCGAACGTCCAGCGCCCCTTCACCAGCGGCCGCTGCCTGAACAGCTGCTGGACCTCCTGGGCTGAGGTGGGCCGGTCGAAGAGCCGCACGTCGTCTATCTGGCCGGGGAAGAAGGAGCCGGGCTGCCCGTCGTAGGAGCCTGCGCCAAGTTGTACCGCGCCGCCTGCGTACCAGTTGGCCTGCAGGTCGGTCTCGCCGGCCTTGGTGCCGTTGACGTACAGGATCAGCTTGTTGGCGATCGTGTCGTGCACCCCGACCAGGTGCGTCCACGTGTCGCCATAGGCGGTCTGCCCTTCGGCCTGCATGGCGCGGATCGGGCTGGCTTCCGAGGAATCGGCCGAGTACTCGCTGACCACCCACCGGTCGAACGCCTTGGAGTAGTACAGTTCCAGGCCCGCGCGGTGGGCGCCTGCCTGGGTGGCGACGACGGCCGCGTGGTCCGGTTTGGTCCTGGGCAGTCTGGCCCAGGCCGAGATGGCGAAGCTGCTCTGGTTGTTCAGGACGGGTCGGCCTGTGGTGGCGTAGTCGTCGACTCCGTCCAGCGTCAACGCCTTGCCGGCGATTCCGGGCTGCCCGGGCTTGGCTCCGTTCATGAGGGTGGCGTCCGGTACCTCCGCCGTGCCGGTCAGCCGGGTGGCGTCGGCCGGCTCGTCCATCGGGAACACCGCTCGTGCGGGACGGCCCGCGATAAGGGACGACTTGCCGTACAGCTGGGTCACCTCTGCTGCCGACAGCGGCTTGTCGAAGATCTGCACCTCGTCGATCGCGCCGGGGAGAAAGTTGGTCCTGCTCCCGTTGAGGCTTGCCGCACCGAACTGCAGACCACGCCGTGCGTCCCATGGGGAGCTGTAGGTGGCGGTGCCCACGAGTTGGCTGTCGACGTACAGCTTGAGTTCATCGCTTCCGGAGCTGTAGGTACCCACGAGGTGGGTCCATTCGCCGGCTTTCACACCACCCCCGGCAGCGGGCATGGCCTTGACACTGCTCGCATCCGGTGTGTCGGAGGTGTGCTGGCTGAACACCCACCGGTCGTAGCCGGCCGAGTAGTAGATCTCGAATCCAGGCGAGTTGTTGCCCGGCTGGGTCACCGCCACGGCCGCGTGGTCGGGGACGGAGGCGAGCTTTACCCACGCCGAGACGGAGAAGCTGCCGGCGGTGTCGATGACGGGGATGTCAGTGGCCGCATAGTCGTCCATGCCGTCGAACGACACCGCCGTACCCTTGACCCCGGCCACATGCGGTGTGGCACCGCCGCCCAGCTCCACCGCCCGCGGCGGGGCCGTCCCCTGCCCGGCCGACGCACCGGCGGCGTCGTCCAGTTGCCACATCCCACGCTCCGGCTGCCCCGACTTGACCCGGAAACGATAGGTGCGGATCTCACTGGCGTTGCCCGCGGCGTCGAACGCCTTGGCGGTCACGAAGTTCAGCCCCGGCTTGGAAGGAAGGATCTTCGCAGTCTTCGCTGCCCCACCCGACGTGGTGAGGATGTTCTTCGACGAAGGGTCTTCGTTGACGCCGAAGGAGTACTTGACCACGTCGCTGTTGGCGCCCTTGAGCTCGAATGTCCCGTACTTGCCCACCCCGTCGAACCACGGATCACCCGCGTTCTCGGGGTCGGAGGCCGGGTATTCGCCGGACGAGATCACCGGTGCCTTGGGTACCGAGGTGTCGTAGACGAAGTAGCAGCCGGTCGCACCTCCGGTGTACGACCAGGGCGAGTACTGAGCTCCGTCGTAGGAACGGGCGTACCAGTTCACGGTTTTACCGGCCGGGATGGACGAGGGCAACGAGACCGTGAAGTCGGAACCCGATTTCTTGAACTTCGTCAAGGGCGGCTTCCAGCGGGCGATCAATCCCTTGCCGTCGCCGGCATCCCACTTCGCCTGGAACTGAACGGCGACCTGCTCACCGTCGGGGTCGGTGACTTCGTGCGCGTAGATCTGGCCCAGACTGCGCACCCGTGGTGTGTCCGACGGCTTCTTGCACGTACCGCCGTACTGCATCTCCAGCTGCGCCATCCTGATCTGTGAGGGCGGCCGGTTGTACGTCACTCGCAGATAGGCGTCGTCCGAGAACCTCTTCCAGCCGTACTCGTCGGACTCGTCGCTCGCTCGGAGGCCGAACGTCATCGTCGGCCAGTTCTTGTCGGCGGCCTGCTGCACGGCCGACTTCACATTGAACTCGGCGTCCTTGGCGGCGCACCCCTCGAAGCCGTAGGCGAACGAATCGGTCGCCAGGTGGTCGACCCAGAAGCCCGACTCGTTCTGGGAGTTCCAAGTCGTCGATGACGAGATGCCTTTCGTCCGCCACAGCTGCACGCCGCGCGCGCTGCAGGAGGCCGACCATGTGTTGCGGACGACGAACTCCGCGGAGAGGACGTCGGTGCCCGCGTACTTGGAGACCGGGAGCTGGTAGAAGAGGCGCTTCGTGTCGTAGGGCTTGCAGTAGTACCAGCCGCAGTAGCCCATGCCGGCGTCCGGGTCACCGTTGAACTTCCACTGGGGAGAGGACGCCCAGTACTTCGACGCCACCGTCCAGGCCGTGGCCTTGGGCGTGTCCCACTTCGGGTCGATGAACACCGGATACACGGTGTCCTTACCGTGCAGGACCTCGGCATCCGGCGTCAGCACCAACTCGTCCTGGCCGGCGGGCACGTCGACGCCGACTGGCGCCAGTTTGCCCGACTCCGCCGCAGTCCGGTCCCTGTCACCGGAGGTCCACATCGCCTTCGGTGCCGCCAAGGACTGTGGATGCGCCGTCTTCTGGGTCGGGGCACCCGCACTGGAGTCCCACATCAGCGGCTGTGCCGCCTCGAAAACGGCACTGCCGGCGCCCTGGTCCACGGCCTGGAGGCCACCGGCGCCGGTCTCCTTCACGTCCATGCCATCGGCGTCCAGTTTCAGGCGCAGCTCGGCGAGGTCGTTACTCGAAGCGGCATCGGCCGACTTCACGACCAGCAGTTGGGTGAATCCGTCCTGCTGCGCGCCCAGTCGCAGGTCGACGCCTGGCAGGACGTCCGAGTAGGTCGCGGTATCACCCTGGAGCTGCGGGGCCGGCAGCTTCCCCGGCCACGACAGGGCCAATTCACGCCCCGCCTTCGACATCCTCACCATGGGGACATCACCGCCGCCGGAAAACTCGAGGCCGATGGTCGCGGTTTTCGGTGCCACCATCCCGTCAGCCGTCCGGGCGAGGTCGGTGTCGATGGGCTTCCATACACCGTCCACACGCATTCGCACGGGCCGAAGGTGCTCGCGAGCCATGAGTCGGCCGTCCGGGTTCGCGAAGACCTCGCTGCTCTCACCCTTGAGGGAGAGGATCTCAACGGGCCGGCCCGAGCTCTTGGCCCGGATCATCGCCTCAGCCTCGGTGGCAGCGGCAGCCGACTCGGTATCCGCGGCGGCCGATGCGTTCGACACGCGGCCGGCCGTTGCGCCACTGCGGTCGGCCCCCGACGCATTCGTTGACGGAAGAAGGCCCAGCGTCACCGCGGCGCACACCACTGCGCCGGCAGTGCACCATCGTCTCCTCACAGACATGACACACCCTCCCCGCAGGACCTCCCCAGACCCTGCCCCCGCGTGACCGACTTCTTACGGATCGTGCAGACGACGGTAAACAGCAACCCAAGGAAAGGTCTAGGAGTGAAGAAAGGGACATCACGCCCTGGAAAAGCCAAAGAGAGTCAGATCCACCAGTGACGTGGGCCACAGAATCGCCATTCCGTGTCGGACGGCCAACGATGCGAATGCATTCTCGACCACTCGGAACAGGCCATATAAAGCCCTGATCCCTACTGGTGCTCTACGAGGTTCTCTGTTGCCACATAGGAGGCCACCGGGCACAGCGGCGGATTCCCCTCACCCTGAATGCCCCTCGGCCTCAGCTGCGGGACACGACGCACTCTCGGCCCTCCGGATACTCACGCAGTGAGCCGACTTGTCGGAGGATGACGTGACAGCCGATGGTTCGGAAAGCCGGTGATCGGGGGCGGCAAATCCCGGCTCATACGGATTCGGCCCCGGTGGCGGTCACATCGAGCCCCGGCGTCGGCTTCGGTGACCACCGGCAGCAGAGGCCCCCCGCCCCCGTGCACATCCCCGCCCGCGCCGCCTCAGCCCACCCGCAGCCGGATCGTGCCGTTCGCCAGGGCCTCGACCGTGATCTGCGTGAGGTCCCGTACCGTCACGTCCGGCTCGTGGGACACCGCGCGCGGTCCCACGCCCACCACGGTCATCCCGGCGGAGCGCCCCGCCGCGATGCCCGCGCCGGAGTCCTCGAAGACCACGCAGTCGGCGGGGTCGACGCCGAGTTCGGCGGCGCCCTTGAGGAAGCCCTCGGGGTCCGGCTTGCTCGCGCCGACCGACTCGGCGGTGATGCGCACGGCCGGCAGCGGCAGCCCCGCGGCGTTCATGCGGGCGGTGGCCAGGGCGGCGTCGGCCGAGGTCACCAGGGCGTGAGGGAGTCCGTCCAGCGCGGCGAGGAACGTGTCGGCGCCGGGGATCCGGACGACGCCGTCGGTGTCGGCGGTCTCCTCGGCGAGCATGCGGGCGTTGTCGGCGAGGTTCTGCTCCACGGGCCGGTCGGGCAGCAGTACGGCCATGGAGGCGTGGCCCTGGCGCCCGTGCACGACCTTCATCACCTCGTCGCCGTCCAGCCCGTGCCGGTCGGCCCAGCGCCGCCAGATGCGCTCGACCACGGCGTCCGAGTTGACGAGGGTGCCGTCCATGTCGAGCAGCAGGGCGCGGGCGGTGAGGACGGTGGGCGTGGCGGTGGCCGGCATCGGCAGCTCCAGGAGGGAAACAGGGCCCTGTACGGGGAGGGACAAGGCGGCCCCGCCCGCCGGTCAGGGAAAACGGGCGGGAGCCACTTTGTTCCTCCACGGTACAAAACCTGCCGGGCTCCCGCCACCACCCCTGGCCGGCATTCACCTGACGTTCAGCTCGACGGGAAGGCGGGCCGGGAGCTCGGGCGGCAGCTCGGCCCGACGCTCAGCCGGCCACGGCCTCCCACAGGCTCCACACGCCGAGCCCCAGCATCAGCAGTGCCGCGATCTGCGTGATCAGCCGCAGCGGCACCCGCTTCATCAGGGCCTTTCCGCCGACGATGCCGAGACCGGCCACGGCCCACAGGCCCAGCACCGCGCCGAGGCCGACGGAGATCGGGTCGTCGTAGCGGGCGGCCAGGTTGGCCGTCATGATCTGGGTGAGATCGCCGAACTCGGCGACCAGGATGAGCATGAAGCCCGTACCGGCGACCTTCCAGAAGGACTGGTCGGCGGGCTTCCTGATCTCGTCCTCGTCCTCGTCCTTCTTCAGCAGCAGCACCGCGGCACCGCCGAGGAAGAGGACACCGGTGAGGGCGTGCACGATCTGCTGCGGGAGCAGGGTCAGCACACTGCCGGCCGCGACGGCGAGCACGGCGTGCAGCAGGAAGGCGGCGGCGACGCCCGCGAAGACGTACGAGGCGCGGTAGCGGGTGCCGAGGACGAGGCCGGCGAGCGCGGTCTTGTCCGGCAGTTCGGCGAGGAAGATGACGCCGAAGACGAGCGCCGTCACGGTAATGCTGATCAAGGTCCCTCAATCGGTCGGGGCTGCCCGCCGAGAGTGTGGTACGTCACGCGATGACACCTCGGCACGGCAGCGCACTGGGCGCCCGTGCGGGGGGCACGGGCGTGCACTGCTTGCCGAAGGTCTCGCTGGCGGGCCCCGCTGGAACGCGGTCCGCCTCCGGGCGCCGGCTCAGGCTCGCTGAGCAGTATGTCGACGGTCCGGCGAAGAGCTACTCCCCTTCTGCGCCTCCCATCGTACGGGATGTGAAAGTTCCGCCGTCAACCTTGTCGTGACATGCGCACATCACTAACTTCTTACCGAGCGCTCATCCCCCGGCAACCCGGCACCGCGAGCATTCCCTCGCTCGCGCTCCAACACCCCGACCCCACAAGGGAGTTCACGCATGCCCAGGTTCTACGCGCGTCGACGGACCGGCATACTCGCGGCCCTCACCGGCCTCATCGCCTCCGTCGCCCTGTTCAACTCCCCGAGCGCCTCCGCCGCCCTCCCCACGCCGGTCAGCGGCGCCACCGCCCGCGGCTACCTCTCCCAGCTCACCGTGGCCACCGAGGACCGCACCGGCTACGACCGCAGCCTCTTCCCGCACTGGATCACCATCAGCGGCGCCTGCAACACCCGCGAGACGGTCCTCAAGCGGGACGGCTCCAACGTCGTCACCGACTCCTCCTGCGCCGCGACCAGCGGCAGCTGGTACTCCCCCTACGACGGCGCCACCTGGACCGCCGCGTCCGACCTCGACATCGACCACCTCGTCCCGCTGGCCGAGGCCTGGGACTCCGGGGCGAGCAAGTGGACCACCGCGCAGCGGCAGGCCTTCGCCAACGACCTGACCCGGCCGCAGCTGATCGCCGTCACCGACAACGTCAACCAGGCCAAGGGCGACCAGGACCCGGCGACCTGGGTGCCGTCGCGGTCGGCGTACCTGTGCACGTACGTACGGGCGTGGGTGCAGGTGAAGTACTACTACAACCTGTCGGTCGACTCGGCCGAGAAGAGCGCGCTGACGAAGGACCTGGCGAGCTGCTGAGTGATCGGGCCGGGCCCTCTCCTCCGGATCCTCCGGCGCCGCGGACCGGCCCCGTGCTCGTCCCCGGCCGTTCAGGCGACCGGGCGCCGGCGCACCAGGAAGCCCGCCGCCGCTCCCGCGCCGACCAGTGCGGCCAGGGAGACGCCCGTGGACAGCCAGGTGGCGCCGAGCCACTGGGCGCCGTAGTAGCCGAGGGCCGTGCTGTAGGCGGCCCAGGACAGGCCGGCCAGGGCCGACCAGGGCACGAAGTCGCGGGCGCGGCGGTGGGCGGCGCCCGCGCAGAAAGACACGACCGAGCGGCCGGCGGGGGCGAAGCGGGCGAGGACCACCAGCGCGCCGCCGCCCCGGGCGAGGGCCTCGCCGAGACGTTCCTGCGCGGTGGTGAGGCGCCTGGAGCGGGCTATCGCCCGGTCCAGGCGTTCCCCGGCGCGCCAGGCGAGCCGGTAGGCCACCAGGTCGCCGAGGACGGAGGCGGTCGCCGCGGACAGGATCAGGGCCAGGATGTCCGGCACCCCGTGCGGGACCCCGCCCGCCGCCGCACCGGTGCCGGCCGCCGCCGCCATGGCGGCCGTGATGACGAGGACACCGCTCGGGAGCACCGGCAGGAACACGTCGAGCAGGACCGACAGGCCCACCACGGCATAGATCCATGGCCCGGCCGTCAGCGACCCCACGCTTTCCAACACCACGACTCCTGTCACTCCCCCGTAGACAGCCATACAGCGTACGCCGGGGGTGTGACAGGAGTTTCGCGGGGGGTTCGCGGGGCGATCACAGGGGGTTCACACGGTGGCGTCCCGCTCCCGCGGACCGCGGGTCAGACCGTCAGCGGGTCGCGCTCCGCCGCGGGCTCGCCGTCGGCCGCGGCGCGCCGGCCGAGGAGCCGGTCCACGCCGAAGGCGCCGGAGCCGGTGAAGACCAGGAGGAGGAAGCCCCAGCAGAACAGCACGGACAGCTCGCCGCCGTTCTGGATGGGCCACAGGGCGGCCTGCTGGTGGACGTCGAAGTAGGCGTACGCCATCGAGCCGGACGCGATCAGCGCGGCCCCGCGGGTGCCGAGGCCGAGCAGCACCAGGACGCCGGCGACGAGCTGGATCACGGCCGCGTACCAGCCGGGCCAGGTGCCGGCGGAGACGGTGCCGCTCTCGGTGCCCGGGGCGCCGAACAGGGAGGCGGTGCCGTGCACGGCGAAGAGCAGGCCGAAGACTATGCGGAAGAGCCCGATCGCGTACGGCTGAGCGGAGTTGAGACGTGCGGACATGGAGGAGGTCTCCTCTTCGGTGTCGGTCGGGCCGGCCGGGGACAGGCCGGTCGTGGGGGCGGCGGTACCGAACGGAGACCCAGGTTAGGGGAACCTAATCAATGCTTGCAAGTTCAACATACAGCTGACGCAGGTCCAGGGCGGTCCCGCGCCCCGGCAGTCGCCTACTCCGCCCCCCTGACCGACCGCCCGCGCACCTCCAGCCCCCCGAGCAGCTCCGCCGTGGCCTCGGCCACCGCGGCCACCGCCCGGTCGAAGGCCTCGCGGTTGTGGGCGGCGGGGGCACGGAAGCCCGAAACCTTGCGTACGTACTGCAACGCGGCCGCGTGGATGTCCTCGTCCGTGGCCTCACCGGGCAGGACGGGCGGGCGCAGCGTCTTGATGCTTCGGCACATGTGCCCAGTCTGGCGCAGCCCGTCGCGCCCTGCGAAGATCGCTGCCCAGGCGGCCACCGACAGCCGGGGCCGACCATCGAGGGGAACAACTCCATGACACACCCGCTCACCGTGGCCGTCCTCGGCCCCGGCGGCATCGGCGGCCTGCTCGCCGCCCTGCTGTCCCGCTCCGGTCACCGCGTGATCTGCCTGGCCGGCGAGGACGCGGCCGGCACCCTGCGCCGTGGCGGCATCACGGTCCGCAGCCGGCAGTTCGGCGACTTCACGGCGGCCGTCGACGCGGACACCGAGCTGCGCGAACCGGTGGACGCCTGCCTGGTCACCGTGAAGCACACCGCGCTCGACGCCGCGCTCACCCGGGTCCCGGCCGCCGCCCTCGGCGACGCGCTGCTCGTCCCGCTCCTGAACGGTGTCGAACACCCCGCGGCCCTCCGCGCCCGCTACCGTCCCGACCGGGTCGCCCCGGCCGTGATCCGCGCGGAGTCCACCCGGGTCGCCCCGGGCGTGATCGAACACGGCAGCCCGTTCACCGAGATCGACCTGGCCGGGGACGCCGTACCCCGCGCCCGCCTCGACGCGCTGGCCGGTCACCTCTCGGCATCCGGTACGACCGCCCGCGCGGCCGGGGACGAGACGGCGGTCCTGTGGGCCAAGATGGCCTTCCTCGCACCGTTCGCCCTGGTCACCACCCGGTACGGCGTCCCGATCGGCACGGCCCGCACCCGGTACCGGGGCGAGCTGGAGGCCATGGTCGCCGAGACCGCCGCGGTCAGCCGGGCCTGCGGCGCCCCCGCGGACCCCGCCCAGGCCCTGGCGCGGTACGACGCCTTCCCGGACGCCGCCAAGTCCTCCATGCAGCGGGACGCCGAGGCGGGCCGCCCCCTCGAACTCGACGCGATCGGCGGGGCGTTGCTGCGCGCGGCCGAGCGGCACGGGGTGGCGGCACCCGTGACGGAGCGGCTGGTACGGGAGCTGCGGGCGGCCGGCCGTCCGTCCGGCTGAACCCCGGCCGGGCCGGCGCCCGCCGGGAGGTCTCGGGCAGGAGGCGAGGGGAGCGGGCCTACGTTGCGGAAAACGGCCCGCGAATCCGGCGCCACAGCCGTCCACACTCGCCACCTAAAATCGAACAGGCGTAGCATTGCCGCGTGGCTACGACCTATGAATTCCCCAGTGACCTCCTCGCCGGTCAGGAGGAGCTGCATCAGGTCCGGGCCGAGCTGTCGGCCCTGCTGAAGCGGCTGCCCTGGTCGGTCGAGCCGATGGACGGATTCAGCGACGACACCGGCTGGCGCAAGGTGGAGCGGCCCGCGTCCCCGGGCTGGACGGAGGACGAACAGGCCGAGGTGGAGAAGCTGCGGCGCCGCGAGCACGAACTCGCGGTGTTCGTCACGACCCACCGCTTCTGGGCCGAGGTGGCGACGGCGGACCGCGTGGACGCCCGCACCCGCCTGAAACACGCCCACGACCCGGACCAGGCCTGAGCACACGGAAAAGGCCCCCCGGAGACATCTCCGAGGGGCCGACCCGGTGGGCGCGGACGGTTTCGAACCGCCGACATCCTGCTTGTAAGGCAGGCGCTCTACCCCTGAGCTACGCACCCGGAACAGGTCGACAGCCTACCTTGCCCGGGCGGCTGTGCTGCAAACCGTAAAAGCGCCGGAGAACGGCGGGGACCGAGGTCACCGGTGCCGCGGGCGGAAAGTCACGCCCCCTCCCACCGAACTGACCACCCCGTGTCCTCGTCTTCACCGGGTGGGAGAATGGCACCACCCAGCGTGGACCAGGGCACGGGAGAGGGATGTGGCGGCGACACCGGGCACGTCAGTGATGCAGCTGGATCCGTCGTCGTCCGCCGTGCGGGGGCGGCGTGGGGGTGCGCCGTTGCGGGACGTGCTGACCCTGGTCGGGCTGCCCCTGCTGGCCGTGCTGGTGCTGCCCGGCGCGTTCGCCGGGGGTGGGACCCGGCGCTGGTTCGGTGGCCGGGCGGAGGGGCAGCGGGCCGAGGCGCAGGCGGCGAAGGACGCGGCGGCTTCGGCGTTCTACGAACTGGACACCGCGCAGCGGGAGCTGCGGATCTCCGTCGAGACCATCGCGGCGGTGGACGACTCCCCCGCCGCCCGGCGTGCCGTGTCCGACTTCGAGGCGCTGGGCGGCCGGATCGACGAGGCCAGCCGGCGGTACATCCAGGCCGTCGACGCCCATGACCTGGACCGGGACGACCTGGAGGCCGGTGCCGCCGGCCGGGCGCGGGCGGAGCTGACCGCGGCCAGGGACGAGTTGGTGGCGGTCCGGCGGGAGCTGGAGCGGTTCGGTGACTCGCTGGGGCCGCTGCTGGGCAAGGCGGAGACGCAGCTGGCCCGGCTGGCGCCCGCCGTGGAGCGGGCCCGGCAGGCGCTGCTGGCGGCGAGCAACGCCCTGGACGCCGTACGGGAGAAGCGGCTGCGGGCCGATGAGCTGGCCGCGCGGCTGGCGGCCCTGTCGCCGGAGCTGACGAAGCTGAACCAGGGTGCCGGGCGGCACGGGGTGCAGGCGACGCTGGAGCGGGCCGAGCGGGTGCAGCGGGAGGCCGGGGCGATCGCGGCCGAGGCGGAGCGGTTGCCGGAGCGGGCGGCCGAGATCGACCACCGGCTGGTCAGCCTGCGTACCCGGGCGGAGGCGCTGACCACGCGGGCCGGGCAGGTGGAGCCGGTGCTGAGCGAGCTGCGCCGCCGGTTCGCCGCCGCGTGCTGGCAGGATCTGCAGCAGGTGCCCGCGCAGGCCGGGGAGAACGTGCGGCAGGCCGGGGTGAAGCTGCGCGAGGCGCAGGCGGCGCGGGAGGCCCAGCGGTGGGCGGACGCGACCTCGCTGCTGTCGACGGTGCGGGCGCTGCTGAACGCGACGGACGAGGCGGTGTCGGCCGCGGGTGACCGGCTGAGCAGGCTGAACGCGGTGCAGAAGGATCCGCAGGCCGAGATCGAGCGGACCCGGTTCGCGATCCGGGACGCCCAGCGGCTGGCCATGACGGGCCGTACGACGCCCGATCCGCGGCATGCCCGGCCGCTGGACGAGGCGGTCGCCCGGCTGGAGCGGGCGATCGGCGCGCTGGAGGGGCGGCACCCGGACTTCTGGCACTTCCTGACCGAGACGGAAGGGGTGCGCGGGGCCGTGGCGCGGGTGGTGGCGCAGATCCGCGAGGAGCGCGGCGGCGGGCACTGACGTGCGTGTTGCCGGGTGGTGCGGGGCAGCGGATATTAAGAGGACGGATGGCCTCCGCTAGCGCCCGAGGAGGCGGACATGGCCACACACGCAGTGCGTTCGAGGAACGACCGGCCACGGATGCGGCTGGACGACCACCTGCCCGTCGACCACCGGCTGAACCTGGTCTACCGGATCGGCGCGGGTCTGATAGGCGCGTTCCTGGTGGTCTTCGGCATCCTGGGGCTGATCAACCACATCGGTTTCTTCAGCATCGGCGGTGACACGGTGGCCGGGCTGAACAGCAACGGCGCGCTGAGTGTGCTGTCGATCTGCATCGGCGTGGTGCTGCTGGCCGGCATGGTGATCGGCGGGAACTTCGCGTCGACCCTGAACATGGTCCTGGGCGTGCTGTTCCTGCTGAACGGCTTCCTGTTCCTCGGCCTGCTGGACACGACGAGCAACTTCCTCGCGTTCAAAATCCAGAACGTGTTCTTCAGCTTCATCGTGGGTCTGCTGCTGATGACGTTCGGCATGTACGGCCGGGTCGGCCATGCCCTGCCGCACGACAACCCGTACTGGCGGGCCCGCCACCCCGAGGTCACCCCGCAGGAGCAGCGCACGCGGCCGGAGGAGCCGGTGCGACAGGAGCAGCGGGAGGTCGAGAGGCGGCAGGGCCCGCGGCAGCCGGGACCGGGTCAGGTCCTGTAGGCGTAGAACGCCGCGTTCGGGTACGAGGCGACGAGGCTGGCCACCGACCTGTTGAAGGTGTTGGTCGAGTGGTAGCTGACGTACGGCACGCCCCGGCGGTCCCGGGCGGTGACGATCATCGAGTGGTCCTTGGACCCGTCCTTGTTGAAGTCCATCTGGAGCACGTCACCGATGTCCATCTGGTAGACGTTGGCCAGGCTGGTGACCCGCTTGGAGGACAGGGCGAACCAGGAGAACTCGTTGACGCCGACGAAGGAGTCGGACTGGATGTCCGCGTTGCCGAACCACTTGTGGAAGTCGTTCGTGTAGCCGGGGACGTGCTTCCAGCCGCCGGCCTTCAGGACCTGGCTGACGAAGTTGGTGCAGTCGCCGCCCGCGCCCTGCCCGTTGAAGTCCGGGTAGTCCTTGTTGTAGTTGTTCCAGTACTTCTGCGCGTAGGCGACCATGGCGTTGTAGTCGTAGCCGGTCGCGGAGAAGTTCTTGGCGTTGGCGGGCGCGGGCCAGGTGGTGGCGGAGCGGGCCGCCGACGGCGGGCCGTCGTCCGCGGGGGTCTTGACCGACGCGACGGCGGGCTTGGCGACCTGGTTGACCGCGAGGTAGCCGTCGTCGGTGTCCTGGATCCCGGTGAGCTGCCAGGTGCCGTGGCGGTCGGCCTTGAAGGTCAGCTCGTGGTGGGCCTGGAAGCCGGTGGACTTCGGGCCCTTGGTGGGGGCCTTGGCGTAGGCCAGCGTCGTCGTCTCGGTGACGTCGACCTTGGCGCTGCGGCCCGTGACCCGGGTGGCGTCGAGCGTGACCTTGGTGCTGCCCGCGCCGTAGGTCTCGCCGAGCCGGGCGAGCCGGCTGCGGCGCTGGCGGAGCGTGTCCAGGGCGGACTTCTCCTCGCGGGTCTGCCCGCCGGACAGCCGCACGGAGCCGGAGAAGCCGGACGCGTGGCGGGTGTCGGCCGCGTCGGCGCCGTTCACGAGGGCCTGCGTGCGGTCGGTGAAGACCGCGTCGGCCAGCCGCTGGAAGGTGGCCTTGGTGGCCGCGTCCACCGTCGGGTCGTCGGTGACGGCGGCGCCCGCGCTCCAGTTGGGCACCAGGGCCACGCCGGCGACCACCGAGGCGGCCGCGGCGGTCACTATGGCCGTACGGCGGCGCCCACGGCTCAGTCTTCTAGATTTCAATGATGATCCCCTCTACGCCGGTACACCTACCGGGCGAGGGCATCTTGCCACGGCGGGAGCGTCGGATGTGAAGGGGGTTGCACAAGTGGAACCTCCGCCGCGTACTTGACGCGGGGACCGCGCGCGGGGTGACGGGCCGGTCCACGGGTCACTTGACGACGGTGGACCAGTCGGGCGACTGGGCGGGGTCGAGGCTGCGCAGGGCGGCGAGGGTCTGCGGTTTCTGCACGTCGAGCCAGTCGGCGAGTTCCCTGAAGGACACGCACTTGACGCCCTTCTTGGTGCAGACGTTCTTCACCACCTGGTCGATGGACTTCATGTAGATGCCGCCGTTCCAGTCCTCGAAGTGGTTGC
The DNA here is from genome assembly GCF_055560195.1 of Streptomyces sp. NPDC023481. NCBI lineage: Bacteria > Bacillati > Actinomycetota > Actinomycetes > Kitasatosporales > Streptomycetaceae > Streptomyces > Streptomyces sp. NPDC023481. Next base: position 337,625 of record NZ_JBVHJE010000002.1, read on the forward strand.
CGATGAACAGCGGGGCCCGGCTGCCGTAGTAGACGCGGTTGAAGCCGGCCATGTAGGAGTCGACGGTCTGCTGTTCCCACTGCGGGAACTTGGCCGGGTCGCCCTGGGTCTCGCCGCCGGACTGGTTGTACAGGAAGTTGAAGTCCATGGACAGGCCCTGGTACTTGCCGCTCTCGTACGGCAGCATCTGCAACGGGAAGTCCCATATGCCGTTCTTCTTGGCGGGCCATATCTGGAAGTCGCCCGGGGAGCTGGCGTCGTAGCGCCAGCCGTAGCTCTTGATGGCCTTCAGCAGGTTCGGCTGGCCCTCCAGGCAGGGTGCCCGGCCGCCGGTGACCTCCTTCTTGAAGTCGAAGGGCAGCGGCGGGATGTCCCGGAAGCCGGTGTTGGTCTTCCAGTGCTCCACGAAGGAGTAGAACTGGTCGATCTCGCTCTTCCACTCCTCGACGCTCCAGTCGCCGCCGCCCTTGGCGCCGCAGAAGTGGCCGTTGAAGTGGGTGCCGACCTCGTTGCCGTCCTCGTAGGCCTTGCCGAGCTGTTCCAGGGTGGTGCGGATGTGGTCGTCGGTGGCGTAGTCGATCGCGGCGTCGCCCGGGGAGTGCATGGGGCCGTGGTACATGGACTTCTTGCTCTTGGGCAGCAGGTAGATGCCGGTGAGGAAGAAGGTCATGTGGGCGTTGTACTGCTCGGCCAGCTCCCGGTAGTGCGAGAAGAGGTGGTCGCTGCCCTCCAGGGCGCCGTCCCAGGAGAAGACCACGAACTGGGGTGGCTTCTCACCGGGCTTGAGCGGGACGGGCTTCAACTGGCTTTTCTGGGGGCCCGTGTAGGAGGTGGAGCCGTCGCCGAGGACCTGGGTCCTGCCGTCCCACTGCGGGGTGGGGCTGGTGCTGGGCGCGGTGGTGGGCTTCTTGCCGGCGGCGGCGGCCGGGGTGCCGCTGCTGTCCGTGCCGGACAGCGCCAGGAACCCGGCCACCAGCGAGGCCACGACGAGGAGGGCGGCCAGCGTCAGGACCTGTGGCCGGGTGGCACGGGGCGCACTGCGGCGGGGGGCTCGACGGCGGCCCGAGGACGAGATCTTGCTGGGCATGCGCGGCTCATTCTGCGGGAGGGGAGGGTTCACGGGCTCAGCCGAGGCCCGTCGCTGCCGACCAGAGGGCATACGGGACGCTGTGGGCGGATGTGCCGGCCAGGCCCTTGAGCGGCAGTGGCTCCAGGGAGCTGGTCAGGTCGATCCGGTAGACGACGATCGCGGTGGAGACGGAGTCGGCCGTGCCGACGTACCAGGCGGCGGTGTCCTTGTCGGTGGTGCCGGCCTTGCCGGACACCCCCGTCCGGCCGGCCGCTTCCGGGTGGGCGGTGCGGTAGGAGTCGGTGAGCGCGTCGGTGACCTCCTCGGCCACCTTCTGGCCGATCGCGCGCTTGGGGCGCGGGGTGGCCAGCGGGACGGGGGAGCCGTTGCGGGTGATCCGGCGCACCGAGTACGGCTCGGTGTGGGTGCCGCCGGCGGCGAAGGTGGCGTAGCCGCTGGCCATGCGGATCGCGCTGGGCGTGGAGTTGCCCAGGGACAGGGCCGGTACCTGGGGGCCGATGCTGGAGGACAGCAGTCCGGACGCCTCGGCGGTCTGGCGCACCTTCTCCAGGCCGGTGTCCATGCCGAGTTGCATGAACGGCGTGTTCACCGACCTGGCGAGCGCCTCGCGCAGGGTGATCTGCCCGTACGACTTCCCGCCGTCGTTGTGCGCGGCGACCTTCTTGCCGCTGCGGTCCCAGTACGGCCCCTCGGGCGTGGTGACGGGCACGCCGTCGTCGCCGTCGTAGACGCTGTCCGGGGTGACGGGGGTGGCGGGTCCGCCGCGGGTCTTGTGGACGCCGTGTTCGAGTCCGGCGGCGTAGACGAACGGGGTGAACGCGGTGCCGGCCGGGACGGTGGTCGCGTTGGACTCGTTGTAGCCCTGCTTGCGGTGGTCGGGGCCGCCGTAGACGGCGAGGATCCTGCCGTCCGGGGTCACGGAGGCGGCGCCGTAGTGGCCGTCACGGGCCGCCGCCGGGTTGTCCCGGCCGGCCTGTTTGCGGGCCTTGGTGACGGCGTCGGTGAGCGCCTTCTCTCGTTTGCGGTCGAAGGTCGTGTAGATCTGGTAGCCGCCGAGGTCGAACTGCTTGTCCGTCAGGTGCCCGGACTTCTTGGCGTACTGGGCGGCCAGCTCCACCAGGTAGTCGCTCTGCGCGCCGGTGTTGTACAGCGGGTTGCTCTTCAGCGGCTCGGGGAACCTGGTGTACTTGGCCCGTTCCTGCGGCGACAGCTTGCCGATCTTGACCATGCGGTCGAGGATCCACGACCAGCGTTCGACGGCCCGCGCGTGGTTGGCCTTGCCGAGGGTGGGGTCGTACAGGCCCGCGCCCTTGAGGAGTCCGGCGAGCATGGCCGCCTCGGAGGCGTTGAGCTTGCCGACGTCCTTGCCGTAGTAGGCCTGGGCGGCGCGCTGGATGCCGTAGCTGCCGCGGCCGAACCAGCTGGTGTTGAGATAGCCCTCGAGGATCTGGTCCTTGCTCATTTTGTTGTCGAGCTTGAGGGAGATCATCGCTTCGGTGAATTTGCGGCTGATCGTCTGGTTCTGGGTGAGATAAACGTTTTTCACGTATTGCTGGGTGATGGTCGATCCGCCCTCGGTGTCCCCCTGGCCGAGGGTGCGGAACACCGCGCGGGTGATGCCCTTGGCGGATATGCCCGGGTCCGAGTAGAAGCTCTCGTTCTCGGCCGCGAGCACCGCCCAGCGGACGTCCGGGGGTATGTCCTTCAGCGGCATCGCCTGCCGTTGCACCCAGCCGGTCCGGGCCATGGGCGTGCCGTCGGACCAGAAGTAGACGTTGTCCTGCTGGGTGGCGTACGAGTTGAGGTTGTCCGGTATGTCGGTCATGGCGTACGCGGTGACGAGGAACGCGCTCACCAGGCCGACGGAGGTCAGGACGGCGCCGATCCACTGGCGCCAGGAGGGTATCCAGCGGCGCCAGCCGGCGCGGCCGGGGCGCGGGTAGACCGGCTTCAGGCGGCGCGCGTACGGGGCCGCACGGCGCGCGTAGGGCGCCAGTGGGCCCAGCAGGCGGCCGACCGCCTGCGCGGCCGCGCTCGCGGTCTGCTCCCGTCCGGCGGAGCGCGCGCTGCGCCGGCGCTCGGCCCGGCTGCCGCCCGGAGCGGCCGGCTCCGGTGGCGGTGGGACGCGCAGCTGCATGGTCTCGTCCGCCCTGAGGGCGTCGACTCTCAGATGCAGGGTCTCGTCGGCGCCCGAAGGCTTCTCGCTCCGGCCACCCCCCATGGAGCCGTCCTCCCCCTGCGACGCATTCGTCACGCCTGCGTCTCCCTCCGCACTAGATCTCGCTCGCGCGGGTGAGCTGAGCATCCTCGCAACGGCGTTCACAAATTATCAGTAACGTTTTCGAATGCCCTGCACATGTGCCGGATGGAAAGCAACACTCATGAAACATTGAGACGCCGCCGGCCGGGCCGCGGCGGCTAACCTGGGCGCATGCCTCGCTACGAGTACCGCTGCCGGACCTGCGGCGACACCTTCGAACTCAGCCGTCCGATGGCTCAGTCCGCCGCCCCCGCGAGTTGCCCCGCCGGCCACGACGACACGGTGAAGCTGCTGTCGACCGTGGCCGTGGGCGGCGTGTCGAACACCACGTCCGCGCCCGCGCCGAGGGCCGGCGCGGGCGGCGGGGGCGGCTGCTGCGGCGGGGGGTGCTGCGGGTAACGCCGTCGCCCCGAGCCGGCCTGATCCGAAAGAACGGACCTAGGCCGGCTGCCGGGCCGCGGTCAGGAACTCCCGCAGGATCCGCTCGCCCGCCAGGACGCCCCGCTCCGGCAGCGCGCCGATGCCCGGGGCCGTCCAGCCGGCGTCGGCCAGTTCGCCGTGGGCCGGGCGCCAGCCGCGATCGGCGGCGAGCAGCAGGTCGGCGTCGAGCAGGGAGTCGCCGGCGGCCAGCGTCAGTTCCGCGCCGGTGCGCCGGGCGACCTCGCGGACGGCCGCGCTCTTGGTGAGCGGCTTCGGTACGGCGTAGAGCTTGCGGCCCTGCAGGGACACCGTCCAGCCGCGGTTCTCCGCCCACACCGCCAGCTCCTTCACCCAGTCAGCGGGCAGCAGCTCGCGCTCGACCACCAGGTAGGCGAACAGGTCCTCGGCGGTCCGGTGCTTGCGCACCCACACGGGGTCGGCGGAGCGCAGCAGGTGCTCGCCGACCTCCGCCAGCGGCGCGCACTCGGCGGCGAGCCGCGCCTGCACGCGCGCGTGCCAGTCGGCGTCGGTGACCCCGTCGACCAGCAGGTGCCCGCCGTTGGCGCAGATCGCGTAGGCAGGCGGCGGGCCCGGCAGGTTGATGCGCTGGTACTGCTTGCGCGTCCGGGTCGTCGTCGGCACGAACACGGCCGCGTCCCCGAGGTCGGTCAGCAGCCGGGCCGCGGTCTCCGTCATGTAGGACAGCGGCCTGGACTCGTGCACCTCCACGCACAGCAGCCGGGGCGCCCGTGCGTCGGGCATGGTCAGCGCGAGGGCCGCCGAGGAGTAGATCAGCGTACGGTCGAGGTCGCTCGCCACCAGCACCGGCATCAGACGTTCACCGCCCTGCCGTCGGCGCCCGTGGCGCCCCGGGTGTAGCGGGGGTGGATCAGGCCGACGCAGGAGTACGGCAGGTCGCCGACCTCCTCGACCGGCACCCCGCGCTGCTCGGCGAGCAGCCGCACGTGGTCCAGGTCGGCGCCGGCCCCCGCCCGCGCCAGGATCTTCCACGGCACCCGGCGCAGCAGCACCCGGGTGGTCTCGCCGACGCCCGGCTTGACCAGGTTGACGTCGTGGATGCCGTACTCCTCGCTGATCCGCTCGACCGCCCGCCAGCCGGCCCAGGTCGGGGTGCGGTCCGTGGCGAGCAGCTCCTTCACCGCGCCGTCCACGGCGTCGGCGACCTCCGGGAAGCGGGCGGAGACGGCGTCGAGGAAGGCCACGGAGACGTCCGCGCCGGCGAGTTCGCGGTAGAACTTGGCGCCGTGGAAGTCGCGCGGGCCGACCAGGTCGGCGCGCAGGACCGTGCGCGAGATCAGGCCGGAGACGGTGGAGTTGAGGCAGGCGGAGGGGATGAGGAAGTCCTCGCGGGTGCCGTAGGTGCGCACGCAGGAGCCGGGGTCGGCGAGGACGGCGATCTCCGGGTCGAACCCGGTGACGCCCTCGGCGGTCTCGAACTGCTCGACGGCCTCGGCGAGTTCGCGGCTGATCGCGCCCTTGCCGGTCCAGCCGTCGACGAAGACGACGTCCCGGGGGTCGTGGTGGGCGGCGAGCCAGCGCAGCGCGTTGGCGTCGATGCCCCGGCCGCGCACGATCGACACGGCGTAGTGGTCGAGCTCCAGTCCGTGCCGGAACTGCGCCCAGCGGCGCATCAGGATCCCCACCGGGGTGCCCGCGCGGGCCAGGGAGACCAGCACCGGGCGGGGCGACCGCTCGGCGATGACGGTCTCGGTGACCACGCCGACGGCCTGGGCGAGCCGGGCGGCCGACGCGTCGAGCGCCGTGTGGAACAGCTCCTGGTAGCGCTCGCTGGGCTGGTACTCCACCGGCAGCGACTCGGCGTAGTGCGCGCCGCCGCTCTGGACGGCCTCCTCCCGCTCCTCGGTCGGCGCCTCCAGGGGCACGTCGGACAGGTCCTGGAGCAGCCAGCCGACCTCCTGCGGGGCGTACGAGGAGAACGCGGGGCCACGGAGGGGCTCGGGCGGCATGACCGGCCTTTCGACAGTGCCCGGGACGTACGAGGGTACGACCGCGAGCAGGACGTGCGGGACGTGCGCGGCGAGGCGGGCCAGCAGGCCGTCGGGCGCGTGCAGGGCGGGGGTGTCGGCGACGGAGTCGACCACGGCGACGACGGCGTCGAAGCCGGCGCCGGCCACGTTGTACGCGTACCGCTCGCCGGGGCCGTCGGCCGGGTCGTCGTGGGCGGGGAAGACCAGGCGGGTGCGGATCGCGTAGCCGGGGTCGTCCACCGCGAGGACCGGCGAGCGGGTGGTGGTGGAGAACCGCACCTCGGCGTCCGTGTCCCGCTCCAGCTCGCGGGCGAGCCGCAGCGGGGCGTACATCAGCTCCTCGAAGCCGAGGACGAGGACGCGGCGGGCGCCGGCGGGCAGGGCGTCGCGCAGCCGCCCGGCCATGGCGGGCAGGGCCGCTTCGAGGCGGGCCCGGTGGGCGGGGGTGAAGCCGTGCCGGCCGCCGTCGGGCAGCCCGGGCGGCCAGCGCAGGTCGACCCGGCGGGCTCGCGCGTGCGCGTCCCCGGCCGGTTCGGTCCCGGCGGACTCGTGGCGGGCCACCAGTTCCCGCCCCTTCTCCAGCACCCCCTCGGGCAGCCGTACGGTCCCACAGGCGGCGGCGACGAGATCCACCCGCGCGCCGATCTCCCGCGCGAACCGTTCCAGCCGGCCGGCGTCCTCGGCCGACCGCATGTCGACCAGCGCCACCACCACGTACCGCTCGCGCGGGTACCGCTCGTGCAGGGCGCGGATGGTGTTGAGCACGGTGTTGCCGGTGGAGAACTCGTCGTCCACCAGCACGAGCGGCCCGTCCCCGGCCAGCAGCCCGGGATCCTCGGGGAGCAGCAGGTGGGACGTGGCGTGGGAGTGCGACTCCTCGAACCCGCCGGCGGGGGCGACCCCGGGCACCGGCCGCCGCGTGGAGTGCAGGTACGGCGCCGCGCCGAGGCCGTCGGCCACCGCGTGCCCCAGTCCCGTCGCGGTCTCCGCGTAGCCGAGGACGACGGCGGCCGCCGTCCGGGCCTCGCCGAGCAGGGCGGCGACCCGGCGGCCCAGCCGCACCCCGTGGTCGTAGACCACGGCCGGGGACTGCGGCACGTGCTTGCCGAGGACGTTCGAGACCAGCAGGTGGGCCCGCTTGGGGTTGCGGCGCAGGGCGAGCCCGAGCAGCCCCGGCAGGGTGTCGTCGCCCACGAGCCCGACCCCGAGTCGCTCGGCGACCCAGCTGCCGGACCAGACCCCGTCGTTCACTGCGTTGTTCATGCGTTCCTTGGAGAGGTGGCGATCAGGGTTCAGCCGGGTATGCCGGCGGCGAGGAGTTCCACGAAGCCGACGTCCTCGTTGGCGACGCCGAACACCTCGGCGCGCAGCAGGGTCCGCTCCGCCCAGGCGCGGTGCGGTTTCACCTCGTTCATCTTGTTCGTGTACGCCGACCGCAGTACACCCCCGCCGCCGCGTTCCGGCCGCAGGATGTCCTGGGCGTCGCTGAACTCCTCGTGGCTGACCACCGAGAGCGCGTGCACGGGCAGGACGTGGGAGGGGTGGATGCAGGTCTTGCCGAGCAGACCGTTGGCCTGGTCGAGGGAGATCTCCCTCAGCAGCCCGTCCATGGCGTGTTCGATCAGCTTCTCGCGCAGCTCGGCAGCCTGTATCTGGACGAACGGGCTCTGCCGGAGCTGCGGCTTGAACATCCGCTCGGGTACCCGGAAGTACTCCCAGACCGGGCCGGTGACGGTGAAGCCGGTGCCGTCGGCCCGGCCGAGCATGTTCACGACGTCGGCGATCACGGAGGCGACGATCTGGACGTCGTACGCGGTCATGTCGGGGGCGCGGCGCAGGCCGTAGGAGGAGCAGAAGTCGGTCACGCCGAGGCGGAGGGCCAGCACCCGCTCACGGTACTTGTCGACCGCGCGGGAGATGCCCTCCAGGGTCTCCACCCGCGACTCGCGGTAGAGCAGCTCGGGGGTCTCCAGCACGGGCATGGCGAAGAGCCGCCGGCCGCAGGCCTTCTCGGCGGCGGTGAGGGCTTCCAGGAAGGGGATGCCGCGTTCCTCGCCGAACTTGGGCAGCACGAATCCGGACAGCAGGCGCACGGCCGGGCCGAGCCGGTGGACCAGGTCCGGTATCTGCTCGGGGGTGCGGACCCGGATGAACAGCAGCGGCGGCTCCACCCCGGGCCGGCCGGCGAGGTCGGCGAACTGCCGGACGAGGTTGTCCTCGCCGGCCCCGACGTCCGCGTCGTCGATCGAGTCCTCCAGGCACAGCACCATCGAGACCACGCCGCCCGCCGCCTGTCTGACGATGTCGTCGGCGAGCCGGGGCCGGGTGGCCGGGCTGTAGAGCGTGGCGCCCAGGGCCGCGGAGAGCAGCCGGGCCGGGGAGTCGGCGGTGAAGGCGCACGGCTCCTGGTGGAAGAGGTGCTGTCGCACCTCGGGGGCGAGGTGCCCGAAATGACGCATAGGACTCCCTAGGAGCGCGAGCCGATCCTCTGGATTCGGTAAAGGGTGGCCGGTAATAGTACGTAGGGATCCCTGTCCGGAGTTCCCTGCGCACATGAATTTCCGGTAACCCGCCCATGTCGGCGTCAACCCCCCGCATTGTCGTGACCAGGACCGAGAGGGCAGGATGGCCGCATGACGCACGCGATGCTGAAGGGGTCGAACGTCCCGCTGGAGGCCACCACGGTGCGCGCCGTGCTGCGCTGGACGCCCGGGCAGGACGTCCCGGACGTGGACGTGTCGGCACTGCTGCTGGGGCCCGACGGCCGTGTGCGCTCCGACGAGGACTTCGTCTTCTACAACCAGCCCCGGCACCCCTCCGGGACGGTGTGGCGGCTGGGCAAGAAGCGGATCGCCGAGGGGCTGACCGACGCGATCCAGTCAGACCTCTCCGGTGTCGAGCCGGGGGTCGGCCGGATCCTGCTGGTGGCCTCCGCGGACGGGATGCCCTTCGACAGGGTGCCGGCGCTGTGCATCCTGCTGTACGACGCGGCGGTCGCCGCCGGGGAGCCGCTGGCCCGGTTCGAGATCAGGCCGGAGACCGGCGCGGAGACGGCGCTGATCTGCGGTGAGCTGTACCGGCGCGGGGAGGGCTGGAAGTTCCGCGCCCTGGGCGAGGGCTACTCGAACGGGCTGAAGGGGCTCGCCACGGACTTCGGTATCTCGGTGGACGAGTCGGAGGGCGCGGAGGGGGCCGAGGGGGCGGAGCCCGCGGCCGAGCCGACGCCGTCCGGGCCGTTGCCGCCGGAGCTGCCGACGGCCTCGGTGCCGGCGCCCGGTGAGCCGCCGACGGCATCGGTGCCGGCGCATCCGCCCGCCTACGGCTATCCGCAGCCCATGCAGGCGCCGGTGGCCGTGCCGGGGGACGCCTACTTCCGGCTGCCGCCGCAGGGACCGCAGTTCATCGGGCGGTAGGGCGTCCGCCGGCGGCTCGGGGTGGTCATCTGTCGGCCTTCGTCTTGTAGCCCCTGCCCCACTGCAGGCCCCAGCCGTAGAGGCGGTCGAGTTCGCCCTGGAAGCCGTAGACGAACTTGACCTCGCGGCGGACGATCAGTTCGCCCCTGACGTTCTCGATCATGACGACGGCGCAGGAGCGGGCCTGCGGGTGGCGTTCGTCGAGCCCTATCTCGATCCGGGGACCGTTGCTGGGGTAGAGGGTGACGACGGCGTGGGTACGGTCGAAGGCCGGGGTCTGGTCGTAGATGTAGACGAAGACCAGCATCCGCTTCAGGGCGTCGCGGTGGTCGAGGTTGACGTACATCGTCTCGCCGGACGCCGAGCCGAACCGGTCATCCCCGCTGAGTTTGATGTACGGCGGTGCGTTGACGTCGCCGAGATAGCCGCCGAGGGGCTGTACGACGCCCTTGGTGCCGTCGGTCAGTTCGTACAGGCAGCCGAGGTCGAGGTCGACGTTGACCATGCTCTGGCCGTGGCCGAGGACCTCCGGCGGCTTCAGGGCCCTGAAGGGGTGCCGGAACAGGCTGGTGCGCTGGGTGGCGTCGAAGTCGGAGGTCCGCATCCGCCAGGAGAGGTTCACGCGCAGGTGGCCGGTGGCCGCTTCCTGCTTGGTGAGGGACACCGTCTGGTGCCGCTTGGTCAGTTCGATGGCGTTGGTCGACGCGTTGCCCGAGTCGAAGTCGGTGGCGCGCCCGCCCAGCAGTCCGTCGAAGAAACCCATTCCCGCCCCCAGGTACCCGTTGTGACGCCGATGGGGCGGCCGGCCGTGCCGGCCGCCCCGTTCGAAGCGTTCCTCACCGTCCGGGCCGTCACACCCCGGAGGAGACCTCGGCCTTCTCGTCGGTGCCCTCTTCCCCCGCCGCGGCCAGTGCGCGGTTGCGGCGGACGGAGGAGAGGAAGGACCAGGCGATCAGGACGACACCGACGAGACCGGTGACGACCTCGTTGATCTCGTGCTGGATGGTGACCATGAGGATCACGGCGAGGGCGCCGATGGCGTAGTGGGCGCCGTGCTCCAGGTAGACGTAGTCGTCGAGGGTGCCCTGGCGGACCAGGTAGACGGTGAGCGACCGGACGTACATCGCGCCGATGCCGAGGCCGAGGGCCATCAGGACGATGTCGTTGGTGATGGCGAAGGCGCCGATCACACCGTCGAAGGAGAAGGACGCGTCCAGGACCTCCAGGTAGAGGAACATGAAGAACGCGGCCTGGCCGGCCAGGACGACCGCCGAGCGTTGCTTTCCGCTGCGGGCGGCCTCTTCCTCCTCCTCGTGTTCGCGCTCCTCGTCTTCCTCGAGCTTGTCCTCGAAGTAGCCGGAGAGGCCGCCGACGACCAGGTAGGTGATCAGGCCGGCGATCCCGGCGATCAGGACCGTCTGCGCCTTGTCGACGTGGGCGCCGCCGTGCTGGTGGGCGTGGGTGGCGAAGGTGAAGGACGTGATCAGCAGGACGATCAGGGCGATGCAGACCGACAGCATGTCGACCTTGCCGAGCTTGGCCAGGGGCCGCTCGATCCAGCGCAGCCACTGGATGTCCCGGTCCTCGAAGATGAAGTCGAGGAAGATCATCAGCAGGAACATGCCACCGAAGGCGGCGATCGCCGGGTGGGCGTCGGTGACCAGCTGCTGGTAGCGGTCCTTGTTGTTGAGCGCGAGGTCGACGGCCTCTATGGGACCCATCTTGGCGCTGATCGCGACGATGACGACGGGGAAGACCAGCCGCATGCCGAAGACGGCGATGAGGACGCCGACCGTCAGGAAGATCTTCTGCCAGAAGGCGTTCATCTTCTTCAGGATGCCGGCGTTGACGACCGCGTTGTCGAAGGACAGCGAGATCTCCAGGACGGCGAGGATCGCCACGAGTCCGAAGGCGGTCCACCCCCCGTAGAACACCGCCGCGACCAGGCCGAGCGCGGTGATCGCGAACGACCAGCCGAAGGTTTTCAGAAGCACTGGCTACCCCATCGTGTGTGGGGGGCACCTCCCAGACGAAGTCTGGGGGAGGATCTCCCCCGGGCCGTACCGAGTTTTACGAAACGTTGACTCCGAAGTCTAGGGCGATGCCCCTCAGGCCCGACGCGTACCCCTGACCCACTGCACGGAACTTCCACTCGCCCTGGTACCGGTACAGCTCACCGAAGATCATCGCGGTCTCGGTGGAGGCGTCCTCGCTCAGGTCGTAGCGCGCCAGTTCCTGGCCGTCGGCCTGGTTGACGACGCGGATGAAGGCGTTGGACACCTGGCCGAAGGTCTGGCCGCGCTCGTCGGCCATGTGGATGGAGACCGGGAAGATGATCTTCTCGCACTGCTGGGGCACCCGGGCGAGGTCGACCAGGATCGACTCGTCGTCGCCCTCGCCCTCACCGGTGAGGTTGTCGCCGGTGTGCTCCACGGAGCCGTCGGGGCTGGTGAGCTGGTTGTAGAACACGAACCACTCGTCGCCCAGCACCCGGTTGCCGGCACCGCACAGCAGGGCGCTGGCGTCCAGGTCGAAGGGGGCGCCGGTGGTGGACCGGGCGTCCCAGCCGAGCCCGATCATGACGTTCGTGAGGTTCGGTGCCGCCTTGGAGAGGGAGACGTTGCCTCCCTTGGCGAGTGTGACGCCCATGCTGCTGGTCCTCCCCTGGTGGTGCTTCCCTGGTTGTCCTGCGCGTCCGGCGCCGCCCGTAAACGGTGCGGCGCCGGATGTGCGGGTGTCGTGACTGTGCCGGGATCAGACGTTGACGCCGAAGTCCTGCGCGATGCCGCGCAGCCCCGAGGCGTATCCCTGGCCGATGGCGCGGAACTTCCACTCCGCGCCGTGCCGGTACAGCTCGCCGAAGACCATGGCCGTCTCGGTGGAGGCGTCCTCGCTCAGGTCGTAGCGCGCGATCTCCTGTCCGCCGGCCTGGTTGACGACGCGGATGAACGCGTTGCGGACCTGGCCGAAGGACTGCTGGCGGTTCTCCGCGTCGTAGATCGACACGGGGAACACGATCTTCTCGATGTCGGCCGGGACGCCGGCCAGGTTGACCTTGATCTGTTCGTCGTCGCCCTCGCCCTCACCGGTGAGGTTGTCGCCGGTGTGCTCGACCGAGCCGTCGGGGCTCTTGAGGTTGTTGAAGAAGACGAAGTGCTGGTCGCTCGCGACCTTGCCGGAGTTGTTCAGCAGCAGCGCGCTCGCGTCGAGGTCGAAGTCCGTGCCGGTCGTCGTGCGCACGTCCCACCCCAGGCCGACGATGACGGCGGTCAGGCCCGGGGCCTCCTTCGTCAGCGATACGTTGCCGCCCTTGCTGAGGCTGACTCCCACGGGTCCTCCATGTGGTGTTCCGGGGCCGGGAGCCCCGTCGTGCTTCGGATATGGGATCAACGTGCCGATCCTAGTGACGGGTTCCCGCCCTCCGCCGTCCCTGAAGCCGAAGATTCACAGGTGTCGGCCCGCGGGCCGGCTCACAGGGTGTCGAGCGCCTTCACGTAGTCCTCGAGGTCGCGGGCGTCCGGCAGGCCGTTGACGACGGTCCACCGCACGACGCCCTCCTTGTCGATGATGAAGGTGCCCCGGACGGCGCAGCCCTTGTCCTCGTCGAAGACGCCGTACGCGCGCGAGACGTTGCCGTGCGGCCAGAAATCGCTCAGCAGGGGGTATTCGAGGCCCTCCTGCTCGGCGAAGACGCGCAGGGTGTGGATGGAGTCGTTGGAGACGGCGAGCAGCTGGGTGTCGCGGTCGGCGAACCTCGGGAGGTTGTCGCGCAGCTCGCACAGCTCGCCGGTGCACACACCGGTGAAAGCGAAGGGGTAGAAGAGAAGGACCACGTTCTTCTCGCCGCGGAGGTCGGAGAGCCTCACGGTCCGGCCGTGGTTGTCCTTCAGCTCGAAGTCGGGCGCCTTGTCGCCGACCTGGATCGCCATCGTCGTATCCCTTCGGTGGGCTGTTCGGGTGGGAGCGTACGGACGCTCGGGGTCCACCCTACGCAGCGGGCACCGGGGGCTCCGGGCGGGCCGAGCCTGCTCGGCCCGCCCGGAGGACTAAGACGGTCACTTCTTGGACTTGGCCGCCTTCGGCGTCGCCAGCCGGCTGCCGCTCCAGTCCTTGCCGACGCTGACGCTCTTCGAGGCGGTCAGGCCGGCCGTCGTGGCGGCGTCCTGGATGTCGCTCGGTTCCACGTACCCCGAACGGCCGGTCTTCGGCGTCAGGAGCAGGATCGCGCCGCCCTCTTCGATGTACGTGGTGGCATCCACCAGCGCATCCGTCAGGTCGCCGTCGTCGTCACGGAACCACAGCACAACGGCGTCGGCCACGTCGTCGTAGTCCTCGTCCATGAGGTCGCCTGCGATGGTTTCCTCGATGGCCTCGCGGAGCTCCTGATCGACGTCGTCGTCGTAGCCGATCTCCTGGACCACCTGCCCGGGCTGGAACCCCAGCCTGGCGGCAGGGTTCGTCCGCTCCTCCGCGTGGTCCGCGGTCGCGCTCACGGGGTGCCTCCTGATCATGTCTTGGTGAGTATCTCAGCCACGCGCGTGCGCGAAGCATTGGCCGTAGTCCACACGGGCGGGGCGGATCGCGCAAGTACCCGGCCTCCGGGACCGCCGAAACGGTGACGATCCCGCCCCTGTCGGTGCGACCCCTGGCACCGTATCCCGTTTCCGCGGAACCCACATCACACCGATGTGCCCGGTTTATACGGTTCGGAATCATCCAGTGTTACGTCGCTCGAACATCTTTGCCAAGCACGTCACACCCCGGGCGTATCGTTGCGTTTTGACCGATGCGTTGACCGATGCGGACGACGGTGCGGGTGACGTACGCCTTCCCGAGGTACACGATGGGGAACGGTGTAGGCAGGCAGAAACTGGCCCTCTGACAGGTAAGGAACAGCGTGGCTTCCGGATCCGATCGCAACCCGATCATCATTGGCGGCCTTCCGAGTCAGGTTCCTGACTTCGATCCCGAGGAAACCCGGGAGTGGCTCGACTCCCTCGACGCCGCCGTGGACGAGCGCGGGCGGGAGCGGGCCCGCTATCTCATGCTGCGCCTGATCGAGCGGGCCCGCGAGAAGCGGGTCGCCGTGCCCGAGATGCGCAGCACGGACTACGTCAACACGATCCCCACCAAGAGCGAGCCGTTCTTCCCGGGCAACGAGGAGATCGAGCGCAGGATCCTGAACGCGACCCGCTGGAACGCGGCCGTGATGGTCTCGCGGGCCCAGCGCCCCGGCATCGGCGTGGGCGGCCACATCGCCACCTTCGCCTCCTCCGCCTCGCTCTACGACGTCGGCTTCAACCACTTCTTCCGCGGCAAGGACGAGGGCGACGGCGGCGACCAGGTCTTCTTCCAGGGCCACGCCTCCCCCGGCATCTACGCGCGCGCGTACCTGCTCGACCGGCTCTCCGAGGAGCAGCTGGACGGCTTCCGCCAGGAGAAGTCGAAGTACCCCAACGGCCTGTCCAGCTACCCGCACCCGCGCTCGATGCCGGACTTCTGGGAGTTCCCGACGGTCTCCATGGGCCTCGGCCCGCTCGGCGCGATCTACCAGGCGCGGATGAACCGCTACATGCAGGCGCGCGGGATCGCGGACACCTCCAAGTCCCACGTGTGGGCGTTCCTCGGCGACGGCGAGATGGACGAGCCGGAGTCGCTCGGCCAGCTGTCCATCGCCGCCCGGGAGGGCCTGGACAACCTGACCTTCGTGGTCAACTGCAACCTCCAGCGCCTGGACGGCCCGGTGCGCGGCAACGGCAAGATCATCCAGGAGCTGGAGTCGGTCTTCCGGGGCGCCGGCTGGAACGTGATCAAGCTGATCTGGGACCGCACCTGGGACCCGCTGCTCGCGCAGGACCGGGACGGCATCCTGGTCAACAAGATGAACATCACGCCGGACGGCCAGTTCCAGACGTACGCCACCGAGACCGGCGCCTACATCCGCGAGCACTTCTTCGGCGACGACCACCGGCTGCGCGCGATGGTCGAGAACATGACCGACGCCCAGATCCTGCACCTGGGCCGCGGCGGCCACGACCACCGCAAGATCTTCGCGGCCTTCAAGGCGGCCAAGGAGCACAAGGGCCAGCCGACGGTCATCCTGGCCAAGACGATCAAGGGCTGGACGCTGGGCCCGAACTTCGAGGGCCGCAACGCCACGCACCAGATGAAGAAGCTGACGGTCGACGACCTCAAGCGCTTCCGCGACCGGCTGCACCTGCCGATCTCCGACAAGGAGCTGGAGTCCGGCCTGCCGCCGTACTACCACCCGGGCCGCCGCTCGGAGGAGATCCAGTACATGCACGACCGCCGCAAGGGCCTCGGCGGTTACGTCCCCACCCGCGTCGTCCGCTCCCAGCCGCTCGCGCTGCCCGACGACAAGGCGTACGCGACCGTGAAGAAGGGCTCGGGCCAGCAGTCCATCGCGACGACCATGGCCTTTGTGCGCCTCCTCAAGGACCTCATGCGGGACAAGGAGATCGGCAAGCGGTTCGTGCTGATCGCGCCGGACGAGTACCGCACGTTCGGCATGGACTCCTTCTTCCCGAGTGCGAAGATCTACAACCCGCTCGGCCAGCAGTACGAGGCGGTGGACCGCGATCTGCTGCTCGCCTACAAGGAGTCGCCGACCGGCCAGATGCTGCACGACGGCATCTCCGAGGCGGGCTGCACGGCCTCGCTGATCGCCGCGGGCTCGGCCTACGCCACGCACGGCGAGCCGCTGATCCCGGTGTACGTCTTCTACTCGATGTTCGGTTTCCAGCGCACCGGTGACCAGTTCTGGCAGATGGCGGACCAGCTTGCGCGCGGTTTCGTCCTGGGCGCGACCGCGGGTCGTACGACCCTGACCGGTGAGGGTCTGCAGCACGCGGACGGCCACTCCCAGCTGCTCGCCTCCACCAACCCGGCGTGCGTCGCCTACGACCCGGCGTACGGCTACGAGATCGCGCACATCGTGCAGGACGGGCTGCGCCGGATGTACGGCAGCTCGCCCGAGCACCCGCACGGCGAGGACGTCTTCTACTACCTGACCGTCTACAACGAGCCCATCCAGCACCCGGCCGAGCCGGCGAACGTGGACGTCGAGGGCATCGTCAAGGGCGTCCACAAGCTGAGCGAGGGCACGG
This sequence comes from Streptomyces sp. NPDC023481, assembly GCF_055560195.1. Lineage (NCBI taxonomy): Bacteria > Bacillati > Actinomycetota > Actinomycetes > Kitasatosporales > Streptomycetaceae > Streptomyces > Streptomyces sp. NPDC023481. Next base: position 353,944 of record NZ_JBVHJE010000002.1, read on the forward strand.
CCGGCTCGGTCCCGGCCCAGATCATGGCGTCGGGCGTGGCGGTCCCGTGGGCCCTGGAGGCCCAGCGGATCCTTGCCGAGGAGTGGAACGTCAGGGCGGACGTGTGGTCCGCGACCTCCTGGAACGAGCTGCGCCGCGAGGCCGTGGAGTGCGAGGAGCACAACCTGCTGCATCCGGAGGAGGAGCAGCGGGTGCCCTACGTGACGCGCAAGCTGAGCGGCGCCGAGGGCCCGTTCGTGGCCGTGTCCGACTGGATGCGATCGGTTCCGGACCAGATCGCGCGCTGGGTGCCCGGCACGTACCAGTCCCTCGGCGCCGACGGCTTCGGCTTCGCCGACACCCGGGGCGCCGCGCGCCGCTTCTTCCACATCGACGCCCAGTCGATCGTCGTCGCGGTGCTGACCGAGCTGGCCCGCGAGGGCAAGGTCGACCGTTCGGCGCTGAAGCAGGCCATCGACCGGTACCGGCTGCTGGACGTCTCGGCGGCGGATCCGGGGGTGGCGGGCGGCGACGCGTAGCCGCTGCGCCGGGCCCGGGCCGTTCCGGCTGCCGGGCGGGGCTGCCGGTCCGGTGCCGGGTGCCGGTCCGTGGCGGCTTGTCGCGCAGTTCCCCGCGCCCCTTCGGGGGCGCGGGTGCTTACTGTCTCTTTACGATGACGGCATGGAGCAACTGTCGGCGCAGGCCAGGTGGGAGCGGTATTCGCAGCGGCCGTTGTTGGGGCTCGCGGTGGCGTTCGCCGTCGCGTACGCCGTGCCGATCGTGGACGACTCCGCCGGTTACTCCCTGACGGCCGTGTGCACCCTGGTGGAGTGGGTGGTGTGGGGGGCGTTCGCCGTCGACTACCTGGTCCGGCTGGTCCTCGCCCCGCGCCGGAAGGAATTCGTCCGCCGGCACTGGCCCGACCTGTGCGCGGTGGTCCTGCCGCTGCTGCAACCCCTGCGGCTGCTACGGCTGGTGTCCACGCTGATGCTGGTGGGCCGGCGGGCGCGGATGGCTCCGCAGATCCGGCTGACCACCTATGTCGTCGGGGCCGTGATCGGTCTGCTGATGTTCGGGTCGCTGGCGGTGCTGTCCGTGGAACGCCAGTCGCCGCACGGGAACATCCGGACGCTGGGTGACGCGGTGTGGTGGTCGTTCACGACGATGACGACCGTCGGGTACGGCGACCACGCGCCGACCACCGGACTCGGGCGGATGATCGCGGTCGGCCTGATGCTGTCCGGGATCGCGCTGCTCGGTGTGGTGACCGCGAACATCGCCGCGTGGTTCATCTCGCGCTTCGAGAAGGACGACGTGGAGGAACGCCGCCAGACGGAGGCGATCGCTGCCCTGGCCGAGGAGGTCCGCCTGCTGCGCGCGGAGGTGGCCCGCTTGTCGGCGACCCGGGAGGAACAACACCGCTGACCCCCAGGGGGCCACGCCCGCGGAGAGCATCTGCGGCCGCACACCCCCCAAGGGGCGCGGGGAACTGCGCGACCGGCCCCCACGCACCCGCACCCGAGCAGCAGCCCAAGCGCCCCCGGCGTAAGGCAGGCGCCGCAAGCCGCCGGACCTCCTCCGCCCCCTGGAGACGCCCGCGCCCCTGCCCGAAGAGCTACGCCCGCGAAAGAACACACCGCTACCCCCAAGGGGCGCGGGGAACTGCGCGACCGGCCGTCCACGCACCCGCACCCGAAGAGCCGCCGAAGCGCCGCAGGCAAGGCGCGCGCCGCCCCCTCCGCAGCGCGCGCCGCAGCCCGCCGGTCCTCCCATGCCCTGCGGAGGACTTGACCCACTGTGACCTGCGGCGCGTGCCGAGGGCGAGGGATCTTTAGCGGAGTCACCCTGATAGGGGAAATCCGCTCAGATGTGGCCCACGCCCGCGCCCGCCTCCGCGTTCGTGCCCCGCTTGGTGAGCAGCGCGACGAGGACGGCGGCCAGCGCGACGCCCGCCGCGACCAGGGACGCGAGGCTCATCCCGGAGATGAAGGTGTCGTGGGCGACCGCGGTGACCTTCGCGACGACCGGCGCCGGCATGCCCTTGGCCACCGGGGCCACGCCGACCTGGACCGCCTCGGAGGCCTTGTCCAGCTGGTCGGGGGTCAGCTTCGGCAGCCCCGCGCCGGCCCACCTGCCCGGCAGTTCGCTGTCCACCTTGGAGGCCATCACCGCGCCGAGCACCGCCGTACCGAGGCTGCTGCCGATCTGCATGGCCGCCTGCTGGAGGCCGCCCGCCACGCCCGACAGTTCCAGCGGGGCGTTGCCGACGATGACCTCGGTCGCGCCGACCATGACCGGGGCGAGGCCGAGGCCCATCAGGGCGAACCAGAGGGACATCACCCCGCTGCCGGTGTCGACCTTCAGCGTCGACATGCCGAGCAGGGCGCCCGCGGTCACCGCCATGCCGAAGGCCAGCGGGACGCGCGGGCCGAGCCGGGTGATCGCGGCGCCGGCGAGCGGCGAACCGATGATCATCATGCCGGTGAGCGGCAGCAGGTGCGCACCGGCCTTGACCGGGCTCATCCCGTGGACCTTCTGGAGGTAGAAGGTGACGAAGAACAGGCCGCCCATGAAGGCGATGGCCATGAGGACCATCAGGACGACACCGGCCGACAGGGCCACCGAGCGGAACAGGCCCAGCGGGATCAGCGGTTCGGCGACCTTCGTCTCCCAGAAGGCGAAGAGGGCGAAGAGCACCACGGAGCCGGCGATGAACAGCCAGGTCGTGCCGTCGCCCCAGCCCCAGGTCGGGGCCTTGATGAGTGCCCAGACCAGGCAGAACATCGCGCCGGACAGCAGGGCGATGCCGGGCAGGTCGAAGGAGCGCGGGGCGTTCTCGGCGCGGTGGTCGAGCAGGATCAGTGTGCCGAGGAGCAGGGCGAGGGCACCGACCGGCACGTTGATGAAGAACACCGACTGCCAGTTGACGTGTTCGACGAGGACGCCGCCGAGGATCGGGCCGCCCGCGGTGGACGCGCCGATCACCATCCCCCACACGCCGATCGCCATGTTCAGCTTCTCGGCCGGGAAGGTGGCCCGCAGCACGCCGAGCGCGGCCGGCATCAGCAGCGCGCCGAACAGGCCCTGGAAGACCCGGAAGACGATGACCTCGGTGATGCTGCCGGACAGCCCGATGGCGCCGGAGGCGGCGGCGAAGCCGGTGACGCCGATGAGGAAGGTCTGCCGGTGGCCGAAGCGGTCGCCGAGCTTGCCCGCGGTGATCAGGGTGACCGCGAGGGCGAGGAAGTAGGCGTTCGAGACCCACTGCACGTCGGCGAAGGACGCGTTCAGGTCGTCGCGGATGGCCGGGTTGGCGATGGCCACGATGGTGCCGTCGAGGGCCACCATCATGACCCCTACGGCGACGGTGATGAGGGTGAGCCACGGGTGGCCGCGCAGGGCCCCGGCCGGCCGGGGCCCCGAGGGTGCCGCCGGTGCGCTGTCCCCCGGTCCCGTCGCGTCGACGGTGGTCTGACTAGTCATACACTCAGGTTAGTGACAGCCACTGACACTTGCCAATCGGATTCACTAGTCGGTCACTGACACGACACCGGCGCATAGTCTTCTGGGGCCGGCGGGACGGACGTACACAGGGAGAGAGGCCATGGAGACGCTGCGGGAGCGCAAGAAGCGGCGCACTCGGGAGTCCCTGCTGCGGGCCGCTCTCGAACTGTTCACCAGCCAGGGGTACGAGCGGACCACCATCGACGAGATCGCCGAGGCCGTCGACGTCTCGCAGCGCACCTTCTTCCGCTACTTCGCGGGCAAGGAGGACGCGGCCTTCGCGGTGCAGAAGATGACGGAGGCGGCCTTCGTGGCGGCCGTCCGTGCGCGTCCGCCGCACGAGGCGCCGATGCAGGCGCTGCGGCAGGCGTTCCTGGAGGGCTGGGACACGATCCGGGAGACCGTCGAGTCGGTCGTGCCGGTCGAGCTGTATCTGCGCATGTACCGGACGATCGAGTCCACGCCCGCGCTGCTCGCGGCCCATCTGCGCCGGTCGGAGGCGACGGAGGAGACCATCGCGCGGGTGCTGGCCGAGCGGGAGGGCGTCGACGTGGACGCCGACCCGCGGCCCCGGCTGGCGGTGGCCGTCTTCGGCGGGGTGATCCGGGTCAGCGAACGGCGGTGGTGCATGAGCGAGGACTTCGGCCTGGAGTCCATCCGCACGCTCACCGCGACCTACCTCGACCAGGTGGGTTCGGCCCTCACGGGACACTGGCGCACCGGCTGAGGCGGTCGGATCGCCGGGAGATCAACGACTCCGTGTTCGGTTACTCCCGAAACGTGATCCCTGTCACTCGGTTACCGCGAGACCGTCTCGTTCTCCTAGTGTGTCCTCCCAGTGACTTCCTTCGACACCTCCCCGCCCTTGAACGTCTGGCGCGCACTGCTGGCGCTGAGCGTCGTGTTCGTGATGCTCGCGACCACCGGTTGGACCGCCCTGCGCACCCACCGTGAGGCGACGGCGCTGCAGGCCTCGCTCAACGAGTGGGAGCACGGCAGCGTCCACGGTCTGCGCCTGCCGGACCCCGAGGCCGCCCCGGCCCGTCTCGCCCGCTTCTTCGCCTCGCTCACCCCGCACGAGCGCAACCGTCTCGCCCACCGCTACCCGCTCGCGGTCGGCAACATGAACGGCGCCCCCGTCTCCCTGCGCTACCAGGCCAACCGCATCGCGCTGGCCCAGGCCCGCGAGGTCGAGCGCCAGCGCATGCACGACAGCCGGCTCAGCTCGGCAGGCCACCAGGACGCGGCCCGCCGCCGGGAGCGCTACGCGTCCCTGCTGGACCCGGACCGGCACATCCTGGCCTTCGACCCCGAGGGTTCGGGCCGGGTCGCCGAGGTGTTCGGCGACCTGGACCAGGCCGACCGGATCTCGGTCGTCGTCCCCGGGGTCGACACCGATCTGCTCACCTTCCAGCGGACGTACCGCAGGTACAGCGCCCCGGTCGGCATGGCCGAGGCCCTGTACGCGGCCGAACGCACGGCCGACCCCACGGCCCGTACGGCGGTGATCGCCTGGGCCGACTACACCTCACCCGACGGGCTCGGGGTGGACGCGGCCACCGGTGCGCGCGCCGAGGAGGGCGCCGTACGGCTGAACGCGCTGCTGGGCGCCCTGCCCGGCCGGGCCCCGGTGTCGATGTTCTGTCACAGCTACGGCTCGGTGGTCTGCGGGGTCGCCGCGCGCGGCATGCCCCGCCGGGTCGCCGACATAGCCGTGGCGGCGAGCCCCGGCATGCGCGTCACCAAGGCCGCCCGGCTGGGCACCACGGCCCGGGTGTGGGCCATGCGGGACGCCAGCGACTGGGTGCAGGACGTCCCGTACCTGGAGCTGGGCGGCCTCGGCCACGGCGCCGACCCGGTGTCGTCGGCGTTCGGGGCGCGGGTGCTGTCGGCCCGGGACGCCCAGGGCCACAGCGGTTACTTCCAGCCCGGCACGGACAGCCTGCGCAACCTCGCCGACATCGGCGTGGGCGCGTACGACGAGGTGACGTGCGCACGGGAGAACGATGCGTGCCGGTCCGGTCTGTCCGGCGCGACGACGGCCGGACGCGCGTAGAAACAGCAGGAAGTGCGGTCTGCGCGGGTGGCGACGGAGGAGCACGTGCCGCATACGATGAGCCGCATGGGTGACGTACTGGCGGGTTTTCATGCCGTCTGGGAGTTCGAGTCCGACTCCGTGCTCATCCGTTACGAACGGGGGATTCGGACACCGAAGCTGTTCCAGGCGCTCGGCGAGCGCCGGATCCCGCTGTCGGCGGTCGAGGGGGTGACCCTCGCCCCGGGCAAGCGCGGCACGGTGGTCCTGCGGCTGGAGCCGCGTCCCGGCGCCGACCCGCTGATGGAGGCGGCCGACGGCCAGCTGAAGGAGGGCGCGGACCCCTACCGGCTGGTGCTGCCGGCCGAGCGGGAGACCCTCGCCGAGTACTACGCGGACGAGCTGAAGGGGCTGCTGACCGAGTCGGGGCCGGCCGAGCGGCACCTGGTGGCGGCGCCCGAGGCACCGCTGCACTTCAAGGCGTACGACGGGAAGGCGTCCTTCGACGGGACGGCCGTGCAGTTCCGCTGGTCCTGGACGGGGGCGTCCTCGGCGAAGTGGAAGGCCGGCGACCAGAGCTTTCCGGTGGCCTCGCTGTGCGGGGTGGAGTGGCGGTCGCCGGAGATCTTCGAGGGGCATCTGCGGCTGCTGCCCCGTGACGCGGGCTCGGCGCGGTCCACGCAGCCGGACCAGGACCCGGCGTCGGTGGTGTTCGGCCTGGGCTACGGGCCGGTGCACGAGTCGCTGCCGTTCGCCGCGGCGGTCCTGGCGGCGGTCCGCTCGCGCGGGCCGGTGCCGGTGGCACCGGCCGTGTCCCGGCGCGACCCCGCGGACATCGCCGAACGGATCCGGCACCTCGGGGAACTGCACCAGGCGGGCCTGGTCACCGACGAGGAGTTCTCGTCGAAGAAGGCCGAGCTGCTGGCCGAGCTGTAGCTACCGCTCGCCCGCGTAGTGGCTGATCTTCATGTCCAGGACGCCGAGGGTGTCGTGGAGTTCCGCGATCCGGGCCACGACGTCCCTGCGGGTCGACTCCAGCAGCTGCCGGCGCTCCGCGAAGGTGTGGTCGCCCTGCCGGACCAGTTCCGCGTACCGGACCATGTCGGCCACCGGCATGCCGGTCAGCCGGAGCTTGGTCACGAAGGACAGCCAGTCCAGGTCGCGGTTGCTGTAGCGGCGCTGGCCGGTGTGCGAGCGGTCGATGTGCGGCATCAGCCCGATCCGCTCGTACCAGCGCAGCGTGTGCGCGGTCAGGCCGGTGACCGCGACGACCTCGCTGATCGTGTAGCGGTCCTGCCCCTCGGGGCGGGGGTGGCGCCGGGGCGGGGAGGCGCAGATGTCGGTGGGGGTGGCGGGCTCGGCGGCCGCCGGCGTGGTCTGCAACACCGTCATGGCCCCACGCTATGACCCTGGAGTGCACTCCAGGCAAGCCGGTCCGCCGGGAAATCCGCGCGACCGGGCCGGAAGCCGGCGGCTAGCGTGCCGTGCATGAGTCTCGCACGCCGGGCCGGGCCCGGGGACGCCGCCGAGGTGCTGCGGCTGCGCCAGGTGATGATCGATGCGCTGTGGAGCGCGGGCGGTGCCGGGCCGACCGGGTGGCACGCGGAGTCGCTGCCGACGCTGCGGGAGCGGCTCGCGGCACACGACGGGGACTTCGCCGCGTTCGTCGTGGCGCCTCCCGGCCGGCCGGGAACGCTGGCCGCGCTGGCGGCGGGGACGGTGGAGTACCGCATCGGCAGGGCCGGGAACCCGCGGGGGCGGGTCGGGCACGTCTTCAGCGTGGCGACCGACCCGGACGCCCGGCGGCGGGGGTACGCGCGCGCGTGCATGGAGGAGCTGCTGGCCTGGTTCCGCGCGCGGGGCGCCGGACATGTGCTGCTCAACGCCTCGCCGGAGGCCGAGCCGCTGTACGCCTCCCTGGGCTTCACGCGGGATCCGGACCCGTCGATGCGGCTGCTGCTGTGAGCCGCATAGGCTCGGGCGCATGTCGTTGCAGAGCCTGACGCTGATCGAGAACTGGCCCGTCCCCACCGCGGCCGCGGGTGTCGTACGAGCCGACGGGACCGTCCTCGGGACGCACGGCCCCGACGGGCACCGCTTCCCGCTCGCCTCCGTCACCAAGCCGCTCGCGGCCTACGCGGCGCTCGTCGCGTACGAGGAGGGGGCGATCGAGCTGGACGAGCCGGCCGGTCCGCCCGGGTCGACGGTCCGGCACCTGCTCGCGCACACCTCCGGGCTGGCCTTCGACGAGCACCGGGTGACGGCCGCGCCCGGGGAGCGGCGGCTGTACTCGAACGCCGGGTTCGAGCAGCTCGGGGAGCACATCGCCAAGGCGACGGACATCCCGTTCGCGGAGTACCTGCGGCAGGCGGTGCTGGAGCCGCTGGGCATGGCGTCGACGTCGCTGGAGGGGTCCCCGGCGAAGGACGGGGTGTCGACCGTGGCGGACCTGCTGCGGTTCGCGGGCGAGGTGCAGGCGCCGAGGCTGCTGGACGCGCGGACGGTGGCGGCGGCGATGACGGTGCAGTACCCGGGGACGAAGGGCGTGCTGCCGGGGTACGGGCACCAGAACCCGAACGACTGGGGGCTGGGCTTCGAGATCCGCGACGGCAAGTCCCCGCACTGGACGGGGAGTTCGTCGTCACCTCGCACGTTCGGGCACTTCGGGCAGTCCGGTACGTTCCTGTGGGTCGACCCGGATGCCGGGGCGGCGGGCGTCGCCCTGACGGACCGGGCGTTCGGGCCCTGGGCGATCGAGGCGTGGCCGGTCCTCACGGACGCGGTGCTCGCGGAACTGCGCGGCTGACCAGGCGTCCTGGCGGGCCGCGGTCCCGCACCTCCCGGAGGGGACGCGGTCACGCACGTCCCGGAGGGGCCGCGGTCACGCCGTCATCTCCCACAGCAGCAGCTCCGCCGGCGCCGCCGCCACCGCCTCCAGGCCCTCCGCCCCGGTGATCCTGGCCGCGTCCCCGGGGCCCAGCTCCTCCCCCGCCAGCCGGATCCCGCCCCGTACGACGTGCAGGTACACGTGGTCCGCGTCCGGGAGCGCCGTCCGCTCGCCGGGCCCCAGGCGCCGTACGTGCAGCATCGCGCCGGCCGCCGGCACCGCGTAGGGCGTGGAGTCGGCGATGCCCGGGACGAGGTCGTACGAGGGGTCGCCGCCGGGCTCGCGGGGCGCCAGCCACATCTGGACGAAGGTCAGCGGCACGTCACCGTCGTTGCGTTCCACGTGCCGTACGCCCGCCGCCGCGCTCAGGTGCTGGACGTCCCCGGGGCGGACCCTGCTCTCGTGGCCCGTGGAGTCGCGGTGGGTCAGCTCGCCCTCGACGACCCACGTGACGATCTCGGTGTGGCTGTGCGGGTGTTCGCCGAAGCCGGCGCCGGGCGCGAGCCGCTCCTCGTTGCAGGCGATCACCGCGCCGAAGCGGAGGTTGTCCGGGTCGAAGTGCGGGCCGAAGGAGAAGGCGTGCCGGGTCTCGATCCCGGCCTCCGGGTCCCCTCCGCGGTAGCGCTCACGGGAGCGCCGTACATCGATCACGGGCACCACGGTAGCCCGGCCGGGCACCCGGGATCCGGCGAGGGCGGCAGCCGTCCGACGGGTCGAGCACAACCCCGGCGGCACACGGGCCGGGCCCGATAAGGCAGTCTTGTCCCCGTGCCCGAACCCGAATCCCACCGCGGTGATCCCACAGCCCACGCCGTCCACGCGCACGCCGCGACCCTGAAGCGACTGGAGAAGTCCTCGGGGCGGCTCGCCGCGCAGGCGATCGCGCGCATGGACGAGTCCCTGCCGTGGTACCGGGCCATGCCCCCGGAGAACCGCTCCTGGATCGGTCTCGTCGCCCAGGCCGGCATCGCGGCCTTCACCGAGTGGTTCCGGCGGCCGGACGCGCCCCAGGCGATCTCCACGGACGTCTTCGGGACGGCGCCGCGCGAGCTGACCCGGGCCATCACGCTGCGGCAGACCGTGGAGATGGTGCGCACCACCATCGAGGTGATGGAGAGCGCCATCGACGAGGTGGCCGCGCCCGGCGACGAGGGCGTGCTGCGCGAGGCGCTGCTGGTGTACGCCCGGGAGATCGCCTTCGCCACCGCCCAGGTGTACGCCCAGGCCGCCGAGGCACGCGGTGCCTGGGACGCGCGGCTGGAGTCGCTGGTGGTGAACGCCGTGCTGAGCGGCGAGGCGGACGAGGGCGCCGTCAGCCGGGCCGCCGCGCTGGGCTGGAACTCCCCCGAGCACGTGTGCGTGGTGCTCGGGACCGCGCCCGACGGGGACAGCGAGCTGACGGTCGAGGCGATCCGGCGGGCCGCGCGCCACGCCAAGCTCCAGGTGCTCACGGGGGTGCTCGGGGACCGGCTGGTCGTCATCGCCGGGGGCAGCGCCAACCCGCTCGCCGTCGCCAAGTCGCTGATCGGGCCGTTCGCCGCCGGGCCGGTGGTCGCGGGACCGGTCGTACCCGATCTGCTGGCCGCCACCCGGTCCGCGCAGGCCGCCGCCGCGGGTCTGAAGGCCTGTCTGGCGTGGCAGGACGCGCCGCGGCCGGTGCTCGCGGACGATCTGCTGCCGGAGCGGGCGATCGCGGGCGATCCGGGCGCCCGCGAGCAGCTGGTGGAGGAGATCTACAGACCGCTGGAGGAGGCCGGCTCCGCGCTCCTGGAAACCCTGAGTGTCTATCTGGAGCAGGCGAGCAGTCTGGAAGGCGCGGCGAGGATGCTCTTCGTTCACCCGAACACCGTGCGCTACCGGCTCCGACGTGTGACTGATGTCACCGGATGGTCGCCCTCGGATGTACGATCCGCGTTCACACTGCGGATCGCGCTCATCCTGGGGCGTCTGGCCGATGGTGAACCCCAGGCATAGGGTTTTGTCGGGGGCCCACAAAAGCCCTCCGTGTTCTTCGTCCCTGTCCTCACGGGCGGCCGTGCCCGTCCCCAAGAGAGAGTGTGAGAGTGCTCGTACTCGTCGCTCCCGGCCAGGGCGCTCAGACGCCCGGCTTCCTGACCCCCTGGCTCGAACTGCCCGGTGCCGCGGACCGCGTCGCCGCCTGGTCGGACGCCATCGGACTGGACCTCGTCCACTACGGCACCCAGGCCGATGCCGACGCCATCCGTGACACCGCGGTGGCCCAGCCGCTGCTCGTCGCCGCCGGCCTGCTGTCCGCCGCGGCACTGGGTGACACGTCCGAGATCGCCCCCGGCGCGGTCGCGGGCCACAGTGTGGGTGAGATCACCGCCGCCGCCTTCGCCGGTGTGCTGGACCACACGGCCGCCCTCGGCCTGGTCCGCACGCGGGGTCTGGCCATGGCCGACGCCGCCGCGGTCACCGAGACCGGTATGGCGGCGCTGCTCGGCGGGGACCCCGAGGTGACCCTGCCGCACCTGGAGAAGCTGGGCCTGACCCCGGCGAACATCAACGGCGCGGGCCAGATCGTCGCCGCCGGCACGCTGGAGCAGCTGGCCGCGCTGGCCGAGGACAAGCCGGAGGGCGTCCGCAAGGTCGTCCCGCTGAAGGTGGCCGGTGCCTTCCACACCGCCCACATGGCACCCGCGGTGGACACCCTGGCCGCGGCCGCCGCGAAGCTGGCACCGGCCGACCCCAAGGTGGCGTACGTCTCCAACAAGGACGGCCGGACCGTCGCGTCCGGCGCCGAGGTGCTGGAGCGACTGGTCGGCCAGGTCGCCAACCCGGTGCGCTGGGACCTGTGCATGGAGACGTTCAAGGAGCTGGGCGTGACCGCGCTCGTGGAGGTGTGCCCGGGCGGCACGCTGACCGGCCTGGCCAAGCGTGCCCTGCCCGGCGTCGCCACGCTGGCGCTGAAGACCCCCGACGACCTCGACGCGGCCCGGGCTCTGTGCGCAGAGCACGCCGGCGCCTAAGGAGCCCGTACATGGCGAAGATCAAGCCCGGCAAGGGCGCCCCGTATGCGCGCATCCTCGGCGTCGGCGGCTACCGGCCGGTCCGGGTGGTGCCCAACGAGGTGATCCTGGAGAAGATCGACTCGTCCGACGAGTGGATCCGCTCGCGGTCCGGCATCGAGACCCGGCACTGGGCCGGTCCCGAGGAGACCGTGGCCGCGATGGCGATCGAGGCCTCCGGGAAGGCGATCGCGGACGCCGGCATCGACGCCGAGCAGATCGGCGCGGTGGTCGTCTCGACCGTCTCGCACTTCAGCCAGACCCCGGCCGTCGCCACGGAGATCGCCGCCCGGCTGGGCACGGACAAGGCCGCCGCCTTCGACATCTCGGCCGGCTGCGCGGGCTTCGGCTACGGCCTGACGCTCGCCAAGGGCATGGTGGTGGAAGGTTCCGCCGACCACGTGCTGGTGATCGGCGTGGAGCGGCTGAGCGACCTGACCGACCTGGAGGACCGGGCCACGGCCTTCCTGTTCGGTGACGGCGCCGGCGCGGTCGTCGTGGGCCCCTCGCAGGAGCCGGCGATCGGCCCGACCGTGTGGGGCTCCGAGGGCGACAAGTCCGAGACCATCAAGCAGACCGTCCCGTGGGACCGGTTCCGCATCGGTGACGTCTCGGAGCTGCCCCTGGACAGCGAGGGCAACGTCAAGTTCCCCGCGATCACGCAGGAGGGCCAGGCGGTGTTCCGCTGGGCCGTGTTCGAGATGGCGAAGGTCGCCCAGCAGGCGCTGGACGCGGCCGGAATCACCGCGGACGACCTGGACGTCTTCATCCCGCACCAGGCCAATGTGCGGATCATCGACTCGATGGCGAAGACACTGAAGCTGCCGGAGCACGTCACGGTCGCCCGTGACATCCGCACCACCGGCAACACCTCGGCCGCCTCGATCCCGCTCGCGATGGAGCGGCTCCTGGCGACCGGGGAGGCCAAGAGCGGTGACACCGCGCTCGTCATCGGATTCGGGGCGGGTCTCGTCTACGCCGCCACGGTCGTTACCCTCCCCTAGGCACTCCGTGCCGGATCATCCGGTCCGGCAGGGGGACAACTGCCACAAACCGTCTGGAACATCTAAGAAGGAGCGCCTGACATGGCCGCCACTCAGGAAGAGATCGTCGCCGGTCTCGCCGAAATCGTGAACGAGATCGCCGGCATCCCGGTTGAGGACGTCCAGCTGGACAAGTCCTTCACCGACGACCTGGACGTCGACTCGCTGTCCATGGTCGAGGTCGTCGTCGCCGCCGAGGAGCGCTTCGACGTGAAGATCCCGGACGAGGACGTCAAGAACCTCAAGACCGTCGGCGACGCGACCGACTACATCCTCAAGCACCAGGCCTGAGCCACCCCCTAGGCCGCAGGCTGCAAGGCCCCGCCACCCGGCGGTGGCGCCGTAATCCCCGCTGACGCGGGGGTAGTCCTCCCGTATCCGTTGGAGAAAGAATTCCCGTGAGCCCGACCAATCGCACCGTGGTCGTCACCGGTATCGGCGCAACCACACCGCTGGGTGGCGACGCAGCCTCGACCTGGGAGGCCCTGCTCGCCGGCACGTCCGGTGTCGGCCCCCTGGAGCAGGAGTGGGCGGCTCAGCTGCCCGTCCGTATCGCCGCGCAGATCGCCGTCGAGCCGGGCGAGATCCTGCCCCGCCCGCAGGCCCGCAAGCTGGACCGGTCCGCGCAGTTCGCGCTGATCGCCGCTCAGGAGGCCTGGAAGGACGCCGGTTTCACCGCCAGGGCCGGCGAGGACGCGTCCGTCAACCCCGACCGCCTCGGTGCGGTCATCGCCTCCGGCATCGGTGGCGTGACGACGCTCCTGGACCAGTACGACGTCCTGAGGGAGAAGGGCGTACGCCGCGTCTCCCCGCACACCGTGCCGATGCTGATGCCCAACTCCCCGGCGGCCAACGTCGGGATCGAGCTGGGTGCCCGCGCCGGTGTGCACACCCCCGTCTCGGCCTGCGCCTCGGGCGCGGAGGCCATCGGGTACGCGATCGAGATGATCCGCACCGGCCGTGCGGACGTGGTCGTGGCCGGTGGCACCGAGGCCGCCATCCACCCACTGCCGATCGCCGCGTTCGGCAACATGATGGCGATGTCCAAGAACAACGACGATCCGCAGGGCGCCTCGCGTCCCTACGACGCCGGCCGGGACGGTTTCGTCCTCGGCGAGGGCGCCGGCGTGGTCATCCTGGAGTCCGAGGAGCACGCCAAGGCCCGCGGCGCCCGGATCTACGTGGAGGCGGTCGGGCAGGGCATCTCCGCCGACGCCCACCACATCACGCAGCCGGAGCCGTCCGGCAACGGCATCGCGCACGCGCTGCAGAACCTGCTGGACAACACCGACCTGAAGCCGGCCGACGTCGTGCACGTGAACGCGCACGCCACGTCCACGCCGCAGGGCGACGTCGCCGAGGTCAAGGCGCTGCGCAAGGTGTTCGGCGACGACGTCGACCACATGGCGATCTCCGCGACCAAGTCGATGACCGGTCACCTGCTCGGCGGTGCCGGCGGTGTCGAGACCGTCGCGTCGATCCTGGCGCTGGTGAACCGCATGGCGCCGCCGACCATCAACGTGGAGAACCTCGACCCCGAGGTCAACGCGGACGTCGTCGTCGGTGCGGCGCGGGCCCTGCCCGAGGGTCGTATCGCCGCGCTGAACGACTCGTTCGGGTTCGGCGGGCACAACGTGGTGCTGGCGTTCCGGACGATCTGAGAACGCGCCGAAGGGCCCCTCACCGGCAGGTGAGGGGCCCTTCGGCCGTTCGGGTGGGGAGGTGGTGAGGTCAGACCACCTGGTGCAGCCAGCGGACCGGGGCGCCCTCGCCGGCGTAGCGGAACGGTTCCAGTTCGTCGTCCCAGGGCTTGCCCAGGAGCTTGGCGATCTCCGCTTCCAGCTCGGTCTCACCCCGCTGAGCGCGTGTCAGGGCGGCGCGCAGCCGGTCCTCGGGGATCAGGATGTCGCCGTGGATACCGGTGACGGCGTGGAAGATACCGAGGTCGGGGGTGCAGCTGTAGCGCTCGCCCTCGGCGGTGGTGCAGGGCTCGGCGGTGACCTCGAAGCGCAGCAGGTGCCAGCCGCGCAGCGCGGAGGCGAGCTTGGAGGCGGTGCCGGCCTCGGCCTGCCAGGAGAACTCCGAGCGCCAGGTGCCGGGGGCCGCGGGCTGCCGGATCCAGTCGAGGTTGACGCGCGTGCCGAGCACCCCGGCGACGGCCCACTCGACGTGCGGGCACAGCGCGCGCGGCGCGGAGTGCACGTACAGAACTCCACGTGTCGTCACCGGAACCTCCGGGCAGAGCGGGACATCTTGCGGACTGGCTGGGCGGCAGTGGCACGACGGCCGCGTTGATGGCGAGGCTACCCTGCGGCGGCGCAAGGAGTGTGACGTACCGTCGGTCCCGGCGCCAGGAAACCGCCGCCATTCACCCAGGGGGACGCTTGTACGGGGGTGCGTCGTTCCCGGAGGCGGGGCCGGGAACCCCCGCGCGTTGTCATGGGAGGGAAGTGCCGACCGTCGAGCGAGGGGAACCAGGGATGCGGAAGCGAACCCACCGGGTGCGGGCCGGCCTCGCCGTCGTGGCGGCCGTGGTGCTGGGCGCGGCCGGCTGTGCCGGCGGCGACGGACACGGGCCGGCCCCGAAGGGCACCAAGGCGCGTGCGGTCCGGCCACCCGCGTGGGACCGCAGCCCCGACTCGATCGCCGCGGTGGGCGACTCCATCACGCGCGGCTTCGACGCGTGCACGGTGCTGTCGGACTGCCCGCAGGTGTCGTGGGCGACGGGCGCGGACGCCAGGGTGGACAGCCTGGCGGTGCGGTTGCTGGGTGTGCCGGGGGCGGCGGAGCACAGCTGGAACTACGCGGTGACCGGTGCCCGGATGGCCGACCTGCCGGAGCAGATGGAGCAGGCGGCCGCCCACGGACCGCAGCTGGTGACGGTGATGGTGGGCGCGAACGACGCCTGCCGGTCCTCGGCGTCGGCGATGACCTCGGTGGCCGACTTCCGCGCGGACTTCGAGGAGGCGATGGGCACCCTGCGCGCGTCGCTGCCGAAGGCGCAGGTGTACGTGGCGAGTGTGCCGAACCTGAAGCGGCTGTGGTCCGAGGGCCGGACGAACCCGCTGGGCAAGCAGGTGTGGAAGCTGGGCATCTGTCCCTCGATGCTGGCCGACGCGGACGATCTGTCCCGTGCGGCGATGGTGCGCCGGGACAGCGTGCAGCAGCGGGTGGTGGAGTACAACGAGGTGCTGAGGGAGGTCTGCGCCAGGGACCACCGCTGCCGCTTCGACGACAACGCGGTGTACGACTACCGGTTCGGCACGGACCAGCTCAGCCACTGGGACTGGTTCCACCCCAGCACCGACGGTCAGGCGCGGCTGGCGGAGATCGCGTACCGCAGGATCACGGCGAGCCGGCCGTGACCTAGTGTTTCCCACATGAACGAACCTTTCGGCACACTTCCCGACGGCACCCCGGTGCACCGGTGGACGCTGGAGCGCGGCGGCGCGCGGGTGCGGGTGTTGTCGTACGGCGGGATCGTGCAGTCGGTCGAGGTCCCGGACGGGGCCGGACGGACGACGGACGTGGTGCTGGGCTTCTCCGGTCTCGACGGCTATCTGGCGCATCCGGAGCCGTATCTGGGTGCCGTGGTCGGCCGGTACGCGAACCGGATCGCGGGCGGCCGGTTCACGCTGGACGACCGGACGTACGCGCTGGCGCGGAACAACGGCCCGAACTCGCTGCACGGCGGCGAGCGCGGTTTCGACAAGCGGGTGTGGGAGGTGACGCCCGTCGCGCACGGGGTGCGGCTGAGCCGGGTGAGCCCGCACGGCGAGGAGGGCTTCCCGGGCCGGCTCGCGGTGACGGTCACCTACACGCTCGGGGAGTCCGGCGCGCTGCGGATCGCGTACGAGGCGGTCACCGACGCGCCGACGGTCGTGAACCTGACGAACCACACGTACTGGAACCTGAGCGGTTCCGGCCCGGCCGGCGGCCACGCGCTGCGGCTGGCCGCGTCCCGGTACACGCCGGTGGACGCGGACCTCATCCCCACCGGGGAGCAGGCGGACGTCACGGGGTCCCGCTTCGATTTCCGTACGGCCCGGAAGGTCGGCTCCGGTTACGACCACAACTTCGTGCTCGACAAGGGGCCGACCGGGGCGGCCGAGGAGGTGGCCGAGCTGTACGACTCCGCGTCCGGGCGGACCCTGACGGTGGCGACGACCGAGCCGGGCCTCCAGCTGTACACCGCCGACCACCTGTCCGGCCCGTTCTCCCCCGGCGCCGGGATCGCCCTGGAGACGCAGCACTTCCCGGACTCCCCCAACCGCCCGGGCTTCCCGAGCACGGTGCTGCGGCCCGGGGAGGTGTTCCGGTCGGAGACGGTGTACGCCGTCTCCGCGCGGTAGCCTCCCGGCGGGCAGCGGGGAGGCCTCCGGGCCGGTGGGACGTCCGTCCCACCGGCCCGGAGGCCTCGACCGGGGCGAGGAACCTCACCACCGGGGTCTGCCGCGGCTGTGATCAGCCACCGGCGCCAGCGCCAGCGCCCGCACCGGCTCCGGCACCAGCACCCGCACCCGCACCCGCCCCAGCACCCGCGCCGGCTCCGGCTCCGGCACCGGCACCCGCGCCCGCACCCGCACCCGCCCCAGCACCAGCACCGGCACCCGCACCGGCTCCGGCACCAGCACCAGCACCGGCCCCAGCGCCAGCACCCGCACCAGCGCCCGCACCGGCTCCGGCACCCGCACCCGCACCGGCTCCGGCACCCGCGCCCGCACCGGCACCGGCCCCAGCACCAGCACCGGCTCCGGCGCCAGCACCCGCACCAGCGCCCGCACCGGCACCCGCACCGGTCCCAGCGCCTGCGCCAGCGCCAGCACCAACACCAGCACCAGCACCGGCACCCGCGCCCGCACCGGCCCCAGCGCCTGCGCCAGCCCCGGCACCCGCACCAGCGCCGGCTCCCGCACCCGCCCCGTTGCCCTGGTTCTGCTGGTGCTGATCGTTGTGGTGGTTGTGGCTGGAGCTGTGCTGGCCGCCGTGGTGGCCCTGGTGCATCTGGGTGTGGACCATCTGCGGGGCGACCGTCGGGGCGGCGAAAGCGGTGGTGGGGAGCAGTACACCACCGGCGGCCAGGGCGACCGTGGTGGCCAGCATCGCGAGCCGGTTCTTGCGGGACTTACGCTCGATGTTCGTCATGGGAATCCGCCTCCGTGGGGGGTTGTGCCCGAGCCGTTCTCGGGCTGCTTCAAATGAACCCCGGCGGCGGCACCCCGGTCAGGTTCCGGGAAGTCGTGGCTTGACGAACCGGACATAACGGTGTTAAACGCACATGCCGAGCCCCGGCCCAGGGGTCAGGTCCCGGGCCGGGGCTGCTCATGCGGGAGGCTTGTCCCGGATCAGACGTTAATCGGCGCGCTCAGCCCGCGGTCCGCGATCGAGCGTCCGGCGGTGATCTCGTACGAACCCTTCACACACGCCCACGCCTTCCCCGTCTCGTCCCAGACCTCGAAGGCCCGCCGCGGCAGCTCCACGGTGGCCTCGGCGCTCTCCCCCGGCCCGGCCTCGACGGACGCGAAGCCCGCGAGCCAACGCGCCGGGCGCCCGGGGTCGGGCTCGGCCGGCGAGACGTAGACCTGGACGACCTCCCGGCCGGCCCGCTCGCCGGTGTTGCGTACCCGCACGCGGACGGTGGTGCCGTCGACGTCCAGGCAGTCGTAGGCCCAGTCGGTGTAGCCGAGGCCGTGGCCGAAGGGGTACGAGGGGGTGCGGCCGGCCCGCTCCCAGGCCCGGTAGCCGATGAACACGCCCTCGCTGTACGGCAGTTCGCCGTCGACCGGGACGACCTGGGTGACCGGGGCGTCGGCGAGGGAGCCCCAGGTGGTGGGAAGCCGGCCGCCGGGTTCGTGGGCACCGGTGAGGACGTCGGCGAGGGCGGCGCCGCCCTCCTGGCCGGGGAACCAGGTCAGCAGGACGGCGGCCACCTCGTCCCGCCAGGGCAGTTCGACCGGGGAGCCGGCGTTGACGACCACGACGGTGTTGGGGTTGGCGGCGGCGACCGCGCGGACCAGGTCGTCCTGGCGGCCGGGCAGGGCCAGGTCCCGGCGGTCGAAGCCCTCGGACTCCACGCGGTCGGTGGTGGCGACCACCACGACGGCCGTGTCCGCGCCGCGGGCGGCCTCCGCGGCCTCGGCGATCAGCTCGTCGGGGTCGCGCCACGGGCCGGAGTGGGCGAGGGCGAAGCCGACCACCTTCATCGGCAGGTCCTCGGGGATCTCCACGACGTGGGTGAGGGAGACGTCGACCGGTTCGCCGGCGGTCAGCTCCACCTCGGCGCGGGGGACGGGTGCGCCGAAGAAGGTCTCGAAGGGGTCGTCCTGGCCGGGGCGCTGGACGTCGTCGTAGTACGTCGTGCCGCCGACGGTGAGGGTGAAGGGGCCCGTGCCCTTGATCCCGAAGGTGTGCGGCCCGGACTCGCGGGGGGTGAAGGTGCCGGTCAGCTCGACGGTGTGCAGGGCGTCGAGGGTGACGCCGTCGGGGAGGTCGGAGCCCATCCACTGGACGAGGCCGCCGGGGGCGGAGCGGGTGCCGATGACCTCGCCGGCGGCGTCGCGGCAGACGGCCCGCAGGCCGAACCCCCGGTCGGCGACGGCCATTTCGGTGGCCGGGTCGGCGCCGACGGCGTAGCTGAGGGCGCCCTCGGGGAGGGCGGCGGCGAGGCCGTCGAGCGGGGAGACGGTCCGGGCCGGGAAGACGGTGGCGGAGCCGCCGCCGAGCACGCGGGCGTCGCGGGCGGCGGCGCCGATGAGGGCGACGGTGCCGTGCGGCGGCAGCGGCAGGGCCCGGCCCTCGTTGCGGACGAGGACGAAGGAGCGGCGGGCGGTCTCGCGGGCCAGGGCCTCCCCGTCGACCGGCGCGGGCGGCTGCGCGACCTCCGGTTCGGCGCCGGCCAGGATGCCGACGCGGGCGGCGAGCCGCAGGACCCGGCGGACGGCCGCGTCGACCGTGGCCTCGTCGACCCGGCCGTCGCGCACGGCTCGGGCGAGGGCGGGGCCGTAGACGGTCAGCGGGCCGGGCATGGCGATGTCGAGGCCGCCGTCGACGGCGGCGACGGTGTCCCGGGCGGCCGTCCAGTCGGAGACGTTGACGCCGTCGAAGCCCCATT
This sequence comes from Streptomyces sp. NPDC023481, assembly GCF_055560195.1. NCBI lineage: Bacteria > Bacillati > Actinomycetota > Actinomycetes > Kitasatosporales > Streptomycetaceae > Streptomyces > Streptomyces sp. NPDC023481. Next base: position 373,532 of record NZ_JBVHJE010000002.1, read on the forward strand.
CGCCGCGCAGGACCTCGTTGACGAGGTGGTGGTGCTCGGTCATCGTCGTGCCGTTGACGGTGTTGTAGGCGGTCATGACGCCCCAGGGGCGGGCGTGCTCGACGATGGCCTCGAAGGGGGCCAGGTACAGCTCGCGCAGGGCGCGTTCGGGGACCAGGTTGTTGACCGTGAGGCGGTCGGTCTCGGCGTCGTTGGCGACGAAGTGCTTGACGGTGGTGCCGACCCCGCCGGACTGGACGCCGCGCACGTAGCCGGCGCCGATGACGCCGGTCAGGTACGGGTCCTCGCTGTAACACTCGAAGTGGCGGCCGCCGAGCGGGGACCGGTGCAGGTTGACCGTGGGGGCGAGCAGGACGTGGACGCCCTTGCGGCGGGCCTCCTGGGCGAGCAGGACACCGGCGCGGCGGGCGAGTTCGGGGTCCCAGGTGGCGGCGAGCGCGGTCGGGGAGGGCAGGGCTACCGAGGGGTCGTCGGCGGTCCAGCGCACGCCCCGGACGCCGATGGGGCCGTCCGACATCACCAGGGACTCCAGGCCGATCCCGGGCAGCGCGGGCAGGGTCCACATGTCCTGGCCGGCCAGCAGTCGCGCCTTGGCGTCGAGGTCGAGCGCGCCGAGGGCGGCCTCCACGACCGCCTCGCGGGCCTCCTCGGCCGGGGTGGGCTGGGATCGCGCCATCGGTTCCTCCTCGTCGGGTCCGTGCGGTGGGACCATCGTGCACGGGTGGCCTGTAGAGCGGTAGGTTTCGTTATCTTGCCGTTATGTTCGGGGTGGGGGGATGTCGTACCGTGACGTCATGAACGCGAGGGTCAGGGGCGACGAGCGGCGCGCGGAGATCGTGGGGGCCGCGCTGGAGGTGATCGCCGAGCGGGGGTACCGGGGGGCGAGCCTGGCCGCGGTGGCCGAGCGCGTCGGGCTCACCCAGCAGGGCCTGCTGCACCACTTCCCCACCAAGGACGCCCTGCTGGTGGCCGTGCTCCAGGAGCGGGACCGGTGGGACGCGGTGCCGGACTCGCGGTGGCGGATGGACCTGCTGGCCTCGCTGGTCGAGTACAACGCGATGCGGCCGGCGATCATCCAGACCTTCTCCGCGCTGCTCGGCGAGAGCGTGACGGAGGGTCATCCGGCGCGGGACTACTTCACCGAGCGGTACGCCCGCGTCCGCACCACCATGGCCGCGGTCCTGCGCGCCGAGTACGGTGACCGGCTGCCGAACGGGCTCACCCCCGAGCGGACCGCCCCGCTGCTCGTGGCGGTGATGGACGGCCTGCAGTACCAGTGGCTCCTGGACCCCGCCTCGGTGGACATGCCGGCCGCCTTCCACGACTTCCTGCGGTTGCTGGGCGAGCCGGCCGAGTAGGCCGCACCCCCGTCAGCGGGTGGCGTTCCGCGCCGCCTCCTCGGTGGCGTCGGCACGCTCCTCGCCCAGCAGGTCCCGGGCCAGGAGGGTGGCGCCCGCGACCGCGCCCGGCATCAGGAACACCGCGACGAAGGGCACCAGGAAGGCCAGGCCCAGGGGCGTGCCGAAGCCCCAGACCAGCATCCTGCGGGAGCGGAGCAGGGCGAGCCGGGCGCGCAGGTCGACGCCCCTGCGCTGCATCGCGACGGCGGCGAGTTCCTCGGTGAGGAAGAAGCCGGTGACGAAGAAGCCGATCACGGGGACGACCGTCTGTCCGACGAACGGCAGGAAGCCGAGGGCGAAGAGCAGGACGCCCCACAGGCCGGCCCGGACCAGGACGCGCAGGCTGTCCCGGGCCGAGACCCACAGCTCGCGCCAGAGCGGGAGGCCGGACGCGGGGGCGGTGCCGTCGGGCGAGACGTCGGCGTCGACCCTCTCCGAGAGGCTCTCGTAGAAGGGCTGGCCGACCAGCAGCGTGACGGCGGTGAAGGTGAGCACGGCCAGCAGCAGGCCGAGGGCGAACAGGACGGCCGTCAGGAAGCCGCGGAAGAGGCCCTGCCAGGGGCTGGACCAGTCGTCCGCGAACGGGGTGGCCCAGCCGACCGCGTCCGCGCCCCACAGGGCGAGCGCGACCAGCGCGGCGGCGTACAGCACCAGCGTGATCAGGCCGGGCAGCAGTCCGAACCCGTACTGCCGGCCGTGCCGGGCCACCCAGCGCTGGCCCTTCAGCAGATAACCGAACCCCACCCCGAGATCGCGCATGGCGAGGACTCTACTGGCCCGGCCGGGCCGGTGCGGGTGCCGGGACGTCCAGCATGCGGCGGAGCAGGTCGCGCAGGGAACCGCGCTCGTCGTCGGTGAGGGCGGCGAGCGGCTCGCGCGCGAAGTGCAGGCCCTCGCGCAGCTCCCGGGCCATCCGGCGGCCCTCCTCGGTGGCGGCGGCCACCTTCACCCGGCGGTCGGCCGGGTCGGGGCGGCGCTCCACCAGGCCGCGGGACTCCAGGCGGTCCACGATCCCGGTGACGTTCGACGGCTCGCACTTCAGCTTCTGCGCCAGCTTGCGCATGGGCAGCGGCTCCAGCGAGAGCAGGCTGAGCAGCCGGGCCTGCGGACCGGTCAGCGTGAACTCACCCGCCGCCTTCTCGTAGTCCGCGTAGAAGCGAGCCACGACGTCACCGATCAGCTCCACGACCTCCAGGGTGAGGGCGTCGGGGCGATGGCTTTTCGATGGGGTGGACATGGGAACCAGGATACCCGGTTACTTGACATCATGAAATATTCAGGTGCAGTGTTGTTTCAGGTACTGAAGTAAAAGGAAAGGCACGTCATGATCAACCGCGAGTGGCACCTGCTCAGCCGTCCCGTCGGCTGGCCGAAGCCCGAGGACTTCGCCCTGGTCGAGGCGCCGGTCCCGACCCCGGGCGAGGGTCAGGTGCTGGTGCGGAACACGTACCTCTCCGTCGACCCGTACATGCGCGGCCGGATGAGCGAGGCGAAGTCGTACGTCGCCCCCTTCGAGCTGAACAAGGTCATGCAGGGCGGCGCGGTCGGCGAGGTCATCGAGTCCCGCGCCGAGGGCATCGCCGTCGGCGACCACGTCCTGCACTTCCTCGGCTGGCGCGAGTACGCGGCCGTGGACGCCCGGCAGGCCGTCAAGGTCGACGCCGGGACCGCGCCCCTGTCGACGTACCTGGGCGTCCTCGGCATGACCGGCCTGACCGCCTACGCCGGCCTGCTGCGCACCGCCTCCTTCAAGGAGGGCGACACCGTGTTCGTGTCGGGCGCCGCCGGGGCCGTGGGCAGCCAGGTGGGCCAGATCGCCAGGCTCAAGGGCGCCGCCCGGGTCATCGGCTCGGCCGGCTCCGACGAGAAGGTCAAGCTGCTGGTGGAGGAGTACGGCTTCCACGCCGCGTTCAACTACAAGAACGGCCCGGTCGCCGAGCAGCTGCGCGAGGCCGCGCCCGACGGCATCGACGTCTACTTCGACAACGTCGGCGGCGACCACCTGGAGGCCGCCATCGGCTCCCTGAACGAGGGCGGCCGGATCGCCGTCTGCGGCATGATCTCGGTCTACAACAACACCGAGCCCGCGCCCGGCCCGAAGAACCTCGCCCGCCTCATCCAGACCCGCGGCCGCATCGAGGGCTTCCTGGTCAGCGACCACTACGACCTCCAGCCGCAGTTCGTCCAGGAGGTCGGTCCGTGGGTCGCCTCGGGCGCGCTGAAGTACCGGGAGACCGTGGTCGAGGGCATCGAGAACAACCTGGAGGCGTTCCTCGGGGTCCTGCGCGGCGACAACGTCGGCAAGATGGTCGTCAAGCTCTAGCCTTCACGGCGTTTTCGGTATGCGGTAACTTCTTTCCGAAATCCGTCGGCGATCGTGGGCGCGAGTCGCGGCGGACCGAGGAGGAGGACATCCGCATGCCCATCACCCAGTCCGACGTCGTGTACACCGCCGTCGCCACCGCCGAGAACGGCCGCGACGGGCGGGTCGCCACGGACGACGGCCGGCTCGACGTCGTCGTCAACCCGCCGAAGGAGATGGGCGGCAGCGGCTCCGGGACCAATCCGGAGCAGCTGTTCGCCGCCGGGTACAGCGCCTGCTTCCAGGGCGCGCTGGCCGTGGTCGCCCGGCAGGAGGGCGCCGACGTCTCCGGCTCGACCGTCACCGCGAAGGTCGGGATCGGCAGGAACGACGACGGGTTCGGGATCATCGTGGAGATCTCGGCGAACATCCCGGAGGTCGACGCGGCGACCGCGCGGGACCTGGTGGAGAAGGCCCACCAGGTGTGCCCCTACTCGAAGGCGACCCGGGGCGACGTCACCGTGACGCTGGTCTGACCCCGTCGTTAGCACATCGGCAGCCGCATCCTTGGACGTGGGGTGCGGCTGCTTCGCCCTACGAAGTGGCCAGGGCCGCCCGCTGGACGGCCGCCGCCAGCCTGTCGTTCTCCGGGGCCGCCCCGCCCGGGAACGCGAACCTGCGCCGCGTGTAGGCGTAGGCGATGCCCGCGCGCGGGTCCGCGAAGGCCTGGACGCCGTTGGCGCCGCTGTGGCCCAGGCTGCCGGCGCCGAGGAAGGGGTGCCAGGTGTCGGAGGTCGCCTGGAAACCCAGGCCGAAGGACTTGTGGGCGCGGGCCACCAGGTCGTAGCCCGTGGAGTGGATCTGGCCGAACTCCGCCAGCGTGTCCTCCTTCAGCAGCGGCGCTCTGCCGTCCACCTCGCCGGCCATCGCCGCGTACATGGCCGCGAGCCCCCGGGCCGAGCCGACCCCGCCCACCGAGGCGGGGCCCTTGGCGCGGACCAGCCGCTCGTTCGGCAGGCTCTCCAGATCGGTGGGCTGTGCGCCGTGCCGGTTGAGGGCGATCGAGGCGAGGGTGCCCGGGCCGGCCGGCAGGGCGTCGAGCCGGCCCTGCTGCGCGGGGGTCGGCAGCATCGGCTGGACCGTGCGGAAGCGCGGCTCGTGCGCGGCCGGCAGGCCCAGGTGGAGGTCGAGGCCGTGCGGGGCGCGGATCCGCTCCTCGTACACCTCCTGGAGGGTACGGCCCGTCGCCCGGCGGACGACCTCGCCGGTCAGCGCGCCGATGACCAGCGCGTGGCAGCCGAAGGCCGTGCCCGGCCGCCAGAAGGGCCGCTGGTCGGCGAGGCGTTCGGCGATCATCCGGTCGTCGGCGAGTTCGGCGAGGGTGAACCCGGTGTCGGTGCCGACCAGTCCCGCGCGGTGTGCGAGCAGGTCCCGCAGGGTCAGCGCGCCCTTGCCCTCGGCGGCGAACTCCGGCCAGTAGTAGGTGACCTTGCGGTCCGGCTCCAGCGTGCCCTCCTGCACGAGCAGCGCCGCGACCAGGTGGGCCGCGCCCTTCGTGGCCGAGTACACGGCGTACAGCGCGTCGCCCGTCACACCCGGGCCCGCCCACAGGTCCACGACCCGGCGGCCGTGGACGTACGCGCACAACTGGCCCTCGTAGTCCGGCCGTTCCCCGGCGACGACGGCGGCGAACTCCTCGCGCACCGGCTCGAATCCCTCGGCGACCGTGCCCTGGACGGTGATCTCCTGCGTCATCCGCTCTCCTTGACCGATCCGCTGCTCGCTGCTCACCCGTCGGCGCAACGCCCTGTCGATCCCGGGCGTTCCCGAGATCGGTACGGCGGGACGTGCCCGTTCGACTCAACCCCCGTCAGGGCCGGGGGGTGTCGTGGATGCCCCGGATGGCGCAGGGGCGGGCCGCGGGCACGCTCAGGTGCACCACCACAGGAAGCGGTCGCAGGTCCTGGTGGGCGAGGGCCGGGGGGTGGGGGCGGCGGTCGTGGGGGCCGCGGTGGGGGTGCCGGCGGGCGCGCCGGTGGCCGGGGTGGTGGGAGTGGTCGCAGTCGCGCCGGAGCCCGTGGTGGCCGTCGGCCGGGTTTCGGCGGTGTCCTCGGCGGAGGGGGAGGCGGAGTCCTTGGCCCGTGCGGACTTCGAGGGGGACGCGGAGGACGAGGCGTCCGGGGAGGCGGGGTCGCGGGTGCCCGGGGAGGTGCCCGTGTCGGCGTTGATCGGGTCCGCGGTGCTGTCCGGCGCGGCGGAGGCGGCGCCGCCGTTCGCGGTGGTGTCCCCGGCGGGGGCCGGGGTGTCGCCGGAGAACGACGAGAAGGGCGCGTCCGTGCCGAGTTCGGCGAGGCTCAGCCCGCCGGCGGCGAGCACGAACCCGGCCACGACCAGCACGGTGCGGCGACGGCGGCGGCGGTGCACGGCGGCCTTGCGGTCCCGCCGGCTCGCCCCGGCCCGCGCGGCCCGCCGGCCACCGGAGGCGGTGTCCTCGGCGCTCTCCGCGTCGCCGTCGGCGGGTTCGGCCCCGGCGTACTCGGCGGCCTCGGCGTCGGCGGGGTCCGGCCACCGGTCCGGGTGGTCCGGGGCCTCGGGGGCGCCGAGCGGGTCGTAGGGGGCGTCGTACGGGTCGTCGTACTGATGGTCGTACGCCGTTCGTGGTGGCGCGTGCCCGTGCCCGTACGTGTGCGGGTGCGGCTGCGCGAGGCGGGCAGCCGGCGTTCCGCACCCGGGGCAGGCCAGGGCGCCGTTGAGGTGCCGTTGGCACGGGGGGCAGTAGTCCATGACGCGGGAAGACTAAGGTCCGCGCGGGCGCTGTTCCAGGCGGGACGGTGAAGGTTTCGTGCGAGCTCGAAAGATTTCTCGAAAGCCTTGCCGAAACCGTTACCCCTACGACCCATTGACACCCCTGCCGGAGCATCCTTACTGTCACGCCAGCATTTCGAACGTGTGACGAAATATCGAACAGCTGAGGGGCAACTGCCGTGCGCATCACCGGAATCAGCACGCACGTGGTCGGCACGCCGTGGCGCAACCTGACCTACGTCCAGGTGCACACCGACGAGGGCATCACGGGAGTCGGCGAGACCCGGATGCTCGGGCACACCGACGCGCTGATCGGCTATCTGCGGGAGGCCGAGGCCAACCACATTCTCGGGTCCGACCCGTTCGCTGTCGAGGACCTGGTGCGCCGGATGAAGTACGGCGACTACGGCCGCGCCGGCGAGATCGTCATGTCCGGCATCGCGGTCGTCGAGATGGCGTGCTGGGACATCAAGGGCAAGGCGCTGGGCGTGCCGGTGTGGCAGCTGCTCGGCGGAAAGGTGACCGACAAGGTCAAGGCGTACGCCAACGGGTGGTACACGACCGAGCGAACGCCGGAGGCGTACCACAAGGCCGCGCAGGGGGTGATGGAGCGCGGGTACCGGGCGCTGAAGATCGACCCGTTCGGCACCGGGCACTTCGAACTGGACCACGAGCAGACCCTGTACGCCGTCTCCCTCATCGAGGCCGTACGCGACGCCATCGGCCCGGAGGCCGAGCTGATGCTGGAGATGCACGGCCGCTTCTCCCCCGCCACCGCCGTCCGGCTGGCCAAGGAGATGGCACCGTTCAAGCCGGCCTGGCTGGAGGAGCCGGTGCCGCCGGAGAACCTGAAGGCGCTGGAGAAGGTCGCCGCCAAGGTGGACGTCCCGGTCGCCACCGGCGAGCGGATCCACGACCGGATCGAGTTCCGCGAGCTGTTCGACAGCCAGGCCGTGGACATCATCCAGCCGGACGTCGGCCACATCGGCGGCATCTGGGAGACCCGCAAGCTGGCCGCCACCGCCGAGACCCACTACATGCTGGTCGCGCCGCACAACGTGGGCGGGTCGGTGCTCACCGCCGCCTCCCTCCAGGTCGGGTTCACCTCCCCGAACTTCAAGATCCTGGAGCACTTCAACGACTTCGCGGACGCGGAGATCAAGAAGGTGGTCAAGGGCGCGCCGCAGGTCGTGGACGGCTACTTCCACCTCTCCGACGCGCCCGGTCTCGGCGTCGAGCTGGACGTCGACGCGGCGGCCGAGTTCCCGCAGCAGCAGGCCCGGTTCGACCTGTGGGCCGAGGGCTGGGAGCAGCGCAAGCCGAAGGCGACCAAGTGAGCTCCCAGGTCCTGGTCGAGGCGCCGGGCGTGCACCGGGTCGAGGCCCACACACCCCGCGAGCCCGGTCCCGGCGAGGCGCTGGTCGCGGTGCACGCGGCCGGCATCTGCGGCAGCGACCGCGAGGTGTACCAGGGCAACCGGCCCGAGGGGTACGTGCGGTATCCGCTCACGCCCGGGCACGAGTGGTCCGGGACCGTGCGGGCGGTGGGGGCCGGGGTGCCCGGCTCGCTCGTCGGCCGCAAGGTGGTCGGCGAGGGCTTCCGCAACTGCCAGGTCTGCGACCGCTGTCACGCGGGCGAGACCACGCTGTGCACGGCCGGTTACGAGGAGACCGGCTTCACGCGGCCCGGCGCCATGGCGGCCACGCTCACCCTGCCCGCCCGGCTGCTGCACGTCCTGCCGGACGGCGCCGACCTGACCGCCGCCGCGCTGCTGGAGCCGGCCGCCTGCATCGCGGCCGCCGCGCTGAAGGCGAACGCCCGGCCGGGCGAGCGGGTCGCGGTGGTCGGCACGGGCACGCTGGGCATGTTCGCGGTGCAGTTCCTGAGGGCCGTGTCGCCGGCGGAGCTGCTCGTGGTGGGCACACGGGACGACCGCGAGGCGCTCTCCCGGCGGTTCGGGGCGAGCGACTTCCGGCTGAAGGACCGGCCGTTGCCCGACGACTTCGACGTGGTGATCGAGACCGCCGGTTCGGCGTCCGCCGCGCGCACCGCCGCCTCGCTGCTGCGGCGCGGCGGCCGGCTGGTCCTCACCGGGATCCCGGCCGCGGGCGCGGACGGGCTCGACCCGACCGACCTCGTCGTACGGCAGCTGGAGGTGCACACCGTCTTCGGGGCGCCCCCTGACGCCTGGGCGCACGCCGTGCGGGTGTTCGGCGCCGGGCTGCTGGATCCGCTGCCGCTGGTCACGCACGAGCTGCCGCTGACCGAGTTCCCGCGGGCCATCGAGCTGGTGGGGGCCGGTGATCCGAAGGTGGGCAAGGTGCTGCTCCGCCCCTGACCGTACGCCGGGCGGGGCGTGACCTGACGGCGCCCCGCCCGGCGTACACCAGCGCTTTTCCGTACCGAGAGCCGCGAACCTTGTCCGGCATACCGAACACGAAGGACAGCTTGTGACCGACGCTTCCGCTCCGGCAGCCCGCAGGCCCGGCGAGCAGGTGCTCGCCGCACTCGGCCTGGCCGCGCCCGCCCTCGACCCCGCCGACGCCTCCGCGCACTCCTTCCCGGGCGGTGGCCGCTGGCGCACCGAGATCCCCTCGTGCGAGGGGCCCGAAGCGCTGGCGGTCGTCCTCAAGGAGGCCTCGCGCCTCGACGTGCCGATCCACCGGATCAGCCAGGGCAGCGGCGTGTGGATGCTCACCGACGCCGAGATCACCGAGATGGTCGAGGCCACCGGCGAACGCGACATCGAACTGTGCCTGTTCACCGGCCCGCGCGGCACCTGGGACATCGGCGGCTCGGTACGGTCCGACTCGCGGGGGGCCGGACTGCGCGCCCGGGGCCACGACGCGGTCGCCGGCTGTGTCGAGGACGCCGTCCGAGCCACCGAACTGGGCGTCAAGTGCCTGCTCGTCGCCGACGAGGGCGTGCTGTGGACCCTGCACCGGGCCCGCGAGGCCGGCATCATCCCGGCCGACACCACGCTGAAGGTCTCGGCGCTCATCGGCCCCGTCAACCCGGCCGCGTACGCCGTCTACGAGCGGCTCGGCGCCGACTCCGTCAACGTGCCCAGCGATCTGACGCTGGACCACCTCACCGAGATCCGCCGGGTGTCCGGCGCCCCGATGGACATGTACATCGAGGCACCCGACGACCTCGGCGGCTACGTCCGGATGTACGAGGTCGCCGAGCTGATCCGGCGCGGCGCACCGCTCTACCTGAAGTTCGGCCTGTCCAAGGCGCCCGGCATCTACCCGTGGGGCACCCACCTCAGAGACGTCACCCTGGACACCGCCCGGGAGCGGGTGCGGCGCGGCCGCCTCGCCCTGGACCTGCTCGCCCGGCACGGCGCGGACGGCGACATGGCGCCGCTCGGCTCCCGGCTGCCGGGGCCCTTGCACCGGTTCCCCACCGAGAGTGCCACGAGATGACCGACGGGGGCCGCGGGCCGCATGCCGACCACGGTCCCGCACACCCCTTCGGAACGCTCGGACCGACCTCGCCAAGTATCCCGACGAAGACAAGAACAGGGACGATCACCATGCGCACTCGTAGAAGCGCCCTCACCCTCATAGCCGGCGCCGCCTCGCTCGCCCTCACCCTGAGCGCCTGCGGCCAGAGCGGCGACGGCGGCAGCAAGGAGAAGACGGGCGACGTCAAGGGCGCCACCATCGGCATCGCCATGCCGACGAAGTCCTCCGAGCGCTGGATCTCCGACGGCAAGAACGTCGTCAAGGACCTGGAGGCCAAGGGCTACAAGACCAAGCTGGTCTACGGCGAGGACGACCCCGACACCCAGGTCTCGCAGATCGAGAACCTCATCACGCAGGGCGTGAAGGGCCTGATCGTCGCGGCGATCGACAACAAGTCGCTGAACAACGTCCTCCAGGAGGCCGCGGACGCGAACATCCCGGTCATCTCCTACGACCGGCTGATCCTGGGCACCAAGAACGTCGACTACTACGCCTCGTTCGACAACGAGAAGGTCGGCACGCTCCAGGGCCAGTACATCGTGGACAAGCTCGGCCTGGGCAAGGGCAAGAAGGGCCCCTTCAACATCGAGCTGTTCGCCGGTTCCAACGACGACAACAACACGAAGTACTTCTTCGGCGGCGCGATGAAGGTGCTCCAGCCCTACATCGACAAGAAGCAGCTCGTCGTCAGGTCCGGGCAGACCAAGCTCAACCAGGTCACCACCCTGCGCTGGGACGGCACCACCGCGCAGAAGCGCATGGAGGACGTCCTCACCTCCGCCTACAAGAGCGGCCGGGTCGACGCGGTGCTGTCGCCGTACGACGGCATCTCCATCGGCATCCTGTCCGCGCTGAAGTCGGACGGCTACGGCTCGGGCAACAAGCCTCTGCCGGTCATCACCGGCCAGGACGCGGAGCTGGCCTCGGTGAAGTCGATCATCTCCGGTCAGCAGACGCAGACGGTCTACAAGGACCTCCGCAAGCTCGCCGAGGTCGCCGCCACGATGATGGACGACTCCCTGAAGGGCAAGAAGCCCCAGGTCAACGACACCAAGACGTACGACAACGGCACCAAGGTCGTGCCCGCCTACCTGCTCCAGCCGGTGAGTGTCGACAAGAGCAACTACAAGCAGGTCCTGGTCGACGGCGGCTACTACACCGAGGCCGAACTCAAGTAACCCGCCCTTTTCCTACGGAGTGAAAGGCACGACCATGGCGGGACCCGTCCTGGAAATGCGCTCGATCGTCAAGACCTTTCCCGGTGTCAAGGCGCTGTCGGACGTCACGCTGACCGTCCGGCAGGGCGAGGTCCACGCCATCTGCGGGGAGAACGGCGCCGGCAAGTCCACCCTCATGAAGGTGCTGTCCGGCGTCCACCCGCACGGCAGTTACGAGGGGGACGTCCTCTTCGAGGGAGAGGTCTGCCGGTTCCGGGACATCCGGGCGAGCGAGCAGCACGGCATCGTGATCATCCACCAGGAGCTGGCCCTGGTGCCGCACCTGTCCATCGCCGAGAACCTCTTCCTCGGCAACGAGCACGCCACACGCGGTCTCATCAACTGGCGCGAGACCCTGCGCCACGCCACCGAACTGCTGCGCCGGGTCGGCCTGGACGAGCACCCGGAGACCCGGGTCGCCGACATCGGCGTGGGCAAGCAGCAGCTGGTGGAGATCGCCAAGGCGCTGTCCAAGCAGGTGAAGCTGCTGATCCTGGACGAGCCGACGGCGGCCCTGAACGACGAGGACAGCGACAAGCTGCTCGATCTGATCCTGGAGCTGAAGAACCAGGGCATCACCTCGATCATCATCTCCCACAAGCTCAACGAGATCCGCAAGGTCGCCGACTCGGTGACCATCATCCGGGACGGCCGGTCCATCGAGACCCTCGACGTGAAGGCGCCGGAGACCACCGAGGAGCGGATCATCGCCGGCATGGTCGGCCGCGACCTCGACCACCGCTTCCCCGAGCGCAGCCCGCACCAGCCGGAGGAGGGCACGGCACCGGCGCTGGAGATCCGCGGCTGGACCGTGTTCCACCCGATCGACCAGCAGCGCAAGGTGGTGGACGACGTGTCGCTGACCGTGCGCCGCGGGGAGATCGTGGGCATCGCGGGCCTGATGGGCGCGGGCCGTACCGAACTCGCGATGAGCGTCTTCGGGCGGGCCTACGGCCGGTACGCGGGCGGCACGGTCCTGAAGGACGGTGCGCAGATCCGTACCAGGACCGTGGCGGAGGCGATCGGTCACGGCATCGCGTACGTCACCGAGGACCGCAAGCACTACGGCCTGAACCTCATCGACACCATCAACCGGAACATCTCGCTGACCGCGCTGGACAAGGTCGCCAAGCGGGGTGTGGTGGACGAGCACGAGGAACGGCAGGTCGCCGAGCGCTTCCGGAAGTCCATGAACATCAAGGCGCCCACGGTGTTCGAGCCGGTGGGCAAGCTCTCCGGCGGCAACCAGCAGAAGGTCGTCCTCAGCAAGTGGATCTTCGCGGGTCCGGACGTGCTGATCCTGGACGAGCCGACCCGCGGCATCGACGTGGGCGCCAAGTACGAGATCTACACGGTCATCGACCAGCTCGCCGCCCAGGGCAAGGCGGTCGTCTTCATCTCCTCCGAGCTGCCCGAGCTGCTCGGCATGTGCGACCGCATCTACACGATGGCCGCGGGGCGGCTGACCGGCGAGGTGCCGCGCGCCGAAGCCACGCAGGAAGTGCTGATGCGCCATATGACGAAGGACAAAGAGGTAACGCGATGAGCACGGATGTGACCGCCAAGAGCCCGGCCCCCGCGCCGCCGGGCAGGAGCGGATCGGCGGCCGGCGGGGGGCTGCTCGGACTGGTGCTGGCCGGACTGCGCCGCAACATGCGCCAGTACGGCATGCTGATCGCGCTCGGCCTGATCGTGGTCCTCTTCGCGGTCTGGACCGACGGGGACCTGCTGCTGCCGCGCAACGTCTCCAACCTGGTGCTGCAGAACAGCTACATCCTGATCCTCGCGATCGGCATGATGCTGGTGATCATCGCCGGGCACATCGACCTGTCGGTCGGCTCGCTCACGGCGTTCGTCGGTGCCTTCGCGGCCGTGCTGACCGTGCAGCACGGGGTGGCCTGGCCCGTCGCGCTGGTCCTGTGCCTGGTGGTCGGCGCGATCGCCGGCTCGGTCCAGGGCTATCTCATCGCCTATCTCGGCATACCGTCGTTCATCGTCACCCTCGCCGGGATGCTCCTCTTCCGCGGCCTCACCGAGATCCTGCTCAAGGGCCAGACCCTCGGCCCCTTCCCCGACGGTCTGCAGAAGCTCGGCAACGGCTTCCTGCCCGAGGTCGGCCCGAACACCAACTACCACAACCTCACCCTGCTGCTCGGGATCGTCCTGATCGCCGCCGTGGTCTGGCAGGAGTTCCGGGACCGCCGCCGCCAGCAGGAGTTCTCCCTGGACGTGCTGCCGGTCCGGCTGTTCCTGCTGAAGCTGACCGCCCTGGTCGCCGCGGTCCTCGTGCTCACCCTGCTGCTCGCCAGCTACAAGGGCGCCCCGATCGTGCTGATCATCCTCGGCGCGCTGGTCGTCGGCTACGGCTACATCATGCGCAACGCGGTCTTCGGCCGGCACATCTACGCGATCGGCGGCAACCTGCCGGCGGCCAAGCTGTCCGGCGTGAAGGACAAGAAGGTCACCTTCTACGTCTTCCTGAACATGGGCGTGCTCGCGGCCCTGGCGGGCATGGTGGTCGCCGCCCGGCTGAACGCGGCCTCGCCGAAGGCGGGCGTCAACTTCGAACTGGAGGCGATCGCCTCCTCGTTCATCGGTGGCGCGTCCATGAGCGGCGGTGTCGGCACCGTCCTCGGCGCCATCATCGGCGGTCTCGTCCTCGGCGTGCTGAACAACGGCATGAACCTCCTCAGCGTCGGCACCGACTGGCAGCAGGTCATCAAGGGCCTCGCCCTGCTGGTGGCGGTCGGGTTCGACGTGTGGAACAAGCGCAAGTCCGGTTCGTAAGCGCCCAGACAACACGGAGCCGCACCATGGAACTGAACAGACGCACGGTCATCGCGGGAGCAGCGGCGGCGGGACTGGCCGCCACCGCCCTCGGCACGGGCAGCGCCCAGGCCGCCACCGCCCCGGGAGGAGGCAAGGGGCCGGGCGGGCCGGTGAAGGAACTCTTCGGCACCCTCGCCGACGGCACCAAGGTCCACCGCTGGTCGCTGGAGAACGGCGGCACCCGCCTGAAGGTGCTCTCCTACGGCGGCATCGTCCAGACGCTGGAGACACCCGACCGGCACGGCCGCCACACCAACGTCGTGGCCGGTTTCGACAACCTCGCCGACTACGTGGCGAAGAGCCCGTACTTCGGCGCCCTGATCGGCCGGTACGGCAACCGCATCGGCAAGGGGCGGTTCACGCTGGACGGCACGGCGTACCAGCTCTCCGTGAACGACGGCGTCAACAGCCTGCACGGCGGGGTCAAGGGCTTCGACAAGCACGTCTGGCACGTCGAGCCGTTCACCCGGGGCTCGGACGTCGGGCTGCACCTGCGCTACACCAGCGTGGACGGCGAGATGGGCTACCCGGGCACGCTGCGCACGAAGGTGACGTACACCCTCACCCGACACGGCGACTGGCGCATCGACTACGAGGCCACCACCGACAAGGCCACCGTCGTCAACCTCACCAGTCACGTCTACTGGAACCTGGCCGGGGAGGGCAGCGGCACGATCGAGGACCACGAGCTGACGATCGCCGCGTCCCGGTACACGCCCACCGACTCGGGTCTGATCCCCACCGGCGAGCTGGCCGGGGTCGCGGGCACCCCGTTCGACTTCCGGCACGCCAAGCCGATCGGCCGGGACATCCGGGCGGGCCACGAGCAGCAGGTGCAGGCCAAGGGGTACGACCACAACTGGGTCCTGGACAAGGGGATCACGGCGAAGCCCGAGCACATCGCGACCCTGCGCGACCCGCGCTCCGGCCGCACCCTGAAGATCGCCAGCGACCAGCCGGGCCTGCAGTTCTACTCCGGCAACTTCCTCGACGGGACGCTCACCGGCACCGGCGGCCGCACCTACCGGCAGGGCGACGCCCTGTGCCTGGAGACGCAGCACTTCCCGGACTCGCCGAACCACGCGAACTTCCCCTCGACGGTGCTGCGGCCGGGGCGGACGTACCGGACGACCACGGTCCACACCTTCGGGGCGTGAAGCGGCTCACGCCGCCGGTGAGTTGAACGCCACCGCGGTCCCCTCCGTATCGAAGGGTGGCCCGTGCTCCCCCGCACGGGCCACCCTGGACGGAGGTTCCCTTGGCCGGCAACGTCACCTCGTTGTTCCGCGGTACCGCCGCGTCAGCCCCTCCATGGCGGCGCTGACGCGGGAGGGCGGCGACGGGACCGGCCCGGTGGACTTCTGCATTCCGTGCAATCCGTACTTCCCCACGCCCGCCATGTTCGAGGAGATGGCGGGTCGGCTGCGGGAGATCGTCACGTACTACCCGAGCAGCGCCGACACCATCACCGACGAACTGTGCTCGCTGCTCGGGCTGCCCCCGCAGTGCGTGGCGATGGGCAACGGCTCCACGGAGCTGATCACCTGGATCGACCACCTCCTGGTCCGTGAGTCCCTGGCCGTCCCGGTCCCCGCCTTCGGGCGCTGGACCGACCAGCCGATGGAGACGGGCAAGCGGGTCGACATGTTCCCGCTCCAGGAGGCGAACGGCTTCGCCCTGGACCTCGCCCAGTACGCCGAGTTCGTCCGCGCCCGGGGCACCCGGGTCGCCGTGATCTGCAACCCGAACAACCCCGACGGCGGCTTCCTGCGCCGGCAGCAGATCGTGCAGTTCATGGACGCCATGGCCGACCTGGACCTCGTCGTGGTCGACGAGTCGTTCCTGGAGTTCGCCGACGCGGAGGCCGAGCCCAGCGTCGTCCAGGAGGCCGTGCTCCGCCCCAACGTGATCGTCCTGCGCAGCCTCGGCAAGAACTTCGGCCTGCACGGGGTCCGGTTCGGCTACCTCGTCGCCAACCCCGCGCTCGCGGGCCGGGTCCGCTCGATGCTGCCGAAGTGGAACCTCAACTCCTTCGCCGAGCACGTGGTGTTCATGCTGAAGGAGCACGGCGCCGAGTACGCGCAGAGCCTGCAGCAGATCCGCCGCGACCGGCTGGAGATGGCCAGCCACCTCTCCGCGCTCCCCGGCCTCACCGTCTACCCCTCGCAGGGGAACTTCCTCTTCGTGCGCCTGCCCGTGGGCGCCGAGGGCACGGTGGTCCGGGACCGGATGCTCACCGAGCACCGGATCCTGGTCCGCGAGTGCGGCAACAAGATCGGATCCTCCAGCCGCTTCCTGCGGCTCGTGGTGCGCCCCCAGGTCGACGTGCGTCGCCTGGTGTCCGGCCTGGAACAGGTGCTCTACGGGACCAGGAGGGGAGCCGCCGTACCCGAGCCGGGCACCGGGACCAGCTACAGCTCGGGTACGGCGGCGGTCGACCGGCTGGTCAGCGAGACCAACGGGGCCGGAATGCGGCTCACCCCGCCCGTCCCCGCTCCGGCCGCCGGCACCGGCATGCCGCTCCCCGCCGCCGTGGCATCCCCCGGCGCGGGAACGCCGATGCCGGCGGCACCCCGACCGGCGTTCACCCCGCCGCCGGCCCCTCAACCGGCGTTCACCCCGCCGCCGGCCCCTCAACCGGCGTTCACCCCCGTACCGGCACCCGCACCCGCCCCGGCGCCCCAGCCCGCGTTCACTCCGGTACCGGCACCGCAGCCCGCGTTCACGCCCGTACCGGCATCCCAGCCCGCGTTCACCCCCGTACCGGCACCCCAGCCCGCGTTCACCCCCGTACCGGCACCGGCGCCCGCCCCGGCGCCGCAGCCCGCGTTCACGCCCACACCGCCCGGGGTTCCGGCCCGGGGCGGGCTCACCGCGGCTCAGGTGCGCGGGATGACGGCACCGGCCCCCGCCGCGGGCCTGACCCCGGCCCCCGCGACAGGCTGGCCCAACGCCCAGAGCTGGCCGAACGCGGCGGGGACGAGCCAGGCAGCGGGCTGACTCCGGGGCGGAACACCAGGGGACGGCACGTCACAGGGCCAGCAGCACCGCCAGCATGCCCACGCACACGGCCAGCGCGGCGACCGCCGCCCCCACACACCGCCGCCGCACCTCCCGGTACCGCTCCTCGTACTCCGCCCGCAACGCCACACACCGAGCCGCGACCCGCTCAAGGTCCCCCCTGGCCCGCTGCAGACTGTCGGAGACGTACCGCTGCTCGACCTGCTCCCGCTGTGCCGTGGTCAGCCAGTCCAGCGGCCCGGTGAACTCCCGGGCGCGTCGCTCCGCCTCCGCGACCCGGGCCTGCCACAGCAGGTAGCCCTCCACCTCGTTGCCGAGGTCCCCGCCGGCGCCGGCCCCCTGCTTGGGCAGACCGCTCACCCGTGGCCCCGGTCGTCGGTGGCCGGGAGCGCGTACGCCTCTTGTTCCCGCATCGCGATGTCCGGGTGGTGCAGGTCGAACGCCGGGGACTCGCTGCGGATCCGCGGCAGGGTGACGAAGTTGTGCCGCGGCGGCGGGCAGGACGTCGCCCACTCCAGCGAGCGGCCGTAGCCCCACGGGTCGTCGATCTCGACGCGCTTGCCGTACTTGGCCGTCTTCCACACGTTGTAGAGGAACGGCAGCATGGACAGCCCGAGCAGGAACGAGCTGATCGTGGAGATCGTGTTCAGCGCGGTGAAGCCGTCGACGGCGAGGTAGTCGGCGTACCGGCGGGGCATGCCCTCGGCGCCCAGCCAGTGCTGGACCAGGAACGTGCCGTGGAAGCCGACGAACAGCGTCCAGAACGTGATCTTGCCGAGGCGCTCGTCCAGCATCTTGCCGGTGAACTTGGGCCACCAGAAGTGGAAGCCGGCGAACATCGCGAAGACGACCGTGCCGAAGACGACGTAGTGGAAGTGGGCGACCACGAAGTACGAGTCGGAGACGTGGAAGTCCATCGGCGGCGACGCCAGGATGATCCCGGTCAGGCCGCCGAAGAGGAACGTCACGAGGAAGCCGGTGGCCCAGAGCATCGGTGTCTCGAAGGACAGCGAGCCCTTCCACATCGTGCCGATCCAGTTGAAGAACTTCACGCCGGTCGGGACGGCGATGAGGAACGTCATGAAGGAGAAGAACGGCAGCAGCACCCCGCCGGTGACGTACATGTGGTGCGCCCACACCGTCGCGGACAGACCGGCGATCGCGATGGTCGCGGCGACGAGGCCCATGTAGCCGAAGATCGGCTTGCGGGAGAAGACCGGGATGACCTCGGTGATGATCCCGAAGAACGGCAACGCGATGATGTACACCTCGGGATGGCCGAAGAACCAGAACAGGTGCTGCCACAGCAGCGCTCCGCCGTTGGCCGGGTCGTACACGTGGGCGCCGAACTTGCGGTCCGCCTCCAGCGCGAACAGCGCGGCCGCCAGGACCGGGAAGGCCAGCAGGACCAGCACGGCGGTCAGCAGCACGTTCCACACGAAGATCGGCATGCGGAACATCGTCATGCCGGGGGCGCGCATGCAGATGATGGTGGTGATGAAGTTGACCGCGCCGAGGATGGTGCCGAAACCGGAGAACGCCAGGCCCATGGCCCACAGGTCGCCGCCGAGCCCGGGGGTGCGTGTCATGTCGGACAGCGGGGTGTAGGCGAACCAGCCGAAGTCGGCCGCGCCGTCCGGGGTGAGGAAGCCCGCGACCGCGATGGTCGAGCCGAACAGGTACAGCCAGTAGGCGAACATGTTCAGCCGCGGGAACGCCACGTCGGGCGCGCCGATCTGCAGCGGCATGATCCAGTTGGTGAAACCGGCGAACAGCGGGGTGGCGAACATCAGCAGCATCACGGTGCCGTGCATCGTGAACAGCTGGTTGTACTGCTCATTGGAGATCAACTGCAGGCCCGGCCGGGCCAGTTCGGCCCGGATGATCAGCGCCATCACCCCGCCGAACAGGAAGAACGCGAACGACGTCGACAGATAGAGCGTGCCGATCGTCTTGTGGTCGGTGGTCGTCAGCCACCGCACCACGACGTTGCCGGGCTGTTTGCGCCGCAGCGGCAGCTCGTTCTCGTACGAGTCCTCGGCCTCGTCCGCACCGCCCTGGGGTTCGTTCAGGATGCTCACAGGTCGTCCGTCTCCCGATGCTCGCCGACCGCCCACGCGATGGCGTCGGTCATCCGCCATCCTGGCCGCGCGAGGGCGGTGCGGGCATCCTGAGCGGCCGAGGCCCAGCCGTTCGGATGACGGATGCACACGTTCGGAGCAACCCGGGCGACGGACGGCCCGGCGCCGACGCCGTCCCCTTCCATGACGCCGGCAGGATCCGGAGGAGAGGGCCTAGGAGTGCGGGCACTCCTTCCACGCCAGGTGGTACGTCGTGCTGATGTCGCCGTCCGTGGAGTCCATGGTCATGAAGCTGACCTTGCCGGCGCTCGCGGTGCCCGCGTTGACGCGCAGCTCGGTGTTGATGTTGAAGTTGCGCAGCACACCGCAGGGCGCCCAGACCAGTTGGGCCCAGTCGGTGGAGTCGGTGGCCTGCCAGTCGTCGTTGTAGGGGCCGTTGAAGGGGTGCGTCCTCGGCACGGTGGTGGACGAGCCCTGGAAGTAGTACGACGCCTTCTGTGTGGCCGTGGCGCCCGGCTGGAGCGAGGCGAAGCCCCGGTAGTCGGCGCTGGCCACCGCGTAGGTGAAGCCCTGCGGGACGTGGACGATCAGGTTGAGCTGGCAGTTCCTGCGGAAGGCGGTGGGGTCGGAGTTGCCGCCGGCCTGGGCCAGGTAGGCGCTGTAGGTCACCGTGAAGGCGGTGTTGTCCGGCGACACCGCCACGGCGGCCGTGCCGGCCGGACAGCCGGAGCCGTTCACCGTCGCGACGTCTATGACGATCTTGTCCGGGGGCGGGTTGTCGATCGGGGACGAGGCGTGCGCGGGCAGTGCGGTGGTGAGGAGGGCGGCCAACGCGCCGCTCATGAGGAGTCCACCAGCCATGGTCTCTCCGTCGGTTGTCGGGTGGGGGGTTGCGCCTCCCGCCGCCCCTTCCAGAGCCGTTCATCTTTGAAGGAGATGTGTGGTCCCTGTGAAGGGGAGAGGGAGGCGTGGGTAGCGTAGGGACCCCCATCCGGGCCCGGGAGAGGGAACTTCGGCCATTCACACCGGGCTTTTCACGCACCTTCAGGCGCGCCCCCGGTGGCCGTCGTTCAGCGGCCCGCGACGCCCGCGGGGAGCAGCGTGCTCAGGGAGGTGGCCGGGTGGCCCGTCTCCACCGAGCCGAGGAGGGCCGCCAGGAGGGCGCCGCCGGGGACGGCGGCGGGCGGTACGGGACGCTGGGCGGCCTCGGCGGCGGGCGCGGACGCCAGGAGGGCGGCGGCGAGGACGGAGAGGCAGGCGAGTTTCTTGATCATGCCGGGGCTAACGACCGGCGTCCGGCGGGGCAACGCACGGGGTCCCCCGGCCGGCCGAGCCGGTGGCCCCTACGGGTTCTCCCAGGCCGCCGGTTCCGCCGCCAGGGCGCGCACCGGTTCGGGCAGCGCGTCCGCCGCGAGGTCGGCGAGGGTGACGCCCTCCAGGACGCGGCGGACGTTGGCGCGCAGGGCGATCCACAGGGGCAGCAGGGGCTGGGCGGTGCCGGTGTAGGCGAGACCGGTCGGGCGTTCGCCGCGCACCGACACGATCGGGCCGTCGACCGCCCGGATGACGTCGGCCACGGTGACCGAGGCCGCGGTCCGGGCCAGCCGGTAGCCGCCGCCCCCGCCGCGCCGGCTGTCCACGATCCCGGCCCG
The DNA here is from genome assembly GCF_055560195.1 of Streptomyces sp. NPDC023481. Taxonomy (NCBI): domain Bacteria; kingdom Bacillati; phylum Actinomycetota; class Actinomycetes; order Kitasatosporales; family Streptomycetaceae; genus Streptomyces; species Streptomyces sp. NPDC023481. Next base: position 394,309 of record NZ_JBVHJE010000002.1, read on the forward strand.
GCGCAGGTCGCCGAGGATCCCTTCCAGGAACTTGTGCGGGATGTCCTGCACGGCGGCGATTTCCTCTGCCTTCACCGGGCCGTTACCCTGCCGTACGGCCAACTCCAGTACCGCCCGTACCGCGTAGTCCGCCCGTGCCGAGATCCTCATGGGTCCATTGTGGGGCGTGGGCGCGGGGAGAATGGCCGGACCGCGCCCCGTACGATCGCCCGGGAGGATCCACCTTGGCGCTCAGCAGACGTACCTTCAGTGCCCTGGCCGGCTCGGCCTCGCTCGGGCTCGCCCTGGGCGGCAGCGGCGGCCCCGGCGCGCCCTCGGCGTACGCGGGCGCCAGCGCGCCGACCGGTCCGGCGCCGGCCCCGCCGCGCGCGGACGGCCGGCGGCACTCCCTCGGGTACGACCGTTACTCGCTGCTCGTGGACGGGCGGCGGCTGGTGCTGTGGTCCGGCGAGATGCATCCGTTCCGGCTGCCGAGCCCGTCCCTGTGGCGGGACGTGCTGCAGAAGATGCGCGCGCACGGCTTCAACGCCGTCAGCGTCTACGTGGCCTGGAACTACCACTCCCCCGCGCCCGGCCGGTACGACTTCACGGGCGTGCGGGACCTGGACCTGTTCCTGCGGACGGCCGCAGAGACCGGGCTGTACGTCGTCCTGCGGCCCGGCCCGTACATCAACGCCGAGGTGGACGGCGGCGGCTTCCCGGGCTGGCTGACGGCGACGAAGGGCACGGCCCGCACGGACGACCCGACGTATCTGTCGTACGTGGACGAGTGGCTCACCCAGGTGAACCGGATCGTCCGCCGGCACCTGTTCACGCAGGGCACCGGTACGGTCCTGCTGTACCAGATCGAGAACGAGTACGACGCCCATGCCGGGGAGGCCACCGGGCGGGCGTACATGTCCCATCTGTACCGGAAGGTGCGGGCCGACGGGATCGACGTACCGCTGTTCCACAACGACAAGGGGCGCAACGGGTACTGGACCCCCGGGTCGTTCGACACCGGCGGTGAGCGAGGCGGTTGGCTGTACGGGTTCGACGGGTATCCGTCGCCGTCCCAGACCCCGCCGGACTGGGGGCACTTCGGTCCCGGCGGCGCGAAGGGCGGGGCCACGGCCTCGCCGGCCACGCCCGGGTTCGTGCCCGAGTTCGGGGGCGGCTGGTTCGACCCGTGGGGCGGGGCCTGGTTCGACGGCAAGGGGTACGCCGAGTCGCGGCGCACCCGGGACGCCGCGTACGAGCGCCGGTTCTACCTGACGAACCTCGCCAACGGCCTCACCCTGCACAACGTGTACATGACCTTCGGTGGCACCTCGTGGGGCTGGCTGCCCGCGCCGGTGGTCTACACGTCGTACGACTACGGCGCCGCCATCGACGAGGCCCGCAACGTCACGGACAAGATCGCGCCGATGCACCAGCTGGGGCACCTGCTCCAGCGGGTGCCCGACTTCGCCAAGCTGGACCGGGCGGCGGACGTGACCGCCGAGGGCCTGAAGGTCTACCACCTGGCCAACCCGGACACCGGCACGCATGTGTACGTCGCCCGCAACGACGGCACGGACCCGGTCACCACCGAGCTGCCCACCGGGGCCGGCCGCCTGCCGATCACGGTGCCCGGCAAGGACGCCACGCTGGTCACCACCGGGCTGCCGCTGGGCGAGCGGACCCTGAAGTACGCCACCGCCTCGCCCATGGCCCTCCTGACGGCGGGCCGGCAGGACATCGCGGTGTTCGCGGGCCGGCACGGCCAGATGGCCGAGCTGGTGCTGGACTGCCCGGCGGAGCCCTTGGTGCAGCGGCTGGACGAGGAGGCCGGCTGGGCCTACGACCAGGGCGAACTGCATGTCAACGCGCCCCTCGGGCAGGGCGGCCTGACCCGGGTGGTGGTGCAGAAGGGCGGCCCCGACACCCCGCTGCTGCTGCTCTTCGCCGACGACGCCACCGCCGTCCGCCTCTTCCCCTACGACACCCCGTCCGGGACGCTGCTCGTCTACGGCCCGGCGCTGCTGCGCCACGCCGAGGTGCACGGCTCGGAGGTGCGGCTGACCGGTGACATCACCGAGCGGACCAGCATGGAGGTGTGGGGGCCGCGCGGGATCGACACCCTGGTGTGGAACGGGCGGCGGCTGGCCACCCGGGTCACCCTCTCCGGCAGCCTGATGACCACCGAGATGCTGCCGGACACGCCCGAGGTGCGGCTGCCCGAGCTGGGCGGCTGGCGGATGCGGAGGGAGAACCCGGAGGCGGGCCCCGGCTTCGACGACTCCTCGTGGCGGGTCGCCGACCGGACCACCTCGTACAGCACCACGGCCGTCCCGGACGGGCAGCCGGTCCTCTTCGCCGACGACTACGGCTTCCACTACGGGGACGTCTGGTACCGGGGCACCTTCGACGACACCACCGGCGTCGAGAAGGTCTCGCTCGCGTACTCGACCGGCACCCAGGGCCTGTTGATGGCCTGGCTGGACGGCGAGCCGCTGGGCACGCACCGGATGCCGGTGCCGGACAGGACGGCCACCATCCGCAAGGGCACCTGGACGGAGACGGCCGTCTTCCCGGTGCGCGAGCGGCTGCGCTCCCCCGGACGGCACGTGCTGTCGGTGCTGGTCCGGCGCATGCAGCACGACCAGGACGGCAAGGCGCTCGACACGCACAAGGCGGCGCGCGGGCTGACGGCGGTCACCTTCGAGGGCGCGTCGCCGAAGGTGCGCTGGCGCGTCCAGGGCGCGGGCGCCCCCGACCCGGTGCGCGGGCCGATGAACAACGGCGGCCTGTACGGCGAGCGGGAGGGCTGGCACCTGCCCGGCTTCCGGGACCGGGACTGGGAGCGGGTGGACTTCCCGCGTGCCGCGCGGTACCAGGGCGTGACCTGGTACCGGACCACGTTCCGGCTGTCGGTGCCGGCCGACGTCGACGCCTCGGTGGGCCTGGTCCTGGACGACGACCCGTACCGCGCCTACCGTGCCCAGATCTTCCTCAACGGCTGGAACCTGGGCCAGTACATCAACAACGTCGGCCCGCAGCACACCTTCGTCCTGCCGAACGGCGTCCTGCGCACCCGGGGCACCAACACACTCGCGCTGGCGGTCCTCTCGGAGTTCACCACGCTGTCGGGCCCCGGGTCGGTACGTCTGGCGCTGCTCGGCAGGGCGACGGGCGGCGTGCCGGTCAGGCCAGTCTGATCACGTTCCAGGACAGCGGTTCCAGTACGGCGGTGAGGGTGCCGTCCGTCAGGGCGGTGCCCTCGGCCGGGTGCGGGGTGACGCGGTCGGGGTCGGTGAGGGTGTTGCGGGCGTCGGGGTCGGCGTCCGCGAGCACGCTGTGCTCGGTGACGGTCGTCAGCCTGAGGCCGTGCAGGGCGACTTCGAGGGGCAGGGGTGCGGTGCGGCCGCGGTTGACCGCGAACACGGTGACCGTCCCGTCGTCCGCGCGGACGGCGGTGGCGTGCAGCAGGTCCGTCTCGCCGTACCTCCTCGTCGGGTACGTCGGCGAGTCCACGCGGACGTCCAGCACCCGGCCGCGGCCGTACCGGGAGGCCTGCGCGAACGGGAAGAACGTGGTCTGCCGCCAGGCCGGGCCGCCGGGCTCGGTCATGATGGGGGCGATCACGTTGACGAGCTGGGCGAGGCAGGCGACGGTGACCCGGTCGGCGTGCCGGAGCAGCGCGATGAGGAGCGAGCCGAAGACGACCGCGTCGGTGGCGCTGTAGCTGTCCTCCAGCAGGCGGGGTGCCTCGGGCCAGTCGGACGGGTCGATGGTCCTGGCGTGCTCCTCCCACTTCGAGAGGTACCAGACGTTCCACTCGTCGAAGGAGAGGTTGATCTTCTTCGTGGACTTCAGCCGGGCGCCCACGTGGTCGGCCGTCGCCACCACGTTCTCGATGAAGGACTCCATGTCGACGGCCGAGGCGAGGAAGGAGTCCACGTCGCCGTCGACGGGCTCGTAGTAGGCGTGCAGCGAGATGTGGTCGACCAGGTCGTAGGTCTCCTCCAGGACGGTCGCCTCCCACGCGGCGAAGGTGGGCATGGCCTGGCTGGAGGAGCCGCAGACGACCAGTTCCACGCCGGGGTCCTGCTGGCGCATGGCGCGGGCGGTCTCGGCGGCGAGCCGTCCGTACTCCCGGGCCGTCTTGTGGCCGGTCTGCCAGGGGCCGTCCATCTCGTTGCCCAGGCACCACAGGCGGATGCCGAAGGGCTCCTCGTCGCCGTGGGCGGCGCGCAGGTCGGACAGGGCGGTGCCGGCGGGGTGGTTGGCGTACTCCTGGAGTTCGAGGGCCTCGGCCACGCCTCTCGTCCCGAGGTTCACCGCCATCATGGCTTCGGCCTCGGGGCCGAGTCTGCGCAGGAACGCGATGTACTCGGACAGGCCGAATTGGTTGGTCTCGGTGGAGTGCCAGGCCAGGTCCAGGCGCCGGGGCCGCTCCGCGCGGGGGCCGACCGAGTCCTCCCACCGGTACCCGGACACGAAGTTGCCGCCCGGGTAGCGGACGGCGGTGACGCCGAGTTCGCGGACCAGGTCGAGGACGTCGGTGCGCAGGCCCTCGGCGTCCGCCGTGGGGTGACCGGGCTCGTATATGCCGGTGTAGACGCAGCGGCCCAGGTGTTCCACGAAGGAGCCGAAGAGGCGGGGGTTCACCTCGCCGACGGTGAAGGCGGGGTCGAGGGTGAAGCGGGCGGTGCGCTGGCTCATGGATTCCTTCCGGGTCACATGCCCCCGTTGTTCGGCATGTCGGATGACGCTCGCGACTTCGAACGGACCGTAGGTTCGAAGCGCTTCCGCGTCAATGGGTCGGGCACGGGCCCCTGGTGGTTCCCCGTTGAACGACGGTCACCGGATCGCATGACGTGAGCACATCCGGGCGCGTACGCTCGGACCAGCCGAAACCGCCGGTGGGAAGGGAGACAGATGAGCCTCGGGGGTGCGCGAGCGCAGGCGCTACGCCTGGCCGCACGGCTACGGCGCTCCCGTCCCGGCGCCTCGATGCGCTCCCTGGCCGCCGGCCTCGCCGCCGCCGTCCGCGCCCGTCCCGAACCGCCCCACGGCGTCCGGGCGTTGTGCCGGGCCCTGTGCGAGGAGATGAGCGCGCTGCGCGGCGGACGGCCGGTGGAGCTGCGCTTCGAGCGGTTCCCGGACGAGATCGAAGTCACCGGACTGTGGGTGGAGTTCGCCGACTTCGACCTGGTCATCGTGGAGGAACGGGCCGAGGCCGTGCAGCAACTGGTCATCCTGGGCCACGAGCTGTGGCATCTGCACGCCGGGCACCGGCACCACCATCTCGCCGGGGCCGCCGCCGCCCGCGCCCTCGCCGACACGCCCGGCTGGCGGGAGGCGGCCCTGACCGTGGCCGCCCGCAACGGCTCCCGGGAGACCGACGAGGCGGAGGCCGACGACTTCGGGCACCGCCTGGCCACCCTGTTCCGGGGCCACCTGTGCGGAACCCGCCCCACCCCGCTGGACCCCGTCCAGCGTTCCCTCGGCTATCGCGGACGGGGAGGAACGGCGCGGTGACGCTGCTGGCGTGGAACCCCTCGGGATTCCTCAGCGAGTTGTACATCTCCTTCTGGATCCCCACGGCCGTGCTCACCGCCGCCCTGGTGATCAAGCTGCCCACCATCATCCGGCTGTGGCGGGACCCGCTGCTGCGCGCCGTCGGCGGACTGCTGCTGCTGGCCTGCGCGGTGTTCGTGTTCTGCACCCCGTCCACCATCGCCGCCGTCAACCGGCTGACCGGCGTGCCCAACATCTCGGCGCCCTGGTGCTACTCGCTCATCACCGCGTTCTGCGGTTCCTGCCTGCTGCTCATCATCACCTGGCGCAACGGCCTGTCCGACCGCTCGGCCGCCACCCGCCGGGCGATGCGCTGGGTGATCTCCGTGTACGCCGGGGTGATCGTCGCCCTGTGGGCGCTGTTCCTGCTCGCCGACGCCCCCGAGGAACGGCTGCGGGACCTCGACACCTACTACGCGACCACGCCGTTCATGCGCGAGGAGATCCTGCTCTACCTGGTCGCGCACGCCGTGGCCTGTCTGATCACCTCCCGGCTGATCTGGAACTGGGTGCGCACCGAGGGCCTGGACGCCTGGCTGCGCTGGGCGCTGAAGCTGCTGGGCGCCGGCTACGTGCTGAACCTGATCTTCGACGCGGTCAAGCTGACCGCCGTGGTCGCCCGCTGGTTCGGCCGGGACCTGGACTGGCTGAGCACCAATCTGGCCCCGCCGGTGGCGGCCCTGTCCGCCATCCTCATCGCCGTCGGCTTCATCCTGCCGCACGCCGGCCAGTATCTGCTCGACCGCTGGCGGGTCCGGCTCGCCCACCGCGAACTGCGGCCGCTGTACCGGCTGATGCGCACGGTGAGCGGGGAGGGCGTGCCGTTCGTGCTGCGGGCCACGCCCGAACTGCGGCTCACCCGGCGCGAGACGTTCATCCGGGACGTGCTGCTGCCGCTGGCCCGGCACATCGACACCGGTCTCGGCCGGCGCTCCTACGACGCCGCGCTCGCCCTCGGCCATCCGGCCGAGCGGGCCCGCGCGCTGGCGGCGGCGGTGAGCATCCTCGACGCGATCGGGACCAGGGACCGTAGTCCGGAGCCGGCCGGGCCGGCCGCCGGGCCCGACACGACGAACCTGCTCCAGGAGATCGGGGCCGTCTCCCGGGCCCTGCGCCGCCCCGACGACATCGAGGCGGTGCGCGCGCGTGCGGCCGCCCCGGCAGAGAGCGTTGCCGCACATGAGTGAACACAGGCCCACCGCCGTCGTGCTCGGCGGCTCCCTCGCCGGTCTGCTCGCGGCCCGCGCCCTCGCCGACCACGGCGCCCGGGTGACCGTCGTCGAGCGGGACGCCCTGCCGGACGGGCCCGAGCCGCGCAGGGGGCTGCCGCAGGCCCGGCATGTGCACCAGCTGTGGTCGGGCGGGGCGCGGGCGCTGGAGGAGCTGCTGCCCGGGGCGATCGGGCGGCTGCGCGCGGCCGGGGTGAGCCGGGTGCCGATGACGACGGACATGGTGGCGCTGTCGCCGTACGGCTGGTACCGGCGCTGGGCGGAGTCCGCGTTCATGCTGCCCGCCAGCCGGGACCTGCTGGACTGGGTGGTACGGGAACTGGTGCTGGCCGACGGGCGGATCGAGCTGGTCGAGGGGGCGGAGGCGACGGGGCTGACGGGCACGGGCGGCGCGGTGACCGGCGTGCGGATCCGCGCCCACGACGACACCGAGCGCGCGCTGACGGCGGGGCTGGTCGTGGACACCACAGGGCGCGGCTCGCGGGCCGCGCACTGGCTGGCCGGGCTGGGGCTGCCGGCCGTCGAGCGGCGGGAGGTCGACTCCGGGCTGGTGTACGCCAGTCGCCTCTACCGGGCACCGGAGGCGGCCCGGGCCGGCTTCCCGATCGTCAACATCGAACCCGACCCCCGGGGCGCCGGATCCGGGCGCGGGGGCGTGCTCATGCCGGTGGAGGACGGCCGGTGGATCGTGACGCTGTTCGGCGGGCGCGGTGACGAACCGCCCGCCGACGCGGCGGAGTTCGAGCGGTACGCCCGGGCGGAGCTGCGGCATCCGCTGATCGGGGAGCTGCTGCGCGGGGGCGCGGAGCCGCTGGGCGGGGTCGCGGTCACGCGGTCCACGGCGAACCGGCGGCACTTCTTCGAGCGGATGCCGGTGTGGCCGGAGGGGTTCGTGGTCCTCGGGGACGCGGTGTGCGCGCTGAACCCGGTGTACGGCCACGGGATGGCGGTGGCCGCGCGGTCGGCGTCGGCCCTGCGGGACGTGGTACGGCGGCAGGGGCTCGGGAGCCGGGGGCTGGCCCGGGAGGCGCAGAAGGCGGTAGGGCGGACGGTCCGGGCCGCGTGGGACCTCGCGGTCGGGGCGGACGTCTTCTACCCCGGCGCGACCGAGCAGGGGCCGACGCTGCGGGACCGGGTGCTGGCCGCGTACGTCGGCCGTCTGCTGCGGACCGCCACGGGCAACGGCCGCATCGCCCGCCGGGTCACCGACGTGACGGCCCTGGAGCGGGGCGCGCAGGCGCTACTGGCCCCGAGCGTCCTGGTGGCGGCGGTGGCGGGCCCCCTGAAGCCCCCGCTGTCCGCCCCACCGCTGACACCGGAGGAACGCAGGTCGGCGGGGCTGGTGTAGGGGGGCGGCTGGGGGCTTGTCCTGAACCGGGTCAGCCCTGGAAGGGGGGTTGGGGGAGGCCCTTGCCCGCGCCGGGGACGACCAGGAGGGAGCCGGACAGGGGGTGGGGGGACGTCAGGCCGGTGCGGGCCGTGGTGATGTAGAGGTCGGTCAGGGTCGGGCCGCCGAAGGCGCAGGCCGTGGTGCGCGGGGCCGGTACGGTGATCACCCGGTCCAGCTCGCCGGCCGGCGTGTAGCGGCGTACCGCCCCGCCGTCCCAGAGCGCCACCCACACACAGCCCTCCGCGTCGACCGTGAGGCCGTCCGGGAAGCCCGCGCCCTCCTCGATCCGCACCAGCGGCCGGCGGTCGTGGATGCCGTCGGCGTCGTGGTCGAACACGTCGACGCGCCGGGTCGGGGAGTCGACGTAGTACATGAGGCGGCCGTCGGGACTCCAGCCGGTGCCGTTGCTGACCGTGACGTCCGGCAGCACCGTCACCACCGTGCCGTCCCCGGTCAGCCGGGACAGCGTGCCGCCGCCCGGCGCCTCGTCGTACCGCATCGTGCCCGCCCACAGGGAGCCGTCCGGCGCCACGGCCGCGTCGTTCGCGCGGCGCCCGGGCACCGGCTCGTGGTGCAGCCAGCGGAAGCCGTCGTCGGGGTCCAGCAGTCCGACGCCGTCCCGCAGGTTCAGCACCAGGCCGCCGCCCGCCCGGGGCTTGGCCGCGCCGATGTGCTGGGGGGTCGTACGGACCGTGCGGCGGCCGGACACCGGGTCGTAGGTGTGCAGCCGCATGCCCAGGATGTCCAGCCAGATCAGCCGGCCCGTCGCCGGGTCCCAGGTCGGCCCCTCGCCGAGCGTCGCCTCGGCCCGCACCGCGACCTCGTACGCCGTCACACCGCGCTCCGGTGGCCCAGCCGCTCCGACAGTTCCGCCGCGCCCTTCGCGGCGAGCTGCTCCAGTTCGGCCCGGCGCTCCTCGCTCCAGCGGATCATCGGCACGGAGATGGACAGCGCGGCCACCACCTGCCCGGTGCGGTCGCGGACCGGCGCGGCCACGCAGGAGACGTCCGGGTTGGACTCGCGGTTCTCCACGGCGATCCCGCGCTGCCGGACGTCCGCCAGGACCTCGCGCAGGGCGGCCGGATCGGTGATGCTGTTCGGGGTCATCGCGGCCAGCGCGGCCCCGTCGGGGATCCGCGCGCCCAGCTCAGGCTCGGGCAGCGAGGCCAGCAGCATCTTGCCGACGGAGGTGCAGTGGGCGGGCAGCCGGCGGCCGGCGGCGGAGACCATGCGGACCGCGTGCGTGGAGTCGACCTTGGCGATGTAGATGACGTCGGTGCCTTCGAGGATGGCCACGTGGACCGTCTCGTCGCAGGTCTCGGCGACCGAGCGGGCCACCTGCTGGCCCTCGGCGGCGAGGTCGAGCTGCTCGGCGTAGCGGCTGCCGAGCTGGTACGGGCGCACCCCGAGCCGGTACCGTCCGGGCTGTCCGGGTACCTGCACGATGTACGACCGTGCGGCGAGCGTGGTGACCAGCTCGTGCACGGTGGTGCGCGGCAGCTGGAGCCTGCGCACGATGTCGGGGGCGGAGAGTGTCCCGTCCCCGTCGAGGAACAGCTCAAGAATGTCGAGAGCCCGGGTCACGGCAGGCACGAGGCGTCCCACGTCGGCCCCCCTCCCTTGGGTTTAGGCGTCCGTTCGAGATCCGTTCGAGATTTCAACAGACGATCGGCATGACGAACACAGGCTAGTCATGGTGGGGGGTGCGGGCAATGGGTCGGGACGGACACCCGTGGTCACGGCACCATGGAGGCCATGGATCTCGACTTCCAGCTGGTGCTGCTGCGCCGCATGGCCGACCACAACCCGGACCTGGTCGAGGAGGCCCGGCGGCGGCTCGGCGCGTCGGCCGCGGACATGCGGGAGGCCAACCGGCGGTGGCAGGCCATGGTCCGCTCGCCGCGGGCGCGTGGCGCCGCCTCCCGGTACCGCTCGGTGCTCGGCGTGCCCGAGTCCGTCGCGCCCCGCCGCCTCGGTGACGTCGACTGCGAGGCCCGGCGGTGGACGCTGCCGCTCTGGCCGGGGCTGCGCTTCGAGGTGCTGGTCGGGCCGGACGGCGCGGTGTGGAACGAGTGGCTGGTCCGGGCGCCCGGCGCGCCGGCGCCGGAGCTGCGCACCCTGGAGGACCTGACGCCCTGGTCCTGCACGGTGGACGAGGCCGCCCGCGCCTTCCCGCCGGCCCGCCCCCTGGAGGGCACCGCGCCCACCCGCTGGGGCCTGGCCCTCACCGCCCCCGACCGGGAGGGCGTACGGCACGAGCTGGTCGCCGAGTTCACCTGGGGGCTGCTCCAGCGGACGGCCGTCGCCGCCTGAACCTCAGCGCGACAGGGGGGCCGTCGGGCCCTCGGCCGCCGCGAGGATCGCCCCCGTCACCCGTGGCAGCGAGTCCGGGTGCAGGTGCAGGAACAGGTTAGGCTCGACCAGTTCCAGTTCCATCAGGCAGGGTGCGCCGTCGTCGCCGTCGACCAGGTCGACGCGGGCGTACAGCAGGCCGGGGGCACCGGGTACGGCCCCCAACGCCTTCTCGGCGACCGCGAGTTCGGCGTCGGTGGGCTCCCAGCGCTCCAGGCCGGGGTGGGGCACCTTGTCGGCGTCGTACGGGGTGCCGGGCGACAGGACGGCGCCCTTGCGGCTGGCGTGCAGCAGCCGCCCGCCGAAGAACTGCAGCGCCCGTTCGCCGCCTACGTCGATGCCCGGCATGTACGGCTGCACCATCGCGGTGAGGCCCTCCGCGTGCATGCGCGCCAGGTGCCCTATCGCGGTGTCGTGTTCGGTGGGCAGGTAGCGGGCGGCGAACCGGGCGCCCGCACCCGACGTCGGCTTGATCACGAACTCGTGGCCGGCGGGCAGGGCGGCCGCCTCGCCCGGCGCCGTGTACCGGGTGGGGACGGTGGGGACACCGGCGGCGGCCAGCTCCCCGAGGTAGCGCTTGTCGGCGTTCCATCGCACGACGGGCGCCGGGTTGGCCAGCCGGGTGAGCGCGCCGACCCGGTCGACCCAGGCCCCGAACTCCGCGGCCCGCCAGCTGTAGTCCCAGGTCGAGCGGATCACGACGAGGTCGTACCCGCCCCAGTCCACCGCCGGGTCGTCCCAGTACCGGGCCTCCGCCTCGGCACCGGCGTCCGCGAGCGCCCGCACCAGCACCGGCAGATCGACGTCCCTGCCCGGCTCGGTTCCGGGATCGTAGGTGGCGAGGGCTATCCGGGGCACGGCGGGGCTCCCTGTCGTACGACGGTTCGGTGGTCGCTGCGGTTGCGAGGCTAACAAGCCCCCTGGAAACCGGGCACAGGGACCGGGCAGGATCACGGCCATGGCCCTCACCGGAACACATGCCCACACCTCGGAGCCCCGGCTGCCGCCCCTGGTGCGCACCGCCCTGTCGGCCGCCCTGGAGCAGAACTTCCCCCACTCGTGCCGGCCGGAACAGGGCCGTCTCCTGCACGTGTTGGCGGGCGGCGCGCGGCTGCGCATCGGGGAGACCGGCACCGGTCTCGGGGTCGGGCTGGCCTGGCTGGCGTCGGGGGCCCCGGCCGGTGTGCGGCTGTACGGCGTGGAACGGGAGCCGGAGCGGGCGCGGGGCGCGGCCGGGGTGTTCGCCGGCCGGCCCGAGGTCACCGTGCTCACCGGCGACTGGCGGCGGATCGAGGAGTACGGCCCCTTCGACCTGCTCGTCCTCGACGGCGGCGGGCAGGGCAAGACCCCCGGGGACCCGCCCGCCGACGTGGAGCGGCTGCTGGTGCCGGGCGGGACGGTCGTCGTGGACGACTTCACGCCGGCCACCGGGTGGCCCCCGCTGCACGAGGGCCGGATCGACCGGGCGCGGCTGCACTGGCTGGAGCATCCCGCGCTGCGGGCGGTCGAGCTGCGGATCGCGGCCGGTCTGTGCACGGTCGTCGGGACGCGGGTCCTGGTGTAGTAAGGGTGCTGTCGTCCCCGGCAGTCGGCAGCGCCGACAGTAAGGAGTGCGCCGCGTGTCCTCTCTCTTCCCCGCCCTGGCGGACGGTCCGGCCGAGCGCAGCGAGTCGGGGCTCCCCCCGGACGGAGTCCGGGGGAGGGTCGCCCTGCGGTTCGGGCCCCGGACCCTGACGTACGGCGAACTCGCGGGCGCCGCCGGTGCCCTGGCCGCCCGGATCGACCGGGCCGGGCGGGTCGCGGTGTGGGCCACGCCGGAGCTGGAGACCGCCGTCGCGGTGACCGGCGCGCTGCTCGCCGGGGTGGCCGCGGTGCCGCTCAACCCCAGGTCGGGCGAGAAGGAACTGGCGCACATCCTGTCCGACAGCGCCCCGGCGCTCGTCCTCACCGCCCCCGGCACGCAACTCCCGGCCGTTTTCGGAGACTTGCCCCGCGTCGAGGTCGACGCGTCCGCCTCCGGCGCCCTGCCCGGGGAGCGGGCGGCGGACGGCGACCCGGCGCTGGTCGTCTACACCTCCGGCACCACCGGCCCGCCCAAGGGCGCGGTGCTCCCCCGCCGGGCGCTCGCCGCGACCCTGGACGCGCTCGCCGACGCCTGGCAGTGGACCGGGGACGACGTGCTGGTGCACGGCCTGCCGCTGTTCCACGTGCACGGGCTGGTGCTGGGCGTCCTGGGGCCGCTGCGGCGCGGCGGCTCGGTGCGGCACCTGGGGCGGTTCTCGCCCGAGGGCGTGGCCCGCGAACTGGCCGGCGGCGCGACCATGGTGTTCGGGGTGCCGACGATGTACCACCGGATCGCCGAGGCGCTGCCCGGCGACCCGGAGCTGGCCCGGGCGCTCGCCGGGGCCCGGCTGCTGGTGTCCGGCTCGGCCGCGCTGCCGGTGCACGACCACGAGCGGATCACGGCGGCCACCGGGCGCCGGGTGATCGAGCGGTACGGCATGACGGAGACGCTGATGAACACCGCCGTACGGGCCGACGGCGAGGCCCGGCCCGGCACGGTCGGAGTGCCGCTGCCGGGCGTGGAGCTGCGGCTGGTGGAGGAGGACGGCACGGAGATCGTCGCGTACGACGGGGAGAGCGTCGGCGAGATCCAGGTGCGCGGCCCGAACCTGTTCACCGCCTACCTGAACCGGCCCGACGCCACCGCCGCCGCGTTCACCGCCGACGGGTTCTTCCGCACCGGGGACATGGCCGTGCGCGAGCCCGACGGCTGTGTCCGCATCGTCGGCCGCAAGGCCACCGACCTGATCAAGAGCGGGGGTTACAAGATCGGTGCCGGGGAGATCGAGAACGCGCTGCTGGAGCATCCGGGGGTGCGGGAGGCGGCGGTCACCGGGGAGCCGGACGCCGACCTGGGCGAGCGGATCGTGGCCTGGATCGTCCCGGCGGAGCCGGAATCGCCGCCCGGCGCCGAGGAGTTGGCGGACCATGTGGCCCGGCGGCTCGCCCCGCACAAACGCCCGCGCGTCGTCCGCTACCTGACGGCACTCCCCCGCAACGACATGGGGAAGATCATGAAGCGGGCCCTGGCCGATGCCTGAGCGGCTGTCCGCGCGGGAGGCGCTGGCGCTGGCCGCGGACCCGGGCAGCTTCCGCGAACTGCCCGCGCCGGCCCGGGAGTCACCGCCCGACGGCCCCCTCGGCTGGCAGGGCTACGACGCCTCCCGCGCCCGCGCCGCCGCACGCACCGGCGAGCAGGAGTCGGTCGTCTGCGGCACGGCGGCCGTCGAGGGCACCCGGGCCGTACTGATCTCCTTCGAGTTCGGCTTCCTGGGCGGCTCGCTGGGCCGCGGCACCGGGGACCGGCTGGAGGCGGCGTACACCCACGCCCGCGCGCACCGGCTCCCGGTCGTGCCGTTGATCGCGACCGGGGGCAGCCGAATGCAGGAGGGCATGCTCGCGCTCACCCAACTCCAGCGGGTGGCCCGCCAGTCCGCGCTCACCCGCGAGGCGGGGCTGCCCCAGATCGCGATCCTGCGCGACCCGACCACCGGCGGCGGATGGGCCACCCTCGGCGCCGGTGCGGACGTCGTTCTCGCCCTGCCCGCCGCCCAGGTGGGTTTCGCCGGCTCCCGGGTCCGCCCGCCCGACGCCGACCCGGCCGCGTACACGGCGGAGTCCCAGCTGGCGGCGGGCTCGGTGGACGCGGTGGTGGAACCGGCCGCGCTGCGGGGCGTGCTGGGCGCGTGGCTGCGGCTGCTGTCCCGCGGGACGGGGACCGGTCCAGGCGGTGCGCCCACCGGGGGCGTGGAGCCCGCCCCCGTTCCGGCCGCGCTCGGCGGGGCCGCGCTGCCGGCCACCGGGTGGGACGCCGTACGCCGGGCCCGCGCGGCCGGGCGACCGCGCGCCGGGGCGTATCTGGACGCCTACTTCACCTACCGGACGGCCCTCGTCGGGGACCGGTGCGGCGGTGCCGATCCCGACGGCATGCTGTGCGGGTTCGGCGAGCGGGACGGCCGTACCGTGGCGTACGCGGCGCAGACGGGGGCGGCGACCCGGCCCGCCGGGTACCGCACCGCGGTCCGGCTGATCCGGCTGGCGGACCGGCTCGGCATCCCCGTGCTGACACTGGTGGACACCCCGGGTGCCGCGAACGACGCGGAGGCGGAACGGCAGGGCGCCGGCGCGGCGATCGCCGAGCTGTTCGGCGCCGTCGCCGCCGCCCGGGTACCGATCAGCACCCTCGTCATCGGCGAGGGCGGCTCCGGTGGCGCCCTCGCGCTGGCCGCGCCCGGCAACACCTGGGCCACGCCGGACAGTTACTTCTCGGTGATCGCCCCGGAACTCGCCGCGGCCATCCTCAAGCGCCCGCCGCGGGAGGCGGAGGCGACCGCGGACCAGCTGCGCATCCGGCCGCAGGACCTGGTGGAGCTGGGGGTGGTCCGGGGCATCAGTTGGTGAGCGACGCTGACGGAAAGACGCCGGGCCGGCTTCTCGCCGGGCTCCTACCATGAGGGGGATCACTGGTCGGCTACCACGGGGGGCGAGCCACGATGGACGGGTTGGTCGAGTTCAGGACCGAGGACGGCGCGCGCGTCGTGGTGGAGGAGGCCGGCACCCGCTCGGGGACCCGCCTCGTCTCACGCGGCGACGGACCGGCCCAGGCCGCGCGCACCTTCGAGGGTGCGCTGGACGGCGTACGGGCGGCGGCGGCGGCCGCGCTGCGCGTCTTCCGGGACGGCACCCTGCGCCCCGACACGGTGGAGATCGAGTTCGGCGTACGCCTCTCGGCAGAGGCCGGCGCGGTCATCGCCAAGGGATCGACGGAGGGCCACCTGGTCGTGAAGCTCAGCTGGTCCCCGGACCGGCAGCCGGCGGAGACGGGGCCGGCGCCGGCCTGAAGGCCTGCCCCGGTGGCGGGGGCACCGGCTGCTCGCCTGCACCCCGTCCGGTGCCTTCGGCGTGGCGACACTCCGGTACGGGGCGGAAATACGCCCGTTCAGCGGCGCCCCGGGCGGGCGCGCACAGCGGGCGGCCGGTTCCGGGGCCGCGCAGGATGCCAGTGAGCCCGCCGAACAGGCGGGGACCTCAAGGCCCCGCGCCCTCGGGAGGATCCGTCGTGACCGTCAGCCTGGAGCAGTTGCGCCGCTGCCATTTCGCCGTCGACCTGGGGGCGGCCCGCACCCGGGTCTATGTGAAGGGCGCCGGCCTGGTCGTGGACCAGCCCTCGGTCGCGGCCGTGAACACCCGTACCGGCGCGCTCATCGCCGTGGGCGAGTTCGCGGAGAAGATGACGGGGCGCACCCCGGACTACATCAGGGTCGTACGGCCGGTCTCCGGCGGCACGGTGGTGGACATCGAGATGGCCCAGCGGATGCTGCGCCACCTCCTCGGCGACAAGATGCGCCGGGCGCTGCGCCGCAAGCCCCGGCTGCGCGCGGCGGCCTGCGCCCCGCACGACGCCGATCCGCTGGCCCAGCGGGCGACCATCGAGACCCTGGTCGGGCTGGGCGCCCGACGGGTGGAGCTGGTCGACACGCTGATCGCCGCCGCCGTGGGGTGCGGGCTGCCGGTGGAGCGGCCCGAGGCCACCATGGTCCTGGTGTGCGGGGCGGCGGCGACCCAGGTCGCGGTGCTCTCGCTGGGCTCCATCGTGACCGCCGAGCGGATCCCGGTGGGTGGCGAGGCCGTCGACCACGCGATCGTGCAGCACCTGCGGCACGCGCACGCGCTGATGCTGCCCAGCCAGTCGGTACGGCCGCTGCAGCTGGCCCTGTCCGGCAACGGGCTCACCCCGCACGGCCCGGCGTCCACCGAGATCCACGGCCGCGACGTGGCGACGGGGCTCGCGCGCAGCGTCCGGGTGGACACCGCCGCGGTGCGCGACGCGATCCAGACCCCGCTGACGGCCGTCCTGGACGCCATCGGCAAGGTGCTGCGCGACTGCCCGCCCGACCTGGTGGCCGACCTCGCCGACCGGGGCATCATGATGGTCGGCGGTTCGGCGCTGCTGCCCGGGTTCGACCAGATGCTGCGGCAGGCCACGGGGATGCCGGTGCACATCGCCGAGCGGCCCGACGTGTGCGCCGCGCAGGGCCTGGGCGCGATGCTGGAGGGCCGGATCGAACCGCTGGTGCTGAACCCGCTCGCCGCCTGAGGCGACCGAGGGGGCGGCGGTCGCCTCAGCGGCCCAGGTAGGAGCGGATCGTCGTACCCTCCGGGCCGGTGTGGGTGCGCACCAGGTCGGACAACAGGTTGACGAGCAGCAGTCCGCGTCCGCCGCGCTGGTCGCGGGCGGCGGGACGGCGGCCGGCCAGCACGTCGGTGAGGCGGCCCTTGTCGCGGACCTCGCACAGCACGTACCCGTCCTCGGACCACACGGTCAGCGCGCCCGTGCCGCCGCCGTGGACCACGCTGTTCGTGGTCAGCTCGGCGGTGATCAGCGCCAGGTTCTCCAGGCCGAGGCCGGCGAGGCCCAGCCGGGCGCCGTGGCCGGTGGCCAGGTGCCGTACGGCGGACAGGGACTCCTCGTCGAAGGCGACGGCGAGCACACCGGGGCCGGGGCCGGGGGCGGCCGGCAGCGGCTCGTTGTAGCGGGAGACCACGCCGTCGGGGTCGTAGGCCGCGCTGGCGCGTTCGGCGGCGGAACCGGCGGGGATGACGACGGGGTGGGTGGCGTGCGCGTCGGCGAGGACCCGCTCGTCCAGGCTGGAGGTGTCGTACGGGCACAGGATGGTGACCTCGCGGCCCTGGAACGCCGCGTTGATCAGCGCCTCGTGCTGGGCGCAGGCCGGGTACTCGGCCGGGCTGCGGCCCGCCCAGATCGGCTCGCCGATGATGTGGACGCGCCGGCCGGGCGGCTGGGCGTCGGCGAAGGCGCGCAGCACGCCGGGGATGATCCGGCCGGGGTTGCGTCCGGCGTCCCGCATGTCCAGGAAGCGCACGGCGGCGCCGTCGGCCCCCAGCTCGTCCTGGATCAGCCGCAGGTTGTCGCCGGGTACGGCGACCGCGACCGGCTCGTCCGCCGCGAGCGCCGCGCGCACGAAGGGCACGGTGCCGGCCAGGTACTCCCGGGTGTCGCCGTAGAACAGCGCGGGGTGCGCGAACGGGTCGGTGTGGCCACGGTCCACGGCCTCGGACGTTCTGGTCATGGCGCCGACACCTCGATCCCCGGCAGGCCGGGCCACAGCAGCTCCAGTATCCGCGGTACGGCGTCCGGTGGCCGGTCCAGGACCAGCCGGCGCCGCCCGCCGAGGCCGCGGGCGGCGGCCGCCAGCGCCCCGACACCCGCGACGTCGACGAAGGTCAACGCGGAAAGCTCCAAGTAGTACACGTCCTCGCCCTCGCGAACGACCCGCTCCAGTGCGCGTTCCCAGATGCCGCGCGTCGGCAGGCTCACCTCGCCCGCCGCCCGGAAACCGGTCCGCCCGTCCAGCGGGTACACGTCGAGCCGCGGTGTCGCGGGCATCGGCTCGGCGGCGACCGGTACGGGCCGCGCCGGCTCCGGTCCGCTCACGTCGCCTCCCGGCCGCGCAGGTACATGGGCCTCCAGTATGCGCCTCCCCCGCCCGGCCGGGGTGTGGGGCCGGACACGGGGGCGGACCGGGAGCGGGCGATGCGTGGAGAAACGTGAGGAAACATCCCATACAGGCGAAACCCGGCCCGCCGCGCCCGGAGTTCGGGGAGCCGAGTCCGCCCCCCCCTCGTGGGAGGCACTGCGGCCCGCACCGGCCGACGCGGGCCGCGCCGTCAGTACGGCAGGATGCGCCCGGACGGGGTCCTGCGGTCGATCTCCTGCCCGCGCGGCACGGCGGGCCGCCGGCTGACACGTACCCGGATCCGACGGTCCATGACGCCCTCCTCCTGCCGACACCGCCCGGCTGGACGCCGGTAGGTGGTCCGTGCCCAGGACATGACCGGTTCAAGCCTGGACGGGCCAAGTCGTTCGCCGCCCGGCGTCCGGTCCCGGACGGTCCCGGCGACCCCCCGTCCGCACACCGCCACCCCGCCGCGCCCCGCGCGCATTTCATCCGGCCCGCACTTGTCAATAGTGGTTTCCGGTCAATGAGTTAGAGGCGCCTGGTTTACGCCACCTTGAATATGCGTTGGCCCTATTCGGAGTTAACTCGGTGTCATTTGCGCCACCGGGCCATTCGACTTACGATCGCCAGCATTCGAGCACTGCCAGGGGCCTGAATCATGACGCGGCACCGGGGGGGGCATGCCGTACCTTCGAACCACCGGAACTGTCACAGATCGTCCGATCCACCCGAGGCCATCGCTTCCCTTCCGCATCCAGGTCCGGACGTTCCGGGAGCGCACGGGCCTGACCCAGCGGGAGTTCGCCGAGCTGTCCGGGATCAGTGTGCGCGCCCTGCGCGACATCGAGAGCGGCCGGGTGGAGCAGCCCCAGGCCCGTACCCTGCGGCGGCTGGCCGACGTCCTCGGTCTCGAGGTCGACGACATCCGGCATTCCGTGTCACGAAGCCGGAAACCCGTGCCCCGGGGCGAACCGGGCCTGTGCATCGGCATTCTCGGCGCCCTCACCATCTACCGCGGCGGCACGGTGACCGAAGTGCGCGCCGGCAAGCTGCGCCGGTTATTGTCCCTGCTGGCGCTGTGCCATCCGGAGTCCGCCAGTCTGGACGAGATAGGCCGGACGCTCTGGCCGAAGGAACCGCCCCGCTCGTACCAGAACCTGATCCACACCTATGTGAGCCAGGCACGCGGGCTGTTGCGCTGCCCCGGTTCCGGTTCCGCGGACCAGGCCCCCTCGTGCCTGGTCCGCACCCCGATCGGGTACGCGCTGTCCCTCGGACGCGACCAGGTCGACCTGACCCGTTTCCAGGGCCTGGCGGACATGGCGCGGCGGGCCCACGCCGACGGCGACACCACGGCCGCCTACGAGTTCGCCAGCCAGGCCCACCGCTGCTGGCGCGGCCCGGTCCTGTCCGACGAACCCCAGCTGGCGCTGCATCCGGCGGCCACGGCGGCGACCCGGCAGCGGACCGAGAACCTGCTGCTGTACGCGGACCTGGCGCTGCGGTTCCGGCAGCCGGAGCTGGTGGTGCCCGCCCTGTACACCGCCGCCGAGGAGGAGCCGCTGAACGAGCGGCTGCAGGGGCGGCTGATGCTGGCGCTGGCCTGCTGCGGCGAACAGTCCGAGGCACTGCGGGTGTTCACCGAGGTCGGCCGGCGGCTCGACGCCGAACTGGGCCTCCAGCCCGGCCCGGAGCTGCGCCAGGCCCAGGTGCAGGTCCTGCAACAGCAGCTCACCGGCCCCGCGGGCGACGGGCCGGCCCGGCGGACGGCACCGGCCCCGCGGGAGACCACACCGCCGGCCCCGTCGGCCATGCCGGTCCCGTCCGAGCCGTCCGAGGTCCGGCCGTCCCAACTGCCGGGGCTGAATCGGCACTTCGTGGGACGTACCGCACAGCTCCGGGAGCTGGACCGGTTGCTCCTCGCCCCGGGCGAGCGGGACGGGCAGGTCCCCGCGGCGCTGATCACCGGACCGCCCGGCGTGGGCAAGACGGCGATCGCGCTGCGCTGGGCGCACCGGATGCTCGACCGCTTCCCGGACGGCCAGCTCTACGCCGACCTGAAGGGCCACGCCCGGCAGCGCCCGCCGGACGCCCTGGAGGCGATGTCCTCGTTCCTGCGCGCCCTCGGCGTCCCCGGGGACCGTATCCCCGGCACCCTCGGCGAGGCGACGAACCTGTACCGCACCCGGTTGTCCGGCCGGCGCGTGCTGGTCGTGCTGGACGACGCGTGGGACGAGGAGCAGATCCGGCCCCTGATCCCCGGGGACGCGGGCTGCGCCGTGCTCGTCACCAGCCGCAACGCCCTGCCCGACCTGACCGCCCGGGAGGGTGCCCAGCGGGTCGCCGTCGACGGGCTGGACGACGACGAGACGCTGGCGCTGCTCGGCCGGCTGCTGGGTCCCGAGCGCGTCGGCCGGGAGTCCCTCGCCGCCCTGAACCTGGGCAAGTACTGCGGTGGTCTGCCGCTGGTGCTGCGGATCCTGTCGACACGGCTGGCGCAGCACCCCGGTCTGGGGATCGCCCAGTACTACGTCGAGTTGCAGGCCGGCGGGCAGATGCGGCAGACCTGCGACGCCCGGGACAGCCTGCTGTGCTCGGTCGAGGCGGCCTTCGAGCCGTCCTACACGGCGCTGCCCGAGGCGGTCCGCCGGGTGTTCCGGCTGCTCGGCCGGACCAGGGGGACCGACGTCACCGCGTACACCATGGAGGAGCTGGCGGGCCTGACCCCGGGCGAGGCCCGGTGGGCCCTGTGCCGCCTGGCCGACGCGAGCCTGGTGCGCGAGCACGCGCTCGGCCGGTTCGACGTGCCCGCCCCGCTGCTGCGGTACGCGAGGACGCTGCACGGCCCGGAGGGGGCGGAGCCGGTCCGGACGGCCTGAGGACCGGGCTCCGGTTCCGCTTCCGGTTCCCGTTCCGGCACCGGCACCGGCCCGGCCGTGGGGCGTCCTCATCCGCCCACCGCCAGGCGCACCGCGAAGACGCCGAAGACGACGGCGGTCAGCCCGTTGGTGAGCCGCTGGGCCCGCGCCGAGTACAGGTGCCGGGACAGCCGGTGCACCAGCTTCGTCCACAGCAGCAGCCAGGCCAGGACGAGGGCCAGGTAGCAGCCGGCCAGGACCGCCACCCCGGTGGCCGGGTGCACGCCGGCCGGCACGAACTGGGGCAGGAACGCCATCAGGAAGATGCCGACCTTGGGGTTGGAGCCGGTGCACAGCAGCCCCAGTGCGAAGGACCTCCCCCGGCCGCGCGGGGTGCCCGGCGCCTCCGTCGGCGTGCCGGACGCCGTGACGGCGGAGGCGGCGAGGGCCGCGCGCAGGGCGCGGTACCCCCAGACGAGCAGGACGGCGGCGCCCGCCCAGCGGAAGGCGGCGAACAGGTCCGGGCGGGCGGCGAGCAGCGCGCTCAGGCCCAGGGCGCCCAGCGCCGCCTGGAGGGCTCCCGCCGTGATCATCCCGAACGCGGCGGGAGTCGCGGTGCGCGGGGAGCCGGTGAGCACCAGGCGGGTGATCAGGGCCAGGTCGGGGCCCGGCGCCATGATCACCACCAGGGAACTCGCCAGGAAGGCGAGCGCATGGATCATGGGTCCGTGATGGACAGCCGCTGCTCCAGGGCGCGCACGGCCCGGTAGTCCCGCTCGATCTGCTCCGGGTCCGGGTGGGCGAGGATCACGAACCCGAAGTCGAGGCTGTCGACCAGGTCCTTGGTGACGTGGACCCGGTCACCGTCGGACAGGTTCTGCACCGAGAAGTGGTGGCTCGGCAATGTCCGGATCTCGTCCAGGACCGCGGTGCCGTGCACCGTCCCGGAGCGGCGGGCCATGTGGAAGACGCACATCTGGTGGGTCAGCAGTTCGTAGCTCTGCGGCAGTTCGCCGCCGGTGAGCCAGCGCACCGTCCGGTCGATCTGGCTGTCGCCGGTGGCGTTGCGGTTGAACCGCGGGTGGCCGCCGCCGTGCGGACGGGCGCCCAGCTCGATGAGCAGCGGGCCGTCGGCGGTGTCCATCACCTCGACGTGGGCGGAGCCGAAGCGGATGCCCACCGCGTCCAGCACCCCGAAGACGTACTCCGTCAGCGCGGCCACGGCCGGGTCGCCCGGGGGCAGCCAGCGCATGGTGTCGTAGACGGCCATGTGCGGGCCGTTGTCGACCTTGCCGTAGGCGCACACGTCGACCAGGGAGTGCTTGCCGTCGTGGCTGAAGGTGTCCACCACGTATTCCGTGCCGGTGACGAACTTCTGCACGATGAGCCGGTCGTCGACCTCGCCGAACTGGTTGACCCGGCCGAGCTGCCGCTCGAACACGGCCCGCCAGTCCGCCCCGCCGGGCACCTTGGTCACGCCGTCGGTGCTGGCGCTCTTGGGCGGCTTGATCACGAGGTCGGCCCCGGTCAGGCCCTCGCGCTCGAGCCAGGCGGCCGCCTCCTCGACGTCGGCGGTGCACAGTTGCGGGATGACCGGCAGTCCGGCGGCCCGTACGGCGGCGGCCATCCGGCTCTTGTCCCGGCGGGCCCCGGCCAGGGCGGGTACGTTGCTCAGGCCGGGCAGCACCCGCGGGGAGAGCCGTTCGGCCAGTTCGACACCCGACTCGCAGCCCGCGATGACACAGCGCGGGTCCAGCGCCCGGACCCGCTCCACGACCTCGTCCAGATCACCGTCGTAGGTGATGACGTCGGGGAAGTCCCCGGGCCGGTAGGAGGAGGCGAACGCCTCGGGCGGGCGGGCGCTGGTGACGACCGCCGCGACCGGGACGCCCCGCGCGCGCAGGGCGTCGGCGAAGAGGGCACCGGAGGAGTAGGGGTCGACGACGACACAGGGGCCGGCCCCGGGCAGGTCGCGCGGGTCAGCGTCCGTCATCGACGCTCTCCTTCCGGGCCAGCGCGGACACGGCGGCGCAGTAGCGGGCGAAGAACCGCGCCGCGGGCTCGCTGACCCGCCGGGCGCGCACCGGGGCGTGCACCATGCCCTCCTCCCGGACATAGGTGACCGGTGTGCCGTGCTCCTTGAGCAGCGCGGTGTACTTCTCCGCGTCCACGCACAGGGAGTCCATCGCGCAGCCGACGACGTAGGCCGGCGGCAGGTCGTGGAAGGCCCCGCCGAGCAGCGGGGAGACGTAGGCGTTCGCGGCCTGTTCCGGCTTCGGGCAGTAGCAGGCGGTGTAGAACTCCATCTCGCCGCCGGACAGCAGGGGCGCGTCCTCGCCGCCGTCGCGCCAGCGGGTGAAGTCCAGCACCGGGCTGATCACCGCCTGGCCGCGCAGCCGGGGGCCGCCGCGGTCGCGGGCCATCATCGACAGCACCACCGCCATGTTGGCCCCCGAGCTCTCCCCGCAGACCACCGCGCCGTCCGGGTCGAGGTCGCCGAGGCCCAGCGCGGGCAGGGCGGCGAGGGTGCCGCACAGTCCCGCGTAGCAGTCCTCCAGCGGGCCGGGGAACGGGTTCTCCGGGGCCATGCCGAAGTCCAGCGCGACCGTCACCAGGCCGGTGCGGTCGGCGAGTTCGGCGACCAGGCTGTGGTGGCTGTGCAGCGAGCCGATGACGAAGCCGCCGCCGCGGATGTAGAACAGCACGGCGTCGCCGGTGCGTTCGGCCGGCTCGTAGATCCGGATCCGGGCCGTGCGGCCCTCGTGCTCCACGGTGGCGTCCCGGTGCCGGACGCCCTCGGGGACGGGGATGGGGAGGACCTCGGTCAGCCCGTCGTACAGGACCCGCTGCCGGTCGACGGGGTAGGTGTAGAAGTCCGGCGGCAGCGCGCCGTTGACCGTCTCCACGAACTTCTCTATGCCATCTGCGTAGGCCATGCGCGGCTCGCTCGCTTCCGAATCCAGGGTGCGGTGGGGCGGTTCAGGGGGTGTCGGCGGCGACCGGTCCGCCGCGCCCGGCCGTCGTGTCGTCGGCCGGTGCGGGGTCCGCGCCGGGGTCCGTGCGGCGCTCGCTCATGCCGGCCAGGGCGGCCGCCACAGCGCCCACGGTCAGCAGCCCGGACAGCCACCACACGGACGCGTGGGACATCTGCCAGGCGGCGACGCCGAGCACGGGGCCGACCGCGTAACCGATCTGCATCGGGAAGGCGGCGGCGGCGATGTAGCGGCCGCGCAGGTGCTCGGGGGCGACCTTGCCCGGCCAGGCCGAGGCGGTGGGCGTGCCGATCATCTCGCCGGCCGTCCACACCACGGTCGCCACGACGTACATGGCCATGGCGGGCCCGGCCACGTACAGGTTCATGCCGACGCCGACCAGGCCGACGCCGAGCGCCACGGCGACCTTGCCGGGCAGGTGCTGCACGTACTTGGTGAACAGCAGCTCCAGGCAGATGACCATGACGGCGTTGAGCGACAGCAGGCTGGAGTAGAAGGCCACGCTGTGCCCGTCGGCCTTGATCTGGAGCGGCAGGGCGGAGGTGTGCTGGATGTAGACGACGGCGTTGAGGAAGAGCGCCAGCAGGAACAGCACGTACCGGGTGTCCCGCAGCACGGCGGCGTACGACCGGTTCGGCGCGTCGGCGTGCTGCTCGGCCTGCTTCGCCATGCCCCCGGAGCGCGCCAGGACCAGGGCGAAGGTGGCGAACACGAGCTGTGCGCCCGCCTCCAGATCGAAGATCAGGTTGTACGAGTGGCTGATGAGCAGGGCGCCGAGCAGCGGGCCCACCGTGGTGCCGAGGTTGAACGCCATGCGGTAGACGGCGAACACCATCACGTGGTGGTGCGCGGGGGTGCGCTCCACCAGCAGCGCGGAGGAGGCCGGCCGGTACATCTGCGCCAGCAGACCGATGACCGCGGCCACCGCGATGACCAGGGGCAGGCTGTCCAGGTGGGGCAGGCTCAGCGTGCCCAGCCCGGCGAGCGCCATGGATCCGACGATCGTCCACGCGTAGCCGATGCGGTCGGACGCCGAGCCGCCCACCAGCACGCCGATGACCGAACCCAGGCCGTAGGCGCCGAGCGCGAACCCGGCCTCGGTCGCGGAGAACCCCTTGGCCGTCAGGTAGAGCACCAGGTAGATCTGGAGGAAGTTGCCGAGCCGGTTGACCAGCATGCCGACGAGCACGAGCCAGATGGGGCCCGGGATCCCGCGCAGGGCCTCCAGGACCGAGGGCCGGCCCGCCTCGCCCGGCTCGGCGGGCGTCTGTCCGGTCGTCATCGGGGCGGCTCCGCCACCGGGCGGCCCGCGAGTTCCACGATCTCCGGTGCCTTCAGCAGGGCCGCCCGCGCCTCTTCCATGGTGTCGGCGAGGGCGATGACCCGGGCGTACCGGGAGATGTAGCCGCGCGGCGGCAGCCGCAGCACGGCTCCCGGGTCGGTCATGGGGTCGGCGCTGTGGAGGTGGGGCGGGAACCGGTCCTCGTGGACGGTCACCGACTCGATCTCGGTGTCCCGCTCGGGGTACAGGAAGGTGATCGCCGCGGCCCGCTGCCGGCTCGGGGTGGTCTCGGGGCGCCGGCCCGCCGCGGCGTCGGCCGCCGCCATCGCGATGTCGACGCCGGTGGCCAGCTCGCCGAGGTAGGGGATCATGTCGCCGCCGAGGCGGGCGTTGACCTCCATCAGGCGGGGGCCGTCGGCGGTGAGCCGGAACTCGGTGTGGCTGACGCCGGTGTGGAAGCCCAGCGCGGCGTGGCTGGCCCGCAGCGCCTCGATCAGCCGCGGGTCGGACAGCAGCGGGTCGGCCGCGTCGACCTCGTGCCCGGTCTCCTCGAAGAAGGGTTCGAGCCCGACCTTCTTGCGGGCCACCGCCAGCGGGGTGCCCTCGCCCTCGAAGAAGACGGCGTCGACGCTGATCTCGGGCCCGTCGACGTACTCCTCGACCAGCACCGACACCTCGAAGACGGGCACGCCCGGGTAGGAGACGCCGGTCGCCGCGCGGTAGGCGCTCTCCACCTCGTCGGGTCCGTCGGCCCGGCGTACGCCCATCCCGCCGGCGAGTCCGCGCGGCTTGAGCACGACCGGGAAGCCGATCTTGTCCGCCGCCTCCCGGGCCTCGGTCAGGGAGCGCACGCCGATGGAGACGGGCTGGGCGACCCCGGCCCGCTCCAGCGCGGTCCGCGTGGCGTTCTTGTCCCGGCAGGCGGCCACGGTGTCGGGCGAGTTCCCCGGCAGCCCCAGCGCCTCGGACACATGGGCGGCCGGGGTGACCAGGCCCTCGTCGTAGCAGAACACGCCGGTCACCTCGTGCTCGGCGGCCACCTGGCGGGCGGCCGCCACGAGGAGTTCGGGACGGGTGTTGTCCACCTGGGTACTGCCGACGACGTAGGGCTCCTCCCAGGTCACCGGCGCCGGCTGGAGCAGCCAGAGCGCGTAGCGCCGGCTCACCGATCGCAGGATGAACTCCCGGCTGCGCCGCGAGCTGCTGCCGATCAGCAGCAGCAGCGGCTTGTCACCGTCCCTGCCCATGTTCCGCTCTCCTCACATGTGGTCACTCGTGGGCCGGTCCGCGGGCCGCGCGGGCCGCGGACCGGCCGTCTGTAGAACACCGGCCGGCGCCGGGGCGTTGCAGTGGCCGGCCGGTCAGCCGGCCGCCGCCCGCGGGCGGCTCAGACCGGGCGCCAGCGGCCGGTGTTCCAGGCCGACGGCGCAGTCCCCGGGCGGGGCCGGCCAGCCGCCGGCCGGCGGGCGCTCGGGGAAGACGGCGGTGACCCGGTCGCCCACCCGTACGGCCGGGATCTCCGCCCGCATCCGGGCCACGGAGGTCCCCCGCTCGTGCCAGGGGCACACCAGCCGGATGCCGTCCTCGGACACCCCGGCCAGGTGCAGGGGGCCGCCGCGGTGCGAGCACCGGGCCCGCATCACCAGGCCCCGGCCGCCGACCGTCGCGTAGACGTACGGCGTCCCCTCGATGACCACGCAGTTGTCCCGCCCCTCGGCGGCGAAGGTCACGACAGGCACTTGCGGTAGTCCCCCACCGAGTGGATCTCGTAGACGCACTCGTCCGACTCGATGTTCGCGCCGTGCAGCCGGTTGCGCTTGATGACGACGCCCTCGCCGGCCTGGAGGGTCAGCGAGGAGCCCAGGCCGCTCTCGAAGCGCATGGTGCCGGAGACGATGTGGCACAGCTCGTCGCCGTCGTGGCAGTGGGTGTTGGACAGCTCGCCGCGCGGTTCGACGAGGTGGGCCACGGGCGCGTCGACCTTGCCCTGCTTGAGCCCCTCGAAGACCGGGCCGTGCAGCTTCTTCAGCTCCGGCTGGGCGTCCATCCACGCGATCTGCTCGGAGAAGTCGAAGTCGCCGACCTCCAGCAGCACCCGGTACTCCTCGATGCCCCGCACGATCTCCGGGATGATGCCGGTGCCGTGCGCCTCCACCAGCGGCTTGATGATCTTCTCGCGGGCCATCCGGCCGTGGTGCTGGTCGATGTGCACGTGCTCGGTGAAGTAGGTGGTGTCCACCGTGTCGCCGAAGACCTCGCGCAGCAGCGTGTCGGCGCGGCGGCAGAAGTCCACCAGGGAGCTCTCCGTGTAGTACAGCGCGCCGACGTAGCGGAAGAACAGCTCGTGGTTCTTGCCCAGGTAGTGGAAGTAGTTGTTCAGCAGCAGGCTGCTGTTCAGGTAGTACTGCCAGTACCGGTGCAGGTCGGACTCCAGGCCCACCGACTCCAGGGTCCGCTCGAACAGGGTGCTGTGCTTGGTCTCGTGGACGCCGTAGCCGTACTCGTCGATGACGACCTTGAACCACTCGGACTGGGCCGGGCCGTAGTAGCCGAGCACGTTGCGCATCATCGGCGAGGCCTCGGAGAGGAAGTCCGGCGCGAACTGCACCAGCCACATCCGGGCCGCCCGCTCGGGGTCGGCCGAGCCCAGGATGGTCTTCTCCACCGGGGACTGCTCCTCGCCGCCCGCGGTGTCGAGGGAGTCCAGGTAGGCGTCCAGGCTCTCGGCGGTCCAGTTGCCGGAGGTCTCCACCTCGTCGTCGAGGAAGCCGAAGGCGTAGCGCTCCAGCGCCGGCCGTATCCGCTCGCCGAGCGCCCGGTTGGCGGGGCTGTAGAACGCCCGGAAGTCCTCCTCCTTGCCCTTCAGCCCGGACTTGGGGAAGAACACGAGGTCGGCCTCGTAGATGGAGGTCAGCAGCCGCTGCACGGCCAGGCTCGGGTAGTTGAGGATGTTCTCCCGGCCCGGGACCGCGTCGTAGTCCAGGTGGGGCAGCACCTGCGGCCTGAGCTGACGGCGGTAGGGGTTGTCGTGGTTCAGCCAGTCCAGGTTGTCGTGGTAGATCGGGGCGGTGGCGTACTGCACGATCGCGTCGCGCAGTTCCGCGCCGCTGAGTTCGAACGGGACGTGCGGGGGGACGTGACTCATCGCTTGCTCCCTAGTCCTGGTCCAGACAGGTACGGCCGCCGGCTCGTGGCCGGTGCCGGGGTGAGGCGGTGTCAGATGCTCGCGCGGAGGGTGAAGTCGCTCCAGCCGAGCCGGAGGGCGACCGTCTCGCCCGCCTTGGTCGGCACGGGCTTCTCCAGCGGGACCCAGCCCTGCATCCAGTGCGAGCGGGGGTTGTCCGGCGGGTTGGACAAGGTGATGCCGTTGCCCATGTCCAGCTCGAACCAGACCGCGAGGGCCTGGGCCTCGCCGTCCGCCGAGGCGGTCAGGGCGAGGGGGCGCTCACCGGGTTCCAGCGGGTCGCGCACGAGGTCGAACTCGACCAGCGTCGCCGTCTCGGACAGGAACCGGTGCGGCCAGGTGTCGAGCCGGACCGGGAAGTGGCCGCGGGTCGCGAGCGTGTTCATCAGCGAGACGTCGAAGCCGCCGGCCGTGGTGACCTGGTTCAGCTTCAGCACCGCCTCGCTGCTGACCAGCCGGCCGTGCAGCCGGGCCGCCGAGGGCAGCAGGATCCCGTCCGGCTTCAGCAGGTGCTCGCGTGCGTGGCGCAGGGAGGGCAGCAGGCCCTCGCCGATCAGGCCGCAGTCGACGATCTCCGACACCAGGACGTCCACCGGTCCGCCGA
This sequence comes from Streptomyces sp. NPDC023481, assembly GCF_055560195.1. Classification (NCBI taxonomy): domain Bacteria; kingdom Bacillati; phylum Actinomycetota; class Actinomycetes; order Kitasatosporales; family Streptomycetaceae; genus Streptomyces; species Streptomyces sp. NPDC023481. The sequence goes on from NZ_JBVHJE010000002.1 coordinate 423,289, forward strand.
GGTCGCGTACCGGGTCCAGTTCGGTGGACGGCTTGCCGATGACGGTGATGACGTCGGACAGCCCGTGCGCGTTGACCACGTTCCGGGCGATCTCGGCCAGCAGCGGGTTCATCTCGCAGGTGAACACCCTGCTCGCGCCGGCCCGGGCGGCGGCCATGGCGAGCAGTCCACTGCCGGAACCGATGTCCAGCACGGTCGCCCCGGCCGGGATGCCCCGCTCCAGGGCGGTCATCAGGGCGGTGTTGCGATCGGTGTCGTTCAGCATGGCGAAGTGCCAGCGTGGAACGTTTCTGCGGGCGATCTGCGCGAAGACCTCCGCGTCCAGGGACAGCTCCTCCGGGGGCATGTTCGCCAGCGCCGACGCCTGTTCGGCGAGCGCGTTCATCTCCTGCGCGAGCGACTGGAGCAGCGCCGCTCCCAGACGGTACGGCGAACCGCTCGCCGGCGTGGTCGCCGGGACCGGTCGGGCCTCGTGCTCCGCGGGCGTGGCCCGTGCCTCTTGTACGTGCCGCATGTGTGCCACTGCTCCTTAACGCTGTGTCGCCGGGTTGACAGTGGTACGAGGCAGGAAGCGAATCCTCCTTGCCGTCGCACAGCCACCGTAGGTAACCGCCTTGTTGCCGAACTTCAGCGGTTCTCCAGCCGGTGCGGCAGTTTCCGGAGCGGGGACGGGCGGCCGTGACCAGACCCGGTTGCCGGGACCGGGGCTCCGCTGGAGCCAGGCGGCAGAACCGGGCCGGTATACGGCGGTCGTCCACGGGTTCGCCGTGGCACGGGACGAACCTCCGGGCGCCGCCGGGTCAGCGGGCGTCGTGGAAGATCACACCGAGTACATGGCGTTGCCCGCTGTGCACGGCGCTCACCCCGTGGCGCAGCATCACCCGGCTCCAGCCGCGCGCGGAGCGTACGGGGCGGTGGTGGACGGCGAAGATCAGCCCCTGCCCCTGCGCCGGGCGCCGCACCAGGGGCCGGGACTGGGCGCGCGGGCGCTGCTCCACGAACACGCTCTCGCCGCCGGTGAAGTCCTCGTCCGGCCGGTCCAGCAGCACCGCGACCTGGAGCGGGAAGGTGAGGTCGCCGTACACGTCCTGGTGCAGGCAGTTGTAGCCGCCCTGTTCGTAGCGGAGCAGCAGGGGGGTGGGCCGGTGCTGGCCGGCGGCGGCGCAGGCGGCGACCAGGTCCTCGTGGCGGTCGGGGAACCCGGGCTCGCCGAGCCGGTCGGCCCACGTGTTGGCGATGCGCGCCAGGGGCGGGTACAGCTCCCGGCGCAGGGCCCCGACCGGGTCGGGCAGCGGGTGCGTGAAGTAGCGGTAGGCGCCCTCACCGAACCGGTGCCTGGCCATCGTCACCGTGCTGCGGAAGAGCCGCGGATCGTCGTACATCTCCCGTACCCGGGCACACTGCTCGGCGGACAGCAGGGGCGGGGTGAGCGCGACGCCCTCCGCGTCCAGCTCGGCGGCCAGGGCGGTCCAGTCCAGGGGCGGCAGGATGCCGGGCCCGTCACCGCCGGGCGTGGGTCCGGCGGCGGGCCCCGGTTCCGCGAGGCCGGGCAGGGTCGGGGTGTCGTAGCTGTTCACGCGAGTGGCTCTCCGTGGCGGATGGACGGGGGAGGAAGGTGGTGGGCGCCGGCGACGGGGGATGGGCCGACGCCCACCGGTCAGGGGGCCGCCGGGCCGTCGCCCGCCTCCAGGCCGAGCAGGAAGCGCTTGGCGTCCAGGCCACCCGCGTACCCGTTGAGACCGCCGGCGGAACCGACGATCCGGTGGCAGGGCAGCACGACGCAGACCGGGTTGGCGCCGAGGGCCGTGCCGACGGCGCGGGCGGCCCGGGGCCGGTCGAGCGCGGCGGCGAGCTGCCCGTACGTCGCGGTGCGCCCGTACGGCACGAACGCCTCCAGCGCGTTGACGGTCTGCCGGCTGAACGGGGTGGCGAGCCGCAGGTCCACCGGCACGGTGAAGTCCCGGCGGGCGCCGGTGAGATAGGCGTCGAGCTGGTCCCGGGTCTCCGCCAGCACCTTCAGCGCGGCCGGGTCCGCGCGCTCCTCGGGTACGGCATGCAGCCCGCCCCGGGTGAGGCGGGCGACGGCGAGCTCCACCGCGCCGTAGCAGCACAGCACGAGCGCGTCGGCCGTGGCGGCGAGCACGAGCGGACCCAGCGGTGTGGGGTGCACCGCGATCGCCGCCGCGGTGTCGCCGGGGGTGAGAGTGGTTCGCAAGACAACTCCGTGTTCGTCGTGACTGTCGTGTTCGTCGTGACTGTCGTGTCGGTCGGTCCGGTGGTGGCCGCCGGTCCGGTGGTGGCGGTCGGTCCGGTCGCGGCGGTCGGTCCGGTTGTGTCGGCCGGTTCGGTCGTGCCGGTCGGTTCGGTCGTGCCGGTCGTGGCGGCCGGTCCGATCGCGGCGGTCGGTCCAGTCGGCCCGGTCGTGGCGGCCGGTCCGGCCGGTTCGGTCGTGCCGGCCGTGCCGGCCGTGCCGGTCGGTCCGGCCGTGTCGGTCGGTCCGGTCGTGACGGTCGGTCCGGTCGTGACGGTTGGTCCGCTCGTGACGGTTGGTCCGCTCGTGACGGTTGGTTCGACGGCCCGTCATACGGTGACCGGCCGGCAGCTCTTGCAGGCCCGGTACCCGGCCCGCCCGGCTTCCCGGGCGGTACGGAACGGCACCTGGTGGGGCGGGGTGATGCGGCGGGCGTGGGCGCAGGTGGGGTGGCAGTAGATCCGGGTCGTGTCGCTGCCGAGGAACACCACACCGCGCCGGCGCAGCTCGGCCACCCGCGCCGGGTCGACGCCCTCGGCGGCCCGCAGCGCCTCGCCCGCCGCGGGCAGGTGGCCGGCGTCGACGGGGATGCCGTTGTCGTACGTCACCCGGTGGCAGGGGATCAGCACCGCGGCCGGGTTGTGCGCCAGGGCGCCGAGCACGTCGTCGGGGGCCACCGCGGCCTCCCGGGCGATCCAGCCGAGCGGGCGGAGCTGCCCGGCGGGGATGGTGCGTACGGCCTCCAGCACGGCCCGGTCCACCGGGCCGAGCGGGGACAGGTCGATGGGCAGGCGCCGGGCGCGGCCCGTCCGCAGCGCGGTGACGACCCCGGGGAACGGCCTGGCCGTCCGCAGGGCCGAACGGCGGGTCCGGGAGCGGTGCAGTTCCTCGAAGCCCGGCGCGGTCAGCCCGCCGCTGTCCAGCGCGGCTCCGGTCACCGCCTCCGCGCTCGCCGCCACGAAGAGACCGCCGGCGGCGGTGTCGAGGCGGACATAGGTGTCGTAGTGCTCACGCGGGACGCCGACGCGGCGCAGCACGCGCACGGCGAAGTCCGCCGGCGGTTCCGTGACGAGTCCGGCCAGGCCGGGCCGGGCCGCGTCCGCCACCTCTCGGTCACTCCTCATGTCGTCACCTCCTCCAGCACGGCCGACTCCGGCTCCAGCAGCCGGCGCAGGCCCTTCAGGCCGCGGGACACCTGTGCCTTGGCCGTCCCGACCGCGCACCGCTGTACCTCGGCGACTTCCGTGTAGCTCAGTCCCAGCACATGCCGGAGCACCACGGGCGTGCGGTGGTGCTCCGGCAGTTCCAGCAACGCCATGACCAGTCGCCGCCGGTCCTCGGCGAGCGCGGCCCGCTCCTCCGGTCCCGGCCTGCGGTCCGTCCAGGCTTCGCCGGTGTCCTCCGGGGGCACGCCCGTCAGGGCCGGCCGGCGCGCGCAGGTGCGCAGGTGGTTGCGCCAGACGTTGGCGGCGACGGTGAGCAGCCAGGCGCGCGACTTGAGCTGCCGCCGACGCTCGGGGTCGTAGCCCCGCAGAGCGGTGTAGGCGCGCAGGAAGACGTCCTGTCCCAGGTCGTCCGCCTCGGTGGCCGAGCCGGAAACCCGGAGCAGGAACGTGTACACGGCCCTGCCGTGAACCCGGACCAGCTCGGTGAAGCCGGCATCGAGGTCCACGGCCAGAAGCTCGGTCAGCTGCCGCTCGGCCTTCTCATCCATCACCGAACAGAACACCGCGCCGCGCCGAAGGGTTGCAACCGGCGTCGTCGACGGCATGAACGTCGCCCTGTTGAACCCCGGCACCGGGGCCTGCATCAGCGGCCCCACCTGCAATCCCGTCACCGGCTTGACCAGGTTCAGCCAGCGGACCCGCAACGGCTGGGGTGCTTCCCCGGCCCCACACGGGCATAGGTGACGCACCCCGGAGACATCGATCACCGAGGGCAGAAGCCGACAGACGCGTTCCTGCCTCCGGAGATCAGGCTCGTGCGTCTCGCTGCTGGACTTCCTTGAGGACTCCGGACACCGTCGCGAAGTCGTTGTCCACGTGGAGGACGGTGTGCCCATGGTGTACAGCTGTCGCACACACCAACAGGTCGATCGCTCCCGCCGCCCGATGCTGGCCCCTCTGGGTCAGTTTGTACTGGGCGGTGTCGACCCACCGCCAGGCGTTCTTCGGAACCGGGGAGAGCAGAAAGAGCGCGTCCAGTTCCTCGGCCAGCTCATCTCGGTGAGACGGGCTGGTCGCCGAGTAGAGGAATTCGGCACGTGTCGGCTCGCAGAGGTGGAACACCCCAGCGGCGATGTGTCCCTCCCAGGGTCGCAGCGCACCTGGAGTACGGAACAGATGCCACAGAGCCGAGGCGTCCACCAGATACGTGATCACTCGAAGACCTCGCGCCGCGCACGCTTCTCGGCTTCATGCGCCGCTGCGGCCTGCTCGAACTCGCCGCGCTCACCTCGCGCGGCCAGCTTCTCCGCAGCCTCAAGCCTTCTGATCCGCGCCACGTAGTCCCGAAGCGCCGCGTTGACGGTCTCCTTCTTCGTCGTGGCACCCATGAGCCGCATGGCCTCGGCCAGCGCCTCGTCGTCGAGATCAATCTGAGTAACGGACACCGGACACCTCCCATGTACGCAATGTATGGCATCAAGATACATCGCCAACATTGCTACGCCCACCGCTCGCAACAGACCGCTCAAGGGAGGGCAGGATGCCGAGGTATTTCCCCTCGGACTGCTTCCCGGCGCAGGCGGATCAGCGGCGCGGCAGGTCGCCGCCCATCCGTCTTTGTCGGTCTGTTCCTGTCGGCATGCGGATCTCTGCCCAGTCCTCCACAGATCACCTCTTGTCTCCCGACCTCGTCGCCAAGGTCAGGGTCAGAGGAAGATCACCAAGTGGGTCACTTTGATCCGCCGTCAGCGGGTCGCCGTTCGGCCGTCGTCGAGACCGCCTGGTACGAGAGGCGGGCCATGGTGAGGGCGGCTTTCCAGTCGGGTGTGACGGGGTCTTCCGGAGGGAGACCGCGGCCAAGGACCTGCGCAGCGTTCAGCACGGCGGAGGCGAGCTCCGGAGCCGTCGTCCGAGCGACGACGCCGTTCTTGCCGGCGACCGACAGACCGTTCTTGGTTCGTCGAACGACAAGGCCGAACGAGGTGTCGGCACCGGTGAAGGTGAACACACGCCTGTTGCCCCGGAGAAAGTCGCCCAGGCTGTCCAGCAACTGGACGACCGCAAGGTAGATCATCATGCCCTGATCGGGAACGTGGCCGGCCGAGTCGGCCGTGCCGAGGTCCCCGGTGACGGCCATGTCGCCCAAATCGAATCCGTGGGCGTCGCCCTGGCCAGGCCGTACGGTGAACCGCACAGTGATCACGGTGTGCAGCCCTTTCCCAAGGTACGGATCCGGCGTGCCGGATCGTACGCGAAGGATCGCGCCCTCGGGAACAGACCGTCACGCCACTGCGGCAGCTCGTCGAGACAGACTTCCGCAGTCCAAACGGAAGCCGTGCAGCTCGGGAGCCCAGCCAGCTTTGACGAACATCACGGCCGCCACCGGATCAGAGCAGGCATGGCAGCGTGGTCGGTGCCTTCCATTGTCACGACGACTTCCCGGCCCGTCGCCGTTCCCAGCCAGGTCACGAAGGCGTGAACGGGGGCGAAGGTCGCCTTGTCGACTACGTCGGAAGGATCGAAGGTGAACTCGATCTCTTCGATGTCGGAGAAGTAGCAGGTGAACCGCACACCGTCGACGTCGATGGCCAGGCTCGCCGATTCCTCCGGATCCTGCTCGAGTCGGGACCACACGGCAGAGCCGTCCAAGGCACCGCTCTCCGTCGTGCCGGAGAGCGTCCAGGTAAGCACATGGTGTCCCGGGACCGAGCGCAGCCCGTCGAACATACGCCGCCAGTCGTCGATCGTGGTGTCGAGGACGCAGACGTCCCGCAGTGCTCCATCTGCGACGAAGTCCTCTGCCCGGTAGGCCGGTTCGGCCTCGGGCTGCCACGCCATCACAGGAATCCTCCGAAAGTGAGTTGACCCCCATGCCAACTCCATCGGGCGCCCCAGCCCCCGCCCCAGCCCTGTCCCGCCTGCACTCGCAGTTTCAGAGCAGCCACGCTCTGTGAGCCAGCCACCTTGTATACGGGAGATTCCTCGGGCCATCTTCAGTACGGGCCGTTTCCCCCGCCCCCGACGGCCGCAGAGCCCCCCAGCGATCAAGGCGACTCGCTCGCCTGCCAAGCCCACCCGCCAGCCCCGCCCGTCGGGGCCGGAGGGCGCCTCAGGCGCCGTTGAACTCACGAGCAGCGGATTCAGTCCGTTGGCCCAAAGCCCTGAATCCGCGCCCTTGATGAGACGCTTCTACAGGTCAGAGACCTGCATGGTGGGGCGGGCGGGACTCGAACCCACGGCCGACGGATTATGAGTCCTTTTCTGATCTTCCGATCCGTCCCGGCCTTTGCCTCGCCCTTCCTATAACCGCAGGTCAGAGGCCATCCGTCGTTCTGGCTCTGCGCCGGCCTTCCTGCTCCTTCCGGGCCCTTCCGTCCCCTGCGCGTCCCCTGGTGGTCCAACGGAATGGCCATAGGCGTCCCCACCACCTCCGCCGGCGAGGCCCTGCCGCGGCGCTGGACACGCGGCGAGATGGCCACGGCGCCGTCACCGCCCCCGCTCACTGGCCGAGGTCGGCCAACAGGTCGCCGAGTACCGCGTCCTCCTCGATGCGCACGCCGAGGGACCACGGCGGGTGCCGTGCGCGGCGGGTACCGAGTGAGCTGACGCGGGATCAGGACCACGGGTTCACCTGCGTCCGTCGACCAGTCGAGAGCGTGGGTGTGGGCCGAGAGCGAGACGGTGGAGGAGGGGGCGTCCTTGAGGAGCCCAGCCGCGATCCATGCCTCGCGACGCCACTCGGCTGCGGCAGCCCCGGTCGACATTCCTTGCGCCGGGCTGCTGCCAGGCCCCTCGTAACGGGCAACGCGCACCGTCGAACATACTGGATCATGTATATTGATATATAGCCGCGTATACACATGGAGGCGCCCATGAGCCGCACCGTGATCGATCTCGACGACGAGGCGCTGGAGGCCGCTGCCAAGGAACTCGGCACTACGACCAAGCGCGACACCATCAACACCGCCCTTCGGGAGGTCACCGCCCGCTACCGGCGACTGCGCGCTCTCGGAGAAGCCCGCGAACTGGTCGCGGAGGGCGCCCTCGACATGGATGTCCTCCTCCACAAGAGCAAGTACCGGCCCACCGGCGGGCCGGACGGTGTTCGCGATGCAGGAGCGGATGAGTGACCGTCGCCGACTACCTGATCGACACCTCCGCCATCGCCCGCGTCCTCCTCGGCCGGACGACGGCCGAGTGGGACGACAGGATCGGCGCGGGGCTCGTCGCCCTGTGCGACATCACCGAACTGGAAGTCCTCTATTCCGCACGCTCGGCGGCGGACCGGGAACGTGTGAAGCGCACGCTGAACGCCCACTACACCTGGTGCCCCATGCCCGACGGCATCTACCGACGCGCACGCGTCGTCCAGGAACTGCTCACCGTCAAGGGCGAGCATCGCAGTGCAGGCCCCGTCGACCTGCTGGTCGCCGCTGCGGCGGAGGAGGCGGGGCTGACGCTGCTCCACTACGACCGCGACTTCGAAACGATCGCCCGTGCGACCGGACAGCCAGTACAGATGATCGATCTCAAGGACTGATCGCACTCCATTCACAGCCCGTAGCGGTCGAGGATGCTCATCAGCTTCCGCCTGCGCTTCAGTTCCGTCCGCAGGCCGGTGAGATACGCGGTGAACGCCTCCTCGGTCCCCAGCGCGCGATGACAGTCGCGAGCACCCAGCAGCAGCCGTGCCAGGTGCTCGTATGCGCGGTCGCCGGTCGGCTCCTTCAGCCGCTCGACCAGCCGCAGGTATACCGCGAGCGCCTCGGACGGACGCGTCCCGCGCGACAGGTCGGCGAGTCGCTCCCACTGCTGGTCGTCGGCCCGGCCGGCCGCCTCCCGCCAGGCGGCGTCCAGGTCGCCGTCGTCGAGCAGTGCGTCGATCAGAACGGTCCCGCCGTACCAACCGCCGCGCTCACGGCGGGTGTCCTCTTCCAGGGCGGCCAGCGCGGATGCTCGCTCGTCCTCCCAGCACTCCGCCGCCCGGGCGGCAACGCGCAGCTGCCGGTAGGCGGCCAGGGACCGCTCGACACGGAACCGGGCCCGGCGCACCCCGACCACGTCCGCCGACCGCTCCGCCTTCACGTACCGGGCGCACACGTAGTCGGCCAGGCGGCCATCGATGTGCGTCTCGGCGGCGCAGTCCCGCAGTCCGCGCTCCGCCCAGGCCAGCGCCTCGTCCGCGCGGCCCGCCGATTCCAGCTCCTCAGCGATGTGCAGATGCGTGGCACCGGACGGGTCGAGGTCCTGTGCATACAGGGCGACCAGCGCGTCGACGTCACCCTCCGCCTTGACCAGACGTTTCATCAGATACCGCTCCGCCCAGCCGGACGGGCTGCGCCGCCGCGCCTCGGTCGCCAGCTGCCGCATGCGGGCCAGCCCGCCCGGCCCCAGCACCTCGGCGTAGTCGAGCGGATCCAGATCCGTCACCTCACTGTCGTCGCCGAGTACGTGGCCGACCAGCCACTCGGCCAGCCGCTCCGGGTCGGTGCGCGCGGCTCCGCATGCTTCCAGATGGGCCGCGGCCACCGCGGCCGCGGCCTCCCCGACCACGCCGTCGGAGTCGTCGATCTCCCGATAGGCCTCCCCCAGCAGCCGGATCGCCTCCTCGGCCAGGCCGACCGCGTGCGCCGCTCGTCCGTCGGCGCTCAGGGCGCGCAGTGCGGCCGCCGCCTCTGCCACCTGCCGCGCATACCCGGGGGCATCGGCGTACTCGACATATCCGTAGCGGGCGAAGGGGCGCGGATCGATCAGGGTCATGATCCGGTCCCGGAGCGTGCCGAGGTCGGAGTGAGCGGCGGCGGCCCGCAACTCCAGTCGCCTGCGCAGCCGTCGGTCCTCGGCGATCTGCTCCCGCACCAGCGCCAGGAGTTCGTCACGTGACAGCGCCGTGAGCCACGCTTCCAGCCCGGAGGCGCGCGCCTGTGCCACTGCCCGCTGGTGCGGGATCGTCTTCGCCCGCCGCAGCACGGTCAACCCCACGGCCACACAGTGCTTGCAGAAGTTGCCCTCCTGCCCGTAGGGGCAGTCGCACCATCCCGAGAGCCCGTCGTCCCCGCCGAGGGTGAGCTCCACCTCGTAGACATCCGTACCGTGCACCACGGCGGTGACCGAGCCGTCCCCCACCTCCAGACCGCTCACCGCGTCCAGGTACCCCAGCCCCCGCTCGAACGACCGAGCCCCCGCAAGCGCCCGCAGATCGTCCTCGTCGAACCCCACCACTTTCCGTGCCACGCCCGCCATTCAACCGCGAAGCGGCAGGTGCGGAATGCGTTCCCCTGCCCCCCGTTCGGCCCCGGCCTCGATCTCGCCTGTGTGTTCCCGTTTCGCGGGTCAGACGGGTAGCCGCTGTCGAGCCCTCGCTCCAGCCGAGGGGGCAATCCCGAAACCAATGGACACGGCCGCAGTCCCGGTGAGCCGAGATCAGCGATACGCCGCGCCAAGAGCTGCGGCGGCCCGGCGTGCGGAAGAGGCGACAGAGAGCCTCGCGCGACACTTTCCCTCCACGGCACCGATCAGGTGATACGGCTGATTTCGCCTATGACTCGTATGTCGCCCGCACCGTGTCCCCTGTGTGTCTCCTGGATCTTGGTCTGAGGGAGTGAAGGAGGGCCGCCACGCTGGCGTGGCGGCCCTCCTTCATACGTTTCCGCAGGTAGAAACGCTTCTGCATCTGCGGTGCCTGGTGGGGCGGGTGGGACTCGAACCCACGGCCGACGGATTATGAGTCCTTTGGGGATCTTCCTCGATCTTCCTGATCCTGCCCTTCGCTTCCTATTACCGCAGGTCACAGCCGTGCTGGCATGCGCCTGTGCCAGCACCCTTCCCGATCTTTCCGGGTCCTTCCGGTCCCTTGCGGCCCCTGGGCACCTTTCGGGTCCCTGGAAGACCCCTGCCCCGGGTCCCTGAACGTGTGATGAGAGGGCTGCGGCGCCGCCTCATTCGCGAAGGCGCTGGTCGCCGCCGCGAGAAGCGGCCCGGTTGAATTCGGCCACAGCGGAGTGCCTTACCGATGAGAAGGGCTCCGCCCTCTTCGCCCGAGGGTGGAGCCGCGCGGCGTTTTCGCAGGTCAGCCGCCTACTCACACCGTAGCAAAGCCACAGCTCCAAATGACGCGGGCGTAGCGACCTGCTAGCTCGCTACGCCCGGGCAGCTCTGGTCGAGAGCACCGCGACGGCCGCTATTGTGAGCCACCTCATTTGCCGGTGAACTTGTTGCATGCACCGCTGGACAGCGTTGAACGACCGGCAGCTCACACTCCTCAGAAACATCGCCGACGGAAAAGATCCCAGCGCCCAGGACCCGGGCATGCGGCGGTCAACCTATGCACTGCGTGATCGAGGTCTGGTGACGGTCAGTCGTCAGGGTGGCGGCTGGCAAACGCAAGTCACCGAGGCTGGTCAGTTCTACCTGGAGCGCGGTCATCATCCAGAGCATCCGACACTTGGCAGTGTTCCGGGTGAAGCGTCAAAGACCTCGGTGACTGTGGCGACGGGCACGGGCGGCGTTTCCGAGACGGCAACTGCACAGCTCCGACGCAAGGGCAAGACGACGCAGAAGAAGCCGCCAACGCCCCATAGTGAAAGGCCCATCCCCGTGGCGCGCCGGGCGCAGGCAACCAGGCTCGTCGAGCGATTGGTCGCAGAGCACCATGTTGTCATCTCGGAGCCGGACGAAGCTGAGATCATCGAGTGGCGGCGTGTCGTCGACTTTGCCAAGCGACACGGACTTGCTCCGCCGGGCAAGCGCATCGAGAAGCAGCGACTGTGGAATGCGGGTCGGGACCTGCAAATATCGCTGGTGGATGGCCCGCACGCCAACTCGGGGCGCAGGTCCTCGGTGGACAACCCGCGAGTTCCAGTACCTGCGCAGTTGCGCTCGCCGCACCGCGTCGTGGCGGGGTTGCGAGATAGTGAGCGCCGGCTTCTCATGCCGCCCTCCCTGCGCCGCCGGGCTCTGCTGATGCTCCAGGGACTGGCCGCAGAAGCTGAGCGCCGGGGGTACAAGGTCCGAGAGCATCCCGCCCCCGAGCGTGACAATCGTTCAGCGCACTACTACAACGGCCGGTACTTCCCCGCGAGCTGCCGCGAAGGGGTGCTGGACATCGTCGTCGATGACTTCACCTGCAGCGTCACGATCAAGCAGGAGTTTCCCCAGTCTGCTGACCCAGATCGCTCTCAGCAACTCGCCCTGGACATCGGTTACAGCCGATCCCATAGGCAGCACCACTGGGGCGACCGCAAGCGGTCGAAACTCGAGGACGTCCTGGGGATCGTGCTTCGGGAACTAGAGACCCGCGCCGTCGAGGAGCGGCAGAGGGAGTTGGATGAGAAGCGAGCGAAGGAAGAGCGCCGTGTCCGATGGGAAGCGGCCATAGCTGCCGCCAAAGACAAGGCTGCTCAGGCTCGCTTCGGGACGATTCTCCGTGAGCAAGCAAAGCATTGGCAGGAAGCGCAGGCGCTCCGCCGGTATTGCGACGCTCTGGAGTGCCGGCTGGATTCAGCGACGGAAGAAAGTTCAGACGTCGAGTCGGCGCGTTCCTGGTTGCAGTGGGCACGCGAATATGCGGAGGCTCTGGACCCGCTGACGCAACTGCCGACCATGCCGTCTGGGCTTGCGTTCGAGCCTGAAGACCTCAAGCCCTACCTCAAGGGGTGGAGTCCGTACGGACCAGAAGCACACACATCCATGTGGAACTCCGTCTGACGGGGACGGTGTAGTAGCGCAAGCATCGTCTCTACCCAAAGCGACGGGCAGGGCGCCACCCCTTCTGGGGTGGCGCCGCATGGTCCCTCCACGGCCGGCAGATCTTCACAGGGCTACGTGGTCATGTGTCCCCCTGGTGGGTTTGCGGAGTCTACGGCCGAGGCGCCCTCGGCCTGCTCGAGGCGGTGGACCGCAGCGACCTCAGCAGCGAAGGCCTGCCGGGCCTGCTCAAGGCGTTCACTGTGTTTCTTCAATGCCTCCCGGGTCCGGGCGAGGGCTGTTGCCTGGCGTTTCTCCAGTTCGTCGAGCCTGGCGATTTGGCGTTCGGAGTGAGCGATTTCCTCTGCTCTCCGAAGCGCCGCAGGTCGACGAGTCACCGACCTGCGTGGCGTAGTACGCCTCTTGTTCATCTGGTCACGGGCGAAGGCGAGGAACTCGTCGCGTGGGACGTACTTCATGCGTCTGTCGCCGATGCCGGTCAGCAACGCGACCTTCGGGAAGTTTCCGTGGCGTTTGGCCCAGTTGCTGACCGTGGAGCGAGTAACGCCTACAAGCTCGGCTCCGGCAGCAAGGTTGATCAGTTCATCCTCGCGTCCTTTGTACTCAGGACGTAGCCATGTGACGGACTGGTGCTCGCTCACGCCGCCTCGCTCGCGTCGCACTCGAGAGACAGCGCCTCGATGAACTCCGTTGAAGACCGCCTCTTCAGCGGCCCGATGAGGAGGTCGTAGCTGCTTGCTGGTGCCAGGATGGTGGGTCGGTATTCAGGTGTCGACTCGGGCTGAGGTCGGCGGGCGCAGCCGGAGTGGCCCCAGGCGATGCGCCAGATGTCGCGGTAGTTGCTGTCCTTGTTCCAGTAGTGGGGCGGGTAGGTCGTGTGTCCGGCGATGGCGCCGCGCAGTTCGTTCGTGTGGGTCACGGTTCGCTTCTGGTCAGGTGGCCCCGGCGCACGGGGCCAAGGCTGCGGTGGTGGTCAGAGGGTGCGGAGCGCGGCTTCGTCGTCGGCGTGGTCCTGGGCGGCCGCGGTGCGGAAGACCTCGAGGAGGCGGTCTACCGGCACGTCCTGATTGAGTCCTTGGTGGAGGTACTGGGCCAGCAGGTAGTCGCTGTCGATAGTCATGGCCTCGCGGAGGGCGAGGCGTGCGGTGGCGGTGTCGTCCTGTCGCCACATGACCCAGGCGAGGAGGGTGAGTAGGGCGGGGGCGAGTTCGGTGTAGGGGGGCACGCAGCGGCGGGCGAGGTCTGCCCAGAGCTGCCGCTCGTACGGCAGGTCCGCTTTCGGTCCCCAGGAGAGGGCGCGGTCGCGGGCGCGCCGGTCCTGGAGGCCGAGGATGATGCGGGCGGCGGACTCGTCGGCGATGGGAGTGCTGTTTCGCACGTCCTTCAAGGCCCCGTCGATGATGTTGAGGGTGCCCTGCCGGGCGATGAGTCGGCCGCGGGGGGTGCGGCTATTGGTGAGGAAGTCGGTGCTGGCCTCATGGAGGGCTCGCCGGTAGCGGGCGGCGTTAGTGTGGGTGGGCCGGTACTCGTTGGCGATCTCGCTGCTGAGGCGGCCGGGTATGCGGCCGAGAGCCCGGAGTTGGGCGGTGACGCTCTCTGGGTGGTCGCCGGCGGGCAGGGGGGCACCTTCGCAGCAGCCGGGCCAGTGGCAGGTGTAGTCCCACCACTGGTTTCCCACGATGCCGAGGACGAGCTTGACCGGAGCGTCGCCGAAGTCGCAGAAGGCGTCGACCATCCAGTCAGCCATGTGGCCGAGAAGGTGTGCGGTGGTTTCAGGGGTCTGTCCGGGCTGTGGGGTGCGGTAGAGGCAGACGACGACGTCGAGGATGTCGATTCCGCGGCCTCGGGTGGAGTGGATGAATTCAGGAGCAGCGGCTTCGGCGAGAGGACGCCATTGGGTGGGGTCGGCAGGGAACGGCAGGGCCATGACGGGTCCGGCGAGGCCGATGTTGGTGATGCCGTGCAGGACGAGGGTGTTCTCCGGGGTGTAGCCGAGGAGGAATGGCATCAGTTCGAGGAAGTCGCTGGGGCTGGCGATGCGGAGGGGCTGGGTCATGTCGCGGGTCCTTCGGTTGGGGTGTCGGTCTGCTGCGTGTCGGTGCTTGTGCTGACGCGCTTGGGCTTGCGGGTGAGTGCTGGAAGCAGGTCGTCGTGGACGAGTGCGTCGAGGTCGGCGGCCAGGTCCTTGCTGTTGCGTGTGGCGAGGACGGCGTTCCAGGTGCGACCAGGCTGGAGCCGGGCATCGTTGGCGGCTTGTGCTTCTGCCTGCTCGATGTCAGTGCCGTCGGGGATCGGCGGCAGGTGGGGGCCTGCGGTGATCCAGGTCTGGACGGCGAGGCCGCGGGGCTGGACGCGCAGGCCGATGCGGTGACCATCGGGGTGGTGGTAGGCGGCGGTTCGGTCGGGGGTGTCGGTGTCCTCCTTGCGCCAGGGCGGGTCGAGGGTCGGGGCGACCTGGTCCAGGGGCGGCACGTCGATCTCGTCGCGGGGCCCGGCGAAGGCCGGGCGCCGGCGGCGTGGTGCTGGGGTGGTGCCGGGTCGGTCGAAGGGATCGGGTTCGGTCACGCGGCGTTCTCTTTGCTGGGCATGAGCTGGTCGAGGATGGCGAGGGCGCGGCGGTGGGCGACGATCGTGGTGGCGGTCTCGACGTACCGGTCGCGCTGCTCGAAGGCTTCTTTCGCTTCTGCGCGTGTCTGGGCGTAGTCGTCGTCCGGTGCGAGGGAGTCGGCGCAGCCGATGAGGCAGTGCGGGCCGAGGTCCCAGATGATCGCGTTGACGGCGGCGCACCCGGCGGACAGCGAGTCGATGTCGTTGCCGTACCAGTGGAAGTCGTGCGGGTTGAGGCCGAGGTCGCGCAGGCGCTGGGCGACGGAGCGGAACATGGTGCCGGAGCCGACGGCGGGTTCGCGAAAGGACATGCCGGGTTGGGCGAAGTCCTTGTCCACGGTCATGTTCGCCATCAGGTCCGTGATGCACGCCGGCGTGTGGTACTCGCCGCGCCACTTCTTGTCGCTCTTGTGGCGCAGGCCAGTGAGCAGGGGGCTCAGGACGTCGGCTTCGGAGCGTTGCCCGGGATCGTCGTGGCCAGTGAGGTCGAGCAGGCCGGTGTTGATGGCCGCGCGGGTGACGGCGTGGACGGCGCGGAGCTGCTGCTTGTCCGGGTCAGGGTTCCAGGCCCAGTCGTGTAGGCGTATCGCGCGGTTGATCAGGTCGGGGCGCTTGATCCAGTGGCCGAGGTAGATCTCCTTGAGCAGCTGCGGGAGTTGTTCGGGCTGGAGGTTGAGCAGCCAGTCCGCCAGGCTGGGGACGTTGCGCAGCAGGCAGAGCCCGGCGACCGTGCCGAGGGGTACGTCGATGCTGCTGCCGCCGAAGGACTGGTACCAGGCGTCGAGGACGTTCTCCGCGATCTTGCGGGCGTGCTCGTGCGGGTCGCGCGGGGCGGCGTAGCGACGGGCGGAGATCTTGCCGGTGGGGCGGGCCTTGGACTTGGGCGGGGGCTTCTTCGCCCACGACGGCGCGGGCCGCGCGGCGGTGGCCGGGGCTGCGGCGCGGGGCAAGAAGTCGTCGGACATGGGGGCGGAATCCTTTCTGCGAGCGCGCATGGGGCCGCCCCGGTGCGCGGTGCGCAGCGGGGCGGCGTGGGCTGGTGATGGGTGTGGTTCAGGCGCTCTGCTGGAGGGAGCGCAGCGTGGCGAAGATGCCGCGGACCTCGACCGCGTACGCGGCTTCGGGGTGTCCGGCCTGACGCAGGCCGCTGATGAGGAACATCAGGGCTGCCTCGTCGGCGTCCATGTCGCCGACGAGCTGTTCGAAGGTGGCGTCGCGCAGTTCGTCAGGCCGGTTGTCGTAGCCGACTCGGAGGGTCTGCTCGATGTCGGCGAGGGTCGCTGCGGTCTGCTTCTCGGTGAGGCCCAGAAGAGGCAGACCAGGACGCCAGGGTGGCGTCGTCGACGGGGAGCTTCATGGGGTTGGCGCCTTTCTCGAGGGCCGGGCCCGACCGCACAGGCGACCGCGGCCCGGACAGGGTCAGGAGGTCGGGGTGGCGGGGAAGGGGTTGTCCCGGTGGTCGGGGTGGCAGGCGCCGTACAGGCCGCCCGGCAGGCGTTCGGTGAGGACGCCCCATCCGGCCCAGCGCATGACCGCGAGGTAGCCGAGGTCTCCGCCGGCGAAGCCAGTACGGGCCTTGGCCTCGGGGTCCGGCGCGATGAATACCCAGCCGGGGAAGTGGCCGGTGTCGTCGGGCAACACCTGGAAGCCGGGGCGCAGCTCGTGGACGCCGTCAGTGTGAATAGGCGGGAGCCCGGCGGCGATGAGGATGCACACGGCCTGCCGGACGTAGGGGTGGTCGTGGCACTCGGGCAGGGTGCCGATGCCGGTGTGAATGGGCTGCTGGTACGGGGTGGCGCCGACGCTGGCCTTGTAGATTTCCATCAGCAGTTGGGCGTCGTCGCGGCGGCCGGCGTGACGCATGGCGATGTTCGCGACGATGGCGATGGAGTGCCGGTCCTGGGTGAACAGGCGGCGGAACTGCTCGACGGTCATGCCGGTGGTCATCTGTACGCGGGCGAAAGTGTGAGAGGCGAGGCGCACGGCGTGTGCGACGTGTTCGGGGTCGAGTCCTATTTCGTCTGCGAGTTTGAGGACTCCGGGTGAGTAGTTGGTCATGGGGCTCTCCAAGAGGACGCTTGCGCGTATGGATGCGCCCCCGGCGGTGGGCCGGGGGCGCAAGGTGCTCGGGTGTGGTGGAGTTAGCTGCGTCCGCCGCATCCGGCGTGGCCGCAGCCGCCGCAGAATCCGCATCGGTTGCATTCACACGGGCAGCCGTGCATTTCCGCTTCCTTTCCATTCGGCATTTCCCGAATTCGTTACTTATATCTTAATGGCAAATACCTCCAAAGCAAGTTTTACCGCTTTACATTCCAACTAATTCAGAGAATTCGAAATCCCTAATTCGCGGCGGGAGGCAGCAGCTCGGGCCACTTCACCGCTTCCAGCGCCCGGCGGTGGGTGTCGGGCACGGGCACGGTGGGGTAGCCGAGCCAGTCCAGGCCCATCGCGGCGAGGATCGTGGCGTCCGCCTGGTCGTAGCGGCCCGACCCTTCGCACTCGACGCCGTACCGCTCTACGGCCACCGCGCGCACCATGCCCTTCGCGATCCGGGCCCGGTCCTTCCGCGGGTAGTCCTGAGCGGGGTTCGCCCGCCCGGTCGCGTAGATCGTGCGTCCATGTGGGGTGACGACGGCGTACGGGATGCGGTGGCGCCACAGGTACTGAGTGACCAGCCACCACAGCCCGGCCAGTTCGTGGTGCCCGGCCTGGCCACCCTGGGCGTAGGCCGCGCCCTCGACCACCACCAGGTCCGCGCTGTCCTTCACGCTCAGCGCGACGGCCGACAGTAGCCAGTCCAGGCGCTCATGGCTGCGGCGGCGCCCGGGCCGGCAGGCGCGCGCCCAGTCCGTTCCCGCGATGCCGGTCGAGGTGAGCGACAGATCCAGACCGATGACGCGCGGCTGCCACTCCCCCTTCTCCTGCACGCTGGGCAGGGTCACCGGGGCGCTCTGCAGTTCGGCGGTCACGCGGCACCCCCTGCTTGCCGGATGACGTCGGCCATCGGCAGGTCCTTCCGGAACGGGGAGCCCGTCTCCGCCTCCCAGTCGGCGTACTCGCGGGCCAGCTCGGGGCGTTGAATCCGACCGCTCACCGGCTGCCCTCGCCAGTGGTCGTGCGGTGCTTGGTGATCAGCCGATCGGCCTCAGTCTTGGCCGGGCCCTTGTTGCGGTGGGCCCACTCGCCGTCGTATCTGCCGAGCGGTCCCCACTGGTACCAGCCGGTGTCGTGGTAGCCGTCCTTGGGGTTCCTGCGGCGGTAGCTCAGCTCCCACCAGCCGTCGCGCCAGCGCCACAGGCGCTTGCCGTCGGTGTCGCTTACCCAGCCAGCACGCTCGGCCAGGGCCTGAAAGCGCGCCAAGTCGGTTCGCAGCACTGCCGCTTCGGCGGCGGCGTCCAGGTTCCGCGCGACGGCGCGTTCGGCGCCGCCCGGTATGGATGCGGGCGAGTGAGGGCGGAGGCCGAGCTGTCGCACGGCGTTGTCCCTCTGGCGGGCGACGCGTCGCAGCAGACTCGCCGCGCCGTATATACCGCGCTGCTCCAGCCATTTCGCGGTGGCTTCGATCTCGACCCCCACGGAACGGTCATTCATTTGTCGATCTCCTTCGGCGGGGCCGCCCGCCGTAAGACCGGGCGGCCCCTGGTGTGCAGCGGCTACGGGCGGGTGGCCTTGGGGGTCTTGGGGTCCTTCTGGATGCAGTTGCCGGAGGCAGGCATGGCCCGGCGACCTGCGACGAGGTCCTGGAAGCGGACGCCGGGGCGGAACTTCACCACCCGGCGCGCGGCGATTTGCACCGGCTCCCCCGTCTGCGGGTTGCGGCCGGTGCGGCCCACGCGCACCACGGGGGTGAGGCTGCCGAAGCCGGTGATGGAGACGGTTTCGCCTGCGGCGACGGCGCGGACCATGGCGTCGAACGTGGTTTCCACGGCCAGCGTCGCTTGGGCGCGGCTGCCGATCGCCTCCGCCACCACCTTGATGAGCTGGGCCTTGTTCACGAGTTCTTCCTTTCGCTTCGCGGGATGGGCCGCAGGAGTGCAGGGCGGGTGAGCCACGCGGCAGGCAGAGGCCTCAAGGCGTAGCCGGGCTCCGCGTGGCAGTCACACCTGGAGTCAGAGGAAGCTAATCGTTGATGCATGAATGTCACCTATCTCGCTGAAAAATCAGGTGCCGGTGGCGCGCTTGCGGGCCCGGCGGGCCTGCTGGGCGAGCCGTCCGGCCTCCAGACACAGGGAGCAGGCGCGCTCCCCGCGCCGGTTGTGGGCGCGGGCCCCGGCTTCGGTGCCGTGGGTGATCGGGCGTCGCCCGCGCTCGCGCAGCTCGCCGGGTCGCGCGCCCTCGCAGGTGGCGAGGACCTGCCCGTTGCGCCACAGCCGCCCGCCGCACACGCCGTCGAACAGGCTCACGCTCGGCAAGACCAGCTCGACGCACTGCGCGCGGAACGGGCAGCCTTGGCAGACGGAGAGGAGGGAAGCGACCAGCGGCGTCGTCGGGTCTTCGGCCGCCGTCTCCTCGGACGTGAAGCGGGAATCCCCGGCGCAGGGGGCCGTCCGGACCCACCCGTTGCCGCTCATCTGCTCCTCCTCCGTGAGCTAGGCGGTCGGCGGTAGCGGCATCAGGCGCATCTGGTCGCTGGTGCTGAAGCCGTACGGGTGGAGGTAGTCGCCGGGCAGGGGCATCAGGTGCCGGTCGGACAGAGCCGGGAGGGCGAGCATTTGGCCGAGCAGCCGGGTCAGGGCGGTGTCGTAGGCGGGCGACCAATTCGGTCGCGGGACGAGCACCCGTGTGCCGTCGTCGGCGACGCCTTCGAGGACCTCGATGATCCGGCCTGCCCTGCGGCCATCGATGATGACCGCGGTGGCCTCGGGGTGGTGTTCGCGCACAAGCTCGGCCACGCGGGCGGCCCTGTCAGGCGGGGGCAGCTCCAGCAACCAGGAGTTGCCGTCGGAGGCCGTGTTGCGGTGGACCGACGCCCACACCGGGGAGGTGTAGGGGGCGAGCGCGGTCTGCAGGTCGGACTCGATCTCGTCCACGATCAGGTCGAGCGGGTGCTCGCCTTCCCCTTCGCGGTTGTCCCACAGTTCGGGGCACGTCCCCAGCGGGCTCGGCTGCGCGCCCAGCACACCGTGCAGGTCGAGGGTGCGGGAGCCGTAGTAGGCGAAGGTCACGTAGACGGCCTCCGGGCAGGCGGCGCGGATCTTGGCGGTGATGTGGTCGAGCACGGCGACGCAGTACGCCTTGTCGATTCGCAGCCGCTCGGCCTCCAGGTCCTCGCGCTGCTCGGCGAGGACGGCCAACTGGTCATGGGCTGCCGGTGTCATGGCAGAGATGTCCCTTCTTCTTCGGGGGTGGTGGTCAGGCGAGGACTGGCTTGAGGCGTTCGCCGATCCAGCGGGCGACGTTGACCGACACGGCGTTGCCGGCCTGCTGGGTCTGGGCGGCTTTGGAGCCGACGACCTCGTAGCCCTCCGGGAACCGCTGGGCCGACAGCTGCTCGCGTGGCTGGAGCATGCGGAAGTAGCAGTCCTCGAGTGCGGGCGCGCTGCGTACGATGGCCGTCGAGTCGCGGGTGGACAGGGTGTGCAGGGGTTCGGACGCGGTCTTCGCCGCCGCCTTGCGGTACGGGATGACCAGCGTGTTGCGGGCCTGGGAGCGCACGTCCCCGCCGGGCACGACCAAGCCGTGGTGGCGGGCCGTGGCGATGGTGCTGAGCGGGGCGTCGATCGGCGCGGCGTCGCAGTTGTTGCGGAACTCCACGATGAACGGGTCCACCGTCACCAGGGCTTCGCTCTCGCGGGTGGTGCGGGTGCGCATCGGCTCGTCCGCCGAGGAGGCGGTGTCGTTCCACGAGTCTCCGACCGGCACCAGGAGGGCTTCGCCGAGCTTGGCCGTGCGGGTGGGCAGCGGCCGGGTGTGCGGGGCGAACGCGCGGTCGGTGCCGTCCTTGCCGTGCGTGAGGGTGACGACGGACGGCTGGTAGGGGAACTTCGCCAGCCCGGCGGCGATCCTGCGCATCGTGTTCGGCACTAGCGGCTTGGCCCGGTCCCCGATCCGCTGGCCGATGTTGTCCCACATGATCACGTCGGCGGCGGGTCGGACGTACGGCTCCACCAGCGCGTGGCCGCAGCGGGTGTTGGGGCACCGGTAGTCGTACTGGACGCCGTACTTGCCCACCTTCACCCGCGGGTCGCGCCAGCTCTGGCGTGCCTTGACGTCCCGGCCGCACTCGACGCAGTACGCCAGCGGACGCGGCGCGAGGTCGGGGCGGCGCACGCCCGCGAGGGTGAACACCAGGTAGACGCGGTCGCGCCATTGCGGGGCGTACGGGTTGGTCTCGGAGCCGATGTGCGCGGAGGACACGGAGACGATCTGGACCCGGTAGCCGAGCTTCTTCATGGCGCGGATCCACTCCGGGAACAAGATCCAGTCCGTGACGAACTCGACCACGTTCTCCACGACAACGCAGGGGAACCGTTTTGCCTCGGCGGCGCGCAGCACGCACCAGGCGGTCACCCGGGTCATCTCGAAGGCTTCCGGCGGCAGCTCGCGCCACTGCTCCTCTTCTTCGAAGAGGGCGTCCTGTATGGGATCGGGGCGCTTCTTCCCGCCGGCGGGGCTGATCTCGGTGCAGATGACGCTAGCCCACAGGACGAGGGCCTTCGGGAGCCAGCGCATGGGGTAGTTCCGGATGTCGGCACAGCGCGCGGCTGCGGTCGGATGGTTGAACTCGAAGGTGTCGACAGCGGTCTGCCAGTGGTTGATGCCCAAGATGGGGTCGAATCCGGCTTCGAGCAGGCCGGTTGCGTCTCCGCCCGCTCCGCAGAGCAGGTGGATGGATCGGGGCACGGGTTTGTCTCCAACATCTGGGGCCGCACGGCCCGGCGGGCCGGGCGGCCGTGGTTCAGGACTGGTCAGGGGCGCGTAACGCGCGGTTGTGGCGGCTGTCCTCGATGCCGAGGGCGGTGAACGCCACCAGGCCGAGGGCGCACACGATCAGCAGCCAGATCACCGCTCCGCGCTCCCGATGGGACGCGGGGCGCGGCGTGGCCGGTCAGCCATCGCTGACGGTGACGCGGACGGTGGTGATGTGTCCCGCGCTCTCGAACAGCGCCAGCGGGTAGCCGTCGCGCTCGGACCGCTGCCAGACGCGGCGGTAGCCCTCGTGGTCGGTGAGCCGCTTCGACCACTCCGTGAACCGGGTGATGGCGGTGGCCGGGCCTTCGATCCCGGCGGTCTGGTTGTGGTTGGCGCCGTACGGCGAGGTGTGCGTGGCGGAGACGATCAGCCGGGGTGCGCGGCGGAGGACGTCCAGCGAGTCGATGCGGGCGAACAGCGGGATGAGGCTGTTGCCGTGGTGGCGCTGCGGGCCGTTGGGCGTGGAGTCGTACAGCACGGTGTGGCGGGCCGGGTCCTCGCGGTGCTGGCGCAGCGCGTGCCAGCCGTTAACGTCGGCCGGGTCCTTGGGAAGGGCGTCGGTAGAGGCGATGATCAGCTCGGTTCCGTCGCCGAGGTCGGCGCGGACGTGGTACTGCCCGCCGCAGGTCTCCAGATCGGTGATCCATCCCGAGTAGCGCAGGGGGGTGATGAGGTGCCGGTAGGCGTGGAACAGCCGCTGCCACTGCGGGTCGTTGAGGCGGTTGTGGTCGGGCAGGGCCGCGATGGGGGTGGTCATGGTCTGGTCTCCAAGAGTGTGTGCACGGCGGGCACGCATCAGACGCGCCCGCCTGCCTTGAAAAATGTCACCTATCTGAGGTGAAAGCGGATGTCAGATGGCGGGCAGTTCACTGCGGGCGAGGATCTGCACCGCCCACATCCGCCCACCGGGTGTGACGACGCAGCCGACCGCGCGCCCCCGGTAGGGCAGAACGAAGCCACTGCCGCCCTGCTCGGCGCGCAGGTCGCTGACGAGTTCACGGACGCCGTGTTCGGCGCACTCGGCCGAGCAGTACAGGGCGCCGCCGAGGCGCGGGGTGAGGCGGGGGCCGTGGATCACTTCAGCGACCACGACGTAGGCGTCGGGGGCGGGAGTGAGGGTGTCGGTGTCGGTCACTGACAGTCTCCAAGAGGTCGGTGAGTTCGGCCAGTTCCGAACTCATACTTATATTTTATTTGCAGACACGGAGGCGTCAATGTTGCTGATCTTGCTAACCGCCCTGTCTGCGCCAGGAGTTGGACGCTTGTTCCCGTCCCATGCGGGCGAGTTCCCGGGTGCGCTGGCGGGCCATCTCCAGCGCCTGGGGGTCCGTCTGCGCCACTCGGCGCTCCTGCTCGGCGAAGAACTCCCTCAGCCAGTCCTGCTGCTGGCGGTGGGCACGGTCGGCCACCTCGCGGCGCACCTGCTCCCGCCCGGCACGGGGGTTCGTGCCGCACCCGCGGCAGTTCCCCACCGGCTCGGCGTGCTTCGGGCAGCCCCTCTGCTGCTGCTCCCCGCGGCGCGCCTCGGCCTCGCCCGCGGCGTCAGCCGTGGGGGTAGGGGGGTGAGGAAGAGAGGAGGAAGGAGGGGGAAGAGAAGGGGTTTCCCCAGGGGAACCCGCTCGGTTTCCCTGCGGCAACCCACTGGGTTCCCCTGGGGCAACCCTGTCTTCGGGCTCACCAGGGTTCCCCTGGAGCAACCCTGTCGCCTCCGCACCTCTATGCACCGCACGGGCTTCCTCGCGGGCGACGACGTCCTGCTGGGTGCGGGCGGCCGAGGATGGTTTGCGGCGGGAGGTCTTGCGTGCCAGCCGGGGATTGGTCGGCGCGCTCTGCGCTGCACGGCGCCGCTCGACCAGCTCCTCCGTCGACGGGATGGGCGGCACGCCATGCGGGAACACCCGGTACTCGGCGCGGCGGCCGACGCGGCCGACCGAGATACGTTCGACCAGGCCCAGGCCGACGAGCTGTGTGACGACCGTGATGACTTGCTTCTCCCCCACGCCGGCCCAGGCCATCATCCGCTCCAGTCCCGGCCGGGCCAGCCGCGTCTGATCGTCGGCCGAATCCGCGATCTTCATGAGGACCAACTTCTGCGTGGTGTTGATCACCTCCTTCGGCAGGTAGGCGGCCACCACCATCAGCTGGATGCTCACCGGCACCTCTCCGTGTTCCGTCCGTTTCCCGCCGCGCTGGAGCGGGAGCGGAGCGCACGTCGGCCCCGCCCCCGCCGGGTAGCGCGATCAGGGCTCCTTGTACGCGGTGACGTTGATGCTCACCGCTGTCCGCCGGTCGTGATCGAGGCGCGTGGGCACGGGGATGCCCACCTCCTTGAGCGTCGCCTTCATCGCCGCCGCGTCCGGCACCATCGGCACCTGCAGACCAGCGCGGCGGTACAGCGCGACCATCGCCTCGACGTCGTCGACCCGGGTCGGGTTGCCGCCGCTCCACTTCAGGACGTTGTCGCCGTAGACGCCCGGCTCGGAGCCGTCGAGCTTGGCTCGCAGGAACTTTTGCTTCTCCCTGAGCGGCTTGATCTGCTCGGAGACCTCGGCGTACTCGGCCAGCGCCTTGGCGCGTTCTTCGTCGTCGTGGATGAGGTGGCTCTGCGGGGAGCGACCGGCAACCAGCGGCCCCCAGCACGCCGTACGGAACGGGCAGTGGTCGCAGATCGCGGAGATGCCCGGCCCCTGGAAGGTGCGCGGCAGCTCCTCCGGGGAGGCGGCGGCCCGAACCTGCTGGACCCACCAACGAGCCCGGCGGGCGCGCTCGGCGTCGTAGGCGATCTCCTGCACATGGTCGTCGCCGTTGTCGCGGTTGATGAACCGGAAGCGGATGCGGGTGACTGGCACGGGCCCGAGGCGGGCAATCTGCCGCTGACCCCGGACGCCGGCGAACCCTTCAGTGCGCAGCAGGTCCGCGTACAGGTAGACCTGTCGCAGTTCGGCTTCGCTGGCGCCGTACCGCAGGACGTTGTCCCACTGATAGGTGCTCTTGGTCTTCACGTCCTCGACCGTCGTCTCCTCGGACGGGAGCGCGGGGCGCAGCCGCTTCGGCAGCCGGGCCGCGGTCGTGCTGTCGAGTTGGACGGCATCGATGTGGCCGCGCACGGTGTGGTCCTCGACCTGGCGCTCGACGAGCCAGCCGTACTCCTCGCGAGCCGCTTCGAGTATCCCGGCGTGCAGCCAGGTGCCGAGGATGGCCTTGCGCTTCTCGCCGGTGTCGGTCGGGGGACGGCCGTGCAGGAGATATCCGGCGCGGCGTGCGCACACGGTGTCGCTGGCGCCGAGCTTCGTCTGCCGGGAGCGGGGACGGCGTGCGTCGGCCGCGTGAGCGGCGGGCCACAGGCTGACGGGCCGCTCAGGTGTGATGAACAGGGTGGTCACGAACTTCTCCAAGAGGATCGGGGTACCGCCCGCTGGCCGCGGGCGGTACCCGTGTCGCAAAGTCAGGAGGCGGCGCGGCGGGAAGCGGCGGCCCGCTTTCGCGGCGCACGCTTCGCCGGCGCCGGGGCCTCGCCGGAATCGGCGTCCGCGTCGGCGTTCTGCGGTGCAGTCGCAGCCGTCCTCTTCGCGAGACGCGCCCGCTTCTTCGGCGTGGGCTTCGCCGCGCTCGCGTCCTGGGCCTCGACCTCCGACTCGTCGGCCGGCTCCTCCTTTCCATCCCCGCCGGAGCCGCCGCCCGCTTCGAGACCAGCGGCCTCGCGCAGGCGCCGCGTGGCCTCTTCCGCCTCACGCACGACGGCTTCGGCGTCGGCCCGCTCCATCTCCTCGTCCACATACACGCCGGACAGGTCCTGCGGAGCGGCCATGCGCAGCGACCCGGCCTCGGCACACTTGCGCAGCATGTGGGCAGGCATCTGCTGCCACATCTTGGCCACGACGTACGCGCCCTGCTTGCGGTCGTAGTAGGTCGGGGCGAACTCGTCCCAGCGGGCGATGAACGGGAAGCGCGCGGTGCCGCGCACGACGGTGACCTTGACCGCGGCCGGGTACGCCTTGGACAGCCAGACGTCGTGGGCGTTGCCCTCGGAGTCGTAGTAGACGGTGTCCTCGTAGGAGATGGACTCCCCCGCCCTCGCCGCCGCCCGGTGGGCGACGGTGCGGAAGCCGTCGATGCCGGTCTGGATGGTCCAGGTCTTCTCGGGCTCGTCGGGGTTGTCGGCCGCCTTCCAGTTGGTGCGGCCGATCATGTAGATCTGCCGCGCGAACGGGTCGAGCCCGGTGCGGACGCAGTAGTGGAAGAACATGGCCAGGTGGCCGCGCGGGGCGCTGGCCAGGCCGGGACTGATCAGGTTCAGCGTCGAGAGCTGCTTGTGGTCGAACTCTTCCTGGTCGGCGCGCAGGACGATGGCGCTCGGCCGCACGGCCGGGTGTGCTGCCTTGTCCGTTTTGACCACCGCGCCCTCCACGGCGGTGGGCTCGGCGGGTTGTTCGTCGCTCACTCTTCTCTCCAAGAAGTCAGTCGGTCCGCAGGCTGCGGACCTCGAAGGCGCCCGCCCATTCGGGGTGGCGCTCGATGAGGAGCCGGACGTACCGGCTGCGGAAGTTGTTGTTGAGGCGGAATTCGTCGCCCTCGGTCGCCGTGACGTAGCGCCAGCGCAGGACCTCGAACAGCATCCCGATGCCGATGCGGCTCGCGCCGCGCTTGAGGTAGTCGGCGGTCAGGGTTTCCAGGGCGCGGAGCACCCAGGGGTTGAGCTGGTGGAACGTCTCGAACTGCGCCTGGATCGACGGCTCCTGTCCTTTGGGCTGCCGCACGGTGTGGATGACCAGGCCCGGTATTTCGTCCTGGACGGCTGCCATACCCACCCCCTGATGACCAGTTTCAAGAATGTCACCTATCTTGCAGGGAGGGTGCGCCGGCGATCAACCCCACCGAAGGCAGGGGCAACTTCACATCTAGCGCAGGTCAGACAGAGGTGCTCTCAGCCGCGTCTTCCATACGCGCCTCGCGAGCCTGGTTCAACCGCGAGACGTCCCGCAAGGCTTCAATGGCGACGTTGGAGTCGGGGTGCTTCACGACGTAGAGCGAGAGGGCACCTTCAATGACGAGCACTTCACGGCTGTCCATGACGGCGACCTCGCCGCCGCCCGGGGTGGTAATGAATTGCACTACTGGGCCTCCTTGGTGAATTGCGACCCCCGTAAAGGGATTGCTTATATCTTATTCGCGAATCGAGGCTAAGTACAGTGTTTGAGCAGGTCAGAGCACCTTCCGGGCGTGACGACCACGGGTGAGGACACGGCTTCCGGGCCCGTCATAGGTGCCGTGCCGCAAGGCGGCGACGACCGCCTCGTCCACCTCCCACGGCAGGCTGCGCGCGCTGTCACGCAGCTGCGGAACAGCGTCCAGCACGGTGTCCAGCAGCCAAAGCATCGACCCGGACAGCAACCAGTCGTGCTCCGGGAACCGCCCGGTCGTGATCGTCATAGCAAGGTTCCCCTGCGCGGGCAGGTGGAACATCTCGATGATCTCCTGCTGGCCCACGATCGGCGGCAGCTCATCCCCCAGGTCGGCCTCCCAGCCTTCGCCCTGCTCAGTGATGATGCGTGCCTTGACCTCGAGGTCAACCGGGCGGAACCGCTTCGTCGTGCTGCCGAATCGGACCGCGAAGCCCAATGGCCAGTACCGCACGCCGCTGACGACGATGGAAGTCGACGGATCCAGCACGCCGCGACTGGGTGCCAGCCACTGACCGACCATCTTCGGATCGACGCGGTACAGGGCGGCGAACTCCTGATGCCCGACCAGATACGGCTTGCGCCGACTCATTCCCCGTCCTCCGCTGTCGGTCCTGAACGCAGAGGGCAGCGTAGCCGCCCGGCCACGCCGGCGTACGCGACGGTCGCTGCTATCGTGGCCAGCGGTCTTCTCTCCAAGAGGCCAAACGGCCCCTGCTTCGGCGGGGGCCGTGTGCGTTGCCGCGCTCTCTACGCGGTCTTGCCCTCGGGCTGGTCGGCGGTGGAGCTGAGCCAGGTCGAGCCCTGCTCCTCCCTCTGTCGCGTGAACCGAAGGGCGTGGGTGGTGCGCCCGATGGTGACCTCGCGGAAGGCGGTCGCCACCTCGGCCTTCGTCAGCCCTTTGACGACAGGGTTTCTAGGCGCTGCCGTTCGGGGCACCGCCCGGCGCCCCTCCGATACGGTTGCGTCCCCAGCGCACCCGCGCACGCACCGCGGGATCGGCATGTCCTTGGAAGAGTTCCAGGACAGCCGCCGCGGCGGGCCCGCCGATCTTGCAGGCCGTCAGGACCACGGCTCGCGCTTCCTCCACCGTGAGCCCGTCCAGACCAGGTAGCAGCTCGAGTACCGCCGCCCCTGCACCCGCCAGTACATCGGCCGCCGCGTCGTCACGGGGCGGGACGAGCGCCTCGGCCCGGCGGAGCACTTCCTTGCTGACCTCCGGGTCGACCCGCGTTGCGTACCCAAGGGACGCCGTTGCCAGCAAGTGAATCCGCGTGCGGTGTTCCGGCTCGCGGTCACCACGGTTGACGAGGGCCAGCAGCAGCTGACTGGCTTCGCGCTCGCGGCAGTGGCCGACGGCCATGCGCACGACGTCTTCGTACTGTGGGTCGTGCGCGTGATTGATCAGGAAGCCGAAGTGGCCCCTGTCCACAAGCGCGTGGGCGGCGAAGAAGTCCTGGAAGGTGCTGTGCTGAAACGTGATGGTGCTGGCCATCTCGCGCAGGACTCCGCTGCGGATCAGGAGATGGCGCAGCGCCGACTCCGCCTTCGCCTGGCGTACGTCGAACTGGGCCAGGTCCGCTGCGAGGATACGGGACGCACGGCTCCTGCTGATGTCGGCCGCCCCATTGAAAGTCATCCACAGCGCAAGGGCCCCGAGGAGATGCTCCTGTGGTTCCTGGCCCAGGGTGATTCCCTCGGTGGAGGCGATTGCACGTTGTATGTCGCGCCGACCAAGTAGGAGGTTGAGGGCGACTCGGTGCAGCGACATGGGGTCGTCGGGCAGGCACCCCCGCTCTTCCAACCAGACCGCGCAGATCAGCGTACAGAGGCGGGGGTTCGCTGCCATCTCCGTCAGAGACGCCCTGGTGTCAAGCGCGGCCCGCAGGGCTCTGCGGTAGTCCTCCGCTTGGTGCCTGAACCAGCTCCAGTCCTCGCTCTCCCGCAAGGCGGCGAACCAGCGGTCGACGAAGGTGCCTACGTCCGCCGGGCTCATCGGCAGCACGCTGAAGGTGGTGAAGCCATACCCGGCGAGCCAGTCGTCCGGCACAGCGGACGGACGCGACGTCGCCACAACAGCAGTGTCGGGGTAGAGGGAGAGGAGCCCTTCCAGCCAGGAACGCACCCGTGGGCGCTGGTCGTGCTGGACCTCGTCGATACCGTCGACCAGGAGCAGGCCCCGACCCCGGTCCAGCACACGCGTCAGCCAGCCAACGGGCTGGTTGTCCGCCGCTGGATATTGTAATTCGCCGAGCAGCTGCTTCACTTGGGGAAGCCCTTGCGAACCGGTGAGGGCGCGCAGCGGGACCACGAACGGCACCCTGCTCTGCAACTGGCCCAGCTCGGAGGGCAAATCCCCCTGGGCGGCCCGCACCGCGAGCCAGTGCATGAGCGTGGTCTTTCCGGAACCGGCTGTGCCCTGGAGGAGGATCCGGCTTCGTCCTTGCAGCGCGGCCTGCACGCGTTTGCCGGTCGCCACCTCAGCGGCGGAGCGGTCGGGGCTGCGACGGGGTGCCGTCTCGGCGAGTTCGAGGGCCAGGAAGGCAGTGTCGAGGGGCCATACGATCCTGCCGAGTGCTGAGCCGTGGCCCAGCGTCTCGACCTTTCCGTACCGGTGCGCGACATAACCCCGGTACCGCACCTCGAACTCGTGGTCTTCGCGCTCCCGGTCGGAGAGTTCGTCCAGGGCTTCCACAGCGACGTCCGCGCCGCAGTGCCTGCCGAGAGCCTCCCGGAATCCCGGATCGTCGGCGATCACCCGCACCGGTATCGCCTCCACACGCCCGTTGTGCCAGCCGGCCGGTGCTGTGATGACCACGCCGATCAGGGCACCCTGGCAGAACAGACCGGCCCCCGACAGGCCAGACCAGGGCGACCGGTCCGCCGTCGGCTGTGGTGGGGTGCCGCTGCTCTCCAGCACGTACCGCCCGCCCAGGATCGAGGACCCCGGCTTGACCCGGCCCGAGAGTTGCTCGCTGTCGAGGTTGCCCCGCTCGTCACGCTGGACCAGGGGGAAGCCGATGGCCTGGCAGTTCTCCTGCGTGTCGAGGCGAATCAGCTCGCCCCAGCGCAGCGGGGCGAATCTGTCCGACACGTCATCCGGCACGACAGGGGCACGGGCCACTAGCAGTGCCGCGTCGCACGCGTCGTCCTTGCGTCTCCACACGACATCGCAGGGCACCTCGCCGACGCCGCCGAACACCACTGCTTCGGCAGTGTCCTTCTCCCCTACGACGTGCGCGGCCGTAAGTACCAGCCGTGGCCCAAGGAGGTAGCCGCTGCCCTGCTGCGTGCCGAAGACGGCCGCGACACGCGAGCGGTGCGGATTCACGACCCGTCACCGGGTGACTGGGGGGTCCGTGTGAAGCTGGCTGTGCCGCCACGGTCGGTGTTGCCGATCTCCAGGGCGCGTCCCGTCGCCGCGTCCTTGGGGCTCAGCATGAGCTTCACCCGGTGCGTGTCGACCCGGCCACGCGACAGATCGGCTCCGGCGGTGACCACCCACGCCTTGACGCCAGCCCTGCCCGTGACGTCCTTGCGTAGCTCGACCGTGAACTCCAACTCGATGGAGTCCACCGCGAAGCGGACCGCTTGATCAGCGCCCCGCGCCGCTGCTTCCAGCAGTTCGTCGCGCAACGACTGGACGGCCCTCGCCAGTTCGACGCCTTCAAGATCCTGACTCATCGTTCCCCCGTGCACAGGGTCGTGCGTTAACACGGGCGGAGAGTGACCGCCCGGGGGCCGAGCGTAGCGCCTCGATCTCGGACCCGTCAGGTAATCGGCAGCCGCTGCGAGAAGACGGCCACCATCTGCCCAGCCGGACTCCCAATCGCGAGAATCTTCCACGGGTCCGCCCGCTGAGCCAAACGAAACATTAAGACGTTATGTCATTTGGTGTCTGGGTCGCAGATGAGCGTGCAGGCGATGCTGGTGAAGGGGATGAAATGCCCGGCTTTGCACTCTGGCGGCGGTGCGGTCGGCGGCATCATTTGCAGGCGAGGCTCAGCCGACAGCCCTCCAGACGAACATCAGGCCACTGCCACACACACGCAGAAGAGGCACAGTCCGTACAGGGCGATGGCAAGGTGCAGAATCACCCACAGGCGATGAAGACGAATGCGATGCAGCCGAGGAAACCGACGGTAATGATCGGCTCTGGCACGTACCAGTCCTTCGTCGGAGCCCAGCACACCCAGCTCCACCAGGTCCTTCGTCAAGGCCCGCGCCTGAGAGAGGTGGTAGGAAGCCCGTTCGAAGTACTTGGAGACTGCCACCGCCCCGTACCCACCGGTCATCGCCACGAAGAGACACAGAGGCATGACGTACGTCGAGAACTTCTGCTGGACAATGAGAGCACTCAAGGCAGCCGTGATGACGAGCAGGAGGTTGGTCAGTGCCGAGCGTTGGGTCTCACACTGTCGTAGCTGCTCCCGGTGCTCCTTCCAGTAGGCGCGTATCGCCTCTTCCGAGACTTCAGCCATGAAGAACCCCCGCATCCCAGGCACTCGCCGGTCATCCGGTTCACTTCGACGAACCCCTCAGTAGTGGAGACACCGTAGCGTGAGAATCTTCATCAGCAGCGTCCGCAAGGGACTGGAAGAGGAGCGCGACGCGCTGCCTGGACTCATTCGCGCGCTGGGGCACACCCCGGTCCTGTTCGAGGACTTCTCCGCGCAGACCACGCCCAGCCGACAGGCGTGTCTGGCAGCTCTCGACTCTGCGGATGTCTGCGTCTTCCTACTCGGACCGTCCTACGGTCACGTATTCCCCGAGACAGGGCAGTCGGCAACACACGATGAGTGGGTCGCGGCCAAAACAGCGGGCAAGCCGCGCTGGGTCTATCGCAAGCTGGGCGTCACGTTCGAGGACACCCAGCAGGATTTCGCCCGAACCGTGGAGGCCTACGCCACCGGGGTGTTCCGTGACTCGTTCCACGACACCGCCGAACTGATGACCAAAGTGGTACGCAAGGTCAAGGAACTGGAGTCAGGCCCGTCCCCGCTGTCCTTCGCGCCCCTGGCACAGCCAGTCCCACTACGTTGGAGCCTCGACGAGGCTGGCGTCGAAGGCGGCGTCAGCCTCCCTCTGCTGGAACTACATGTTTTTCCGGTGGGGTTCGCCGGCTACTCGGCAAGGGAGCTGGAGGAGGTCGGCACATCGCTGGCGGACCGGATCCGCCGGACCGGGACAGTCAAGAACGACGTTGCCCTGATGTCGTCCAGTTCCCACGAGCATGCAATCGTCAGCATCCCCGTCAGCCGGCCCCGTACGTGGGATGCCCCTCAGCCTGAGGAACTGGTGGAAGTTCGCTTGCACAAATCGGGCCAGGTCACCCTGCGGGCCACACTCCCCCGAGACAGCATGGGCTCCATCCTCGATCACGACGCGCTGCCCCGGCAAGTCACCTCCCTGCTGAGGTTCAGCGGCGCACTAGATCTGATCCAGACTGAACGCATCGTCGTGGCGATCGGTGTGTCAGACCCCAAGCTGACCCAAGTCGACAGGTTTAACCCGCATCAGTCACGTACGCGTGCTCAACTCAGCTCCTACATGCGCTCTTTCACGCTGCGAACCGAGCCGGATGAGTCCACCAGCCAGGCCGCGCTGGACACGGGTGCCGAGGAAGTCGCTGGCATCCTGTCGCGAGCCCTGATCAAACAGCACCCCTCAGCCTCCTAAGAGGCGGTCTGCGAGCTCCACGTCCGGTACGTCCAGAGCGACGGCTTCATCCCGCTGCACAGAACAAGTGCGCCTTCACACTATGCGCGCTGTTGGACAACACCGCTGTACGGCAGATGTGTTCACATCACCGCGACAGGCTGACGATGGTGAGCGCCACCGCAGTGATGCTGGCCAGCACGGCGATGGTCGGCAGCGGCCACCGCGTCTTCTCCAGGGCACTCACCCGTTCCTCCAGCTCCTCAAGGGCCTTGTCCGTCTGGTCGCTGCGCTGGACCAGCAGCGCGAGCTGGCCGTCGATGCGCGCGAACCCCACCTCCAGCGCCGACCGGAGCTCTGCCAGGGCGAGCGCCACCTCTCCCTCGGGCACGGCCTCCTCCTTCCCTTACGTCACGGGCCGGTCAGTACTTAGGGGTGGCTGGATCGTGCTTCGCCGGCAGCCAGGAGGCTGTGCCCCGCCTGCCCACGACGGTGCCGAGGGTGGACTTCAGCGCGCTGAGCGCGGCGGGTATCGCGGCGACGGCCGCGGCCTGCCACGCCGACAGGGAAACCATGTCGGTCGTGCTGGAGGCGGCCATCAACCCCAACAGCGCCTGCAGGTAGGTTGCGAGGGTGCGCTCGGCGATGTCGGCGAGGAACTGCGGCATCGGGTCGTGCTCCTGGTTCGGGGTGGTGGGGGTCGGTTCGGTGGTGCCGGCCTGGCGGGGGACGCGCAGATCCGCCCAGGTCTCCGGCCCGGGAATGCCGTTGGCGTCGGCGCCGTGGAAGCCGCACTTGATCTGGTAGGCGGCGTACGAGCGGCGGTGCGCCTCGTTCCACACTGGGCCGGGCGGCGTGTCGTAGCAGTCGCAGCCCTCAGCGATCAGACGCTTGGCCATCGCGGCGATCACCGGCGAGGAGCGGCCCTCGCGGAAGAACTGGGCACCCGGGTACGCCGCGTACTTCGACGTCGGCTTGGGCTTCGGCTTCGGCCGGGGCTTGGGCTCGGGCCGGGGCTTCGGCTTCGGCTCGGGGTGCGGCCTGAGCTTGTCTCCGCCCCTGAGGTGCCGGGCGACCCGGGCGCGGAAGTCGTCCATGTCGATGCCGCCCGGGTCCGGCTTGCCCGGCTGCCACTCCTTGTGGCCGATGACGCTGTGCTCGTTCCAGCCGTGCGCGCGGCAGATCGCCGCTGCCGCTCGCGCCATGGCGTCGAGCTGCGCCGCCGGCCACGGCTGGCTGCCGGTGTTGATGCACTCGAAGCCGTAGAAATGCCGGTTGCCGTCGGTGTCGGCCTCGTTGTCGCGCGGGAGGGTGGCCTTCTCCGCGATGACGGCGAGCAGGACGTCGGTGTCACCCATCCCGGCGTGATTGCAGCGTCCATAGCCCACCAGGTGCACAGTGCCGGAGCGGTCGATCACTCCCTGACACAGGGGGCCTGGCAAGTCCTGGTAGCCGGTCCGGCACAGCTCCACCATGTCCTTCTCGGAGCTGTACGGGCCGGTGTGGTGGATCATGACCCCGTTGACGGGGCCCCAGTTGCCGTGGGTGTTGCGGTTGTGGGTGCGCCAGTTGCCGTGCTCGACCACGCCGAGCCCGGCGCCCTTCAGCACGGACAGGAGCCTGTCCGCGCTCAGCGGTGTAGCCACGCGCTTCGTCCTTCTCCCCTGCGCCGGATCGCAGTCGGCCGTGGCCGCCGCGGCGGTCCGGTCCCTCGGGGTTGCGAAGCGGGTGGAGGGTCACCCGTGCGTCATGCTACCGGCGGCACCCGGCCCGCGGACGGGACACGGGGCCGGTCAGGCGTCGTCGCGGTCGGTGCGGAACGAGGTGCCGTCGAGGCTGATCCAGGTCGCGCGGACGCTTCCCCCACCCTGGACACGCAACCGCACCAGGCCCTTGGGGTCGATGTCGAGCTGGAGGATGTGGCGTTGCGCATCGGAGGCGACGTCGACCGTGCGTGGTGCCTCGGGCCAGTAGCCCTCGGGTAACAGCGCGATCAGCTGTTCGTCGGCGGCTCGCGCGCCGACCAGGCCGATACGGCCGCAAAGCTCCGCGGTGTCCCAGGGGTTGGCGCGAAACTGCGGCGGTTGCTCCCCATCCGGGGCGGTGGTCTCTCCGGTCAGGGGGAGGTCGTGCCATTCCGGGTAGGGTGCGCGGCTGGCGCGTTCCAGGGTGGTGACCCGCTTCTCCAGGCGGGCCAGTCTCCGGCCGAGGGCGGCGATCGTGTCCGGCATCTACTACTCCTCTCCCTGGCCCGTCTCGTCCTCGGGCTTGTTGGTGCGCTCCAGCTTCAGCGTCACGCGTTCGGCGGTCTCCCCCTCGCCGGGCCGTACGGTCCAGCCGACGATGCGGCACCAGCCGTCGTACTCGGTGTGCGGCTCGAACAAGCGGATGCGTACGTCGTCGCCGATGCGCAGCGCCTCGATCGGGGCGGCCGGGTGGTCGATGATCTCCAGCTCGGTCAGCGTGGGCAGGACCTGGCGGGCCAGGCGTTCGCGGCGGGCGCGCCGCTTCAGCTTGGCCTCGTCCTTCTCGCTCGTCTCCAGCCGGTGTTCCAGGCGCAGGCGTCCGTTGCGTACGCAGTCCACGACGACCTTGCGCTTCTTGCCCTCGCCCGCGCCGAGCCCGATGACCCACTGGGCGTAGGAGTCGGCGTCCTTGATGACGTGCGGCGTGCCGACGACGTTGGCGCCGGTGGTGAACGTCAGGTCCTCCCGGCGCCGTCCGAGGCGGGGTGCGCCAAGGATGATGCGCCGCTCGGCGCGCCGCCCGCGCCATGCCACGGTCTCCGACCACTCCAGGCCGTCATGGATGTCGGCCATCTCGTCCACCATGTCGCCGAGGTTGCGCGGGTCGGTCTTGGAGGTGGTGTAGGGGTCCTTCGCGGTGCCGGTCTTCGCCAGGGACTTGGTGTCGTCCACGACCACGCCGAGGTCGCCGTCCGGCTGAGCCTGGGCGTAGGCCCACACGTCGCGGATGACCTGGCACGGGTCGGCGTCGATGTAGGGGCCGCGGCCGTCGAGGTTGCCGTGCAGGTCGAAGCGCCGGTGGAGGTAGCTGCCGAACCCGGAGGCTTCGATGGGCAGGGTGTTGCCCTCCGGTTCGGCCCGCCACAGCAGCCCACCCCAGTCCAGGCGGGCGTTGCGCTCGACGAGGAGCACGGTGTCGCCGGCGTCGAGCGTGTCGCTGAGCTGGCGGCGAAACGAGGTTGGCAGGGTGGCCTTCAGCGAGCCGGGCCCGGAGATTTCCGGGCCGTACTCCACTTCGCTCAGCGGCAGGTTCCAGTGCAGGACGTCGCCGGTCGCGGCACGGGCGACGATGTAGCGGTAGTCGGCCATCCTCACACGGGTCCTTCCGTGAAGGCGACGTCGAGGGTGACCGTCGTGCCCTTGGCGACGGTCAGGTCCCCGTCCCCGTACTTGTCGTTCTGGTTGATCTCGACGGCCAGGTGCTGGCGGGTGCCCCGGTAGGCGGGCGGCACGGCGAGGGTGTCGGCCAGGGTGACGCTGGCGCGGCGGGTGGTCGTCCCGTCGTCGTCCACGACGGTCGGGTTCGCGGCGCGCTCGCCGAGCCGCGTGCGCAGCTCGGCGTAGACCGGTCCTGCCTCGGCACGCAGGCCGGACAGGGTAACGACGATGGCGGCCTCCGTCGCCCATGCGGGGATGTCCACGTCCCAGGCGGCTTCCCTGGGCCAGGGCGCCCACTGGCCGTGCTTGCCGGGCACCTTCTCCGTGGTCTGGGGGTGCACGGTGCGCAGCGTGCGCTCGGTGCGCGGGTTGGCCAGCCGCCGCAGGTCGGTGATCATCTCGGCGGTGATCGTCGCGGCGTTCCGGGGGATGGTGAGGCGGGCCAGCGGGATCGCCGTCATCTCCCGCAGCGCGGCGGTGTCCTGTGAGCCGATGTCCTGGATGAGGTGGAAGTAGCCGATCTCCTGGCGGCGCGGGTCGCGGTCGCCTTCGAACTCCGGGTCCTCGATGCGCAGCACGAGCAGGTCGGTGCGGGCGACCGGCCCGGTCGGCGGCACGTCGACCAGGGTGTCGCCGATGTTGGACTGGGTGTAGGCCCCTTGCCACGGCCGGGCGCCGTGGATGAGAGCAGAGCCGTCGCCGACACGGACACCGGGGCCCGAGGTCTCCAAGGGGCGGACCCTCAGGTCCTCACCGCCCGCGACACCCTGCCGGCCTCGGGCTAGGTCGCGGATCATCAGGCGCATCGCGCGGGCGGAGTGGTCGGCCCCACGCACCATCATCGGGGGTTGCAGCGTCACGAGTCTCTCCGTTTACAAGGTGGTGTACGCCGACCGCCACGCCACCTCGAGGCGCGCGGTGCCGGACGGGTCGTTCGCGCTCCAGGCGATCTCGGACCGCCCGGCCGGGAGGGCGAACAGGTCGAGACGGGAGGCGGGGCTGAGGTCGCCTGCGACGTTGACGGTGCCGTTGCGCAGGGCCCAGCAGGTCCCGGGTCGGGTATCCATCTCCACCCACTCGCCCTCGCGCAGCGACAGGCCGAGTTCGAGGACGCGGCGGGTGGCGGTGTTCCATATCCGCGGGTTGGCGACCGGGCCGTGTACGCGCAGGCTCGGGTGAGTGGGCACGTCGCCGTGATTGGTGACCCATCCGGGCCTCTGGTCGGCCGGGTGATGCTCCGACCCGGGCGGCCGGTGACAGTCGGCGGGGTGGCCCATCGCCTCGTCGACGCTGCGGTCCGCGCGGTCGGTGCGCGCCGCCTGGTCGAGGCCGAGCGTCAGCGTCGACAGCTCGTCGTCGTACCAGCGCGGATCGTCCAGGCCGACGAACTCAATATCCAGGGGGATCCAGCCGTGCACGGCATTGGCGGTGCTGGTCGCTTCCATACGGCGAAGTCGCCCGTACATGCGGCGGATGGTGTGCCCTGGCCACCGTCCGCGCAGAATGTGGCGGCCGTCGGGGCTGGTGCGGGCGTCGGGGGTGTCCAGGGCCCGCTCCAGCCGGGCGAGGATGTCGGTGGCCTTCACCGGGTCGCCGGGGGTCTTGATGCCGGCCTCGAAGCGCAGGGAGCGCGGGCCGTAGAAGTCCCGGCCCGGGGTGGTGCCGTCGCTGTTGGCGTTGTCGGCGTCCTGCGGCCGGGTGGCGGGCGACCCTAGCCCTTCGACGTTGCCGACCGGGACGTAGGTGCCGGTGCCGAGGACGACGCCGCCGATCTCGTACTGCCACGGGGCCAGTTCGGGGCGGCTGTGCTCATTCGGTGCTGTGGTCATCACACTCTCCCGCCCCGCTGCGCGTTGCGCAGGGTGCGCATCATCTCGTTGCCGATCTGCTCGGGGGTGGCGGCGCTGTCGGTGACGCTGATGGGCATGGAGCCGATCAGCGGCTGCTGCTCGCGCACGACGACGACCTGGACCCGGCCGCCGGCGCGGGCGTCGACCACGCGGGTGCGGGCGCGGTCGCTGCTGGTGCGGATGTCGAAGGAGCGCACGACACCGGCGATGGCCTCGACGCTGCGGGCCTGTCTGAAGGAGCTGGCGAGCATCGGCGTGTAGTCACGGCGGGCGCCGCGGATGCCGCCGTTGGCGTACCACTCGACCTGGCCGCCGAAGCGGTCAACGACTTCTTCCACGATCGCCTTGCTGCGCTCGCGCTTGGAGGCGGCCAAAGGCACGTATGCCTCCCCGCCGGTCTCCCGCTCACCCCAGATGCGGTAGCTGCCGGCCGGGGCGATCTGTGCCACGTGCCGCTCGCGGCGCCCTGTGCCGGTGAGCCCGCCGTCGGCGAAGTAGTCGACCACCGCGCCGTCGGCATGCCGCTTGGCGGCGCGGGCCTGTGCCTCGGCCTGCTTCTCGATGGCGTCCGCGATGTTGGTGTTCTGCTCGGCGAGTTGGCTGAAGACGGAGACGTGCCGGGTGGTGACCGTCACCTCCTTGCCGCGCAAGGCGTTGATGCGCTGTTGGATGGCGTCGGCGGCCTTGCGCGGGCCGCTGGTCGGCACGATGACCTTGACGTTCTTCGACCCGGGTACCTTCTCGATCCGGAAGCCGAGCGCCTGCAGCTGCTTACGTGCCTCGGCCGTCGGCGCCTGCACGACGACGTACTTCGCGCCCGGCGTGGCGCGGATCTTGGCCTGGACGGCCTGCAGGCTCTTGATCGCCGCGGCGGTCGGCGCGGAGACGGTGACTTTCTTGCTGCTCGGCGTGCGGCCGAGCTTGTCGATCAGGGTGTCCAGGTTCTTCTTCGCCGCCGCAGTCGGCGCCGTGATCTTGATCTGGCGGGTGCCTGGCACCGTCTTCACGGTGAACCCGAGGTCGCGCAGCTTCTTCTGCGCGCCGTCGCTGAGGGAGTCGACCTTGATCGTCCGCTGCTTGGGCAGGCGGTGGAACTCGGCCTGGACGGCGATCAGGTTCGCCAGGGTGGAGTCCATGCCCTTGGTCTGAAGCAGCAGGGACACCTTCGACGGCAGCAGGCCGAGGCTGTCCGCGACGCCTTCGGCCTGGGCCTTGGTCAGGCCGTAGCCCTGGGCGGCCTTGATCGCCTCCGCGCGGGCGCGGCTCATCTGCTCGCGTGCCTTCGCGAGCGCCGCCGGCAGCGTCTCGCCGTTGCGCTTGGCCAGATCGAACGTCGCCACCGAGGCGTCGGCCGCCGCGTCGGACAGGGCGGTGAGCTGGGTGTACAGCTGCTGACCGTTCCGGGTGGTGGTGTTGAGGGTCTTGTCCTCGTTGACGAGCTGCTTGCCGCCGTAGCCCTGCCCGCGATTGACGTTCTTGCTGCCCTCCCGCAGATCCAAGACGGCGCTGTTCACCTTGGCCTTGGCGGCCTGCAGGGAGATCTGGCCACCGGACAGCAGGTCGAGAGCCGACTTCAGCGAACGGGTGCGGGTGTCGGCGTCCGCCGTCTCGTCGGCGAGGCCGCCGACGGCCGCCTTCAGCCGGTCGTAGGCGGAGGTGCCGTCACCGGTTCCCTTCGTGGCGTTGGCGAGTTCCTTGGCGTTCTTGACGGCATCGGCCATCTCGCCCTTGACGCTGCCGAGCGCGTCGGCGGCGTCCTTGTACCGCTGGCCGACGTCGGTGTAGTCGAGGACGGTGGCTTTGTCGGCTGCCAGGTCCTTGTACTCGCGGTGGGCGTTAGCGGTGGCCATGAGCTGCCTCTGCAACGCCTCCAGCGACGTGCCTTGCCCGAGGTAGGCGTCCGTCAGGGTCGCCAGCGGAACGCCCGCTTCATCGAGGACCTTGGTGAGCTGGCCCTGACTGGTCTTGGTATCCAGCAGGACCTGGGCCGCCTGCTGGCGGACGTTGCTGTCGATCTGTCCGCCGGACTCGCGCAGCGCGGAGGTGAGCGAGGAGATGCGCTGCTGGTGTTCAGCGGCGGCCTGCGCGGCCTTTTGCTGGCGTGCCGCGAGCAGCCCGAGGCCGACCGACACGCCCGCCATGACGACACCGAACGGGCCGCCGAGGGCGTTCGTCACGCCGCTGAGCGCAGAGCGCAGCCCCGAGCCGGCCGCCCGGCCGGTCCCGTTGAGCGTGCCGGTGAAAGTGACTCCGGCGCCGTTCGCGCTGCGGAACGCGGCCGTCATGTTGCCGAGGAACCCGATGCGGGCCTGGACCGCTGCCCAGGCGGCGCCGTACCGGGAGAGGGCGACGCCGGATGCGGCGGCCAACGACTGCTGCACCCGCATCTCGTCGTTGAACGCCCGAATTCCGGAGCGGACCGGCCCGCTGACGGTGGTGGCCAGGTTCGTCAGGGCGGGTTGGGTGCGGCGGAACAGGAGCATTGCCAGGGCGGCCGACTGGATGGGGGCCGGGAGGGCGCCGAACGCCGTGACGAGGCCACCGACGACGTGACCGACCGGTACAAGGACCAGGGACAGGCCGGAGACGGCGTCCATGGCCGCGTTGGCTACGGTCGCGACGATGTCGAGCGTGCCGGCCGCCGCGCCGCCCTCCTCCCCCAGGCCCGCGACGGCCTTCAACAGCGGCTCGGCACCGTCGGCGGCGTTGGACAGGACATCGCCGAGGGTGCTTCCCGCGTTGATCAGCACATTGAGACCGGTGGCCAGGGAGTGCTCGCCGATCTCCTTGAGCGGGCCGACGAGCTGCCGGGCTTCATCGATGAGCCCGCCCAGTCCGGCCTCAGTCCTCGCCTTCAGGTCCGGCCCGTACAGCGTGGCCAGGTCGCGGCCGTAGCTGAGGGCCGTGGTCAGGTACGGCGTGGCCCCGGCCATTCCACGGGTGAGCAGACGGGTCACCCACTCCAGGCCGGGTGCCATCCCCTCGTACAGGGCAATGCCGGCCTGCCGGGCCTGGGTGCGCAGCTGCGTCATCGCACCGGTCAGGCCCTGGCCGCGGGATGCGGTGATGGACGCCGCGGCCCCGGTCTGCCGTACGGCCATCGACAGGGCGTCGAAGGTCTCGGTTCCCTGGTGGGCGAGCGCCACCGCGCCGCTGAGCGCGGGCTTGCCGAACGCGCGGGTCACCGCGGCCGCGAAGTCCTGCTGGGACATGGTGCGTTCGGCCTTCGACAAGCCGTCGATCACCGTGCGCAGGCCCCGGAAACGCCCCTGGGTGTCGAATGCTTCGATCCCCAGGTCCTTCAGGGCACCCCGCATCTGGGGTGTGGGCGCCGCGAGGTTGGCGAAGATCCCGCGCAAGCTCGTGCCGGCGGTCTGGCCGAGGATGCCGCTCTTGCCGAGCATGCCGACTGCGGCGGCGGTGTCCTGCAGGCTGACGCCCAGGGCGTGCGCGACCGGGCCCGCGTACCGCATCGAGTAGTAGATGTCGGTGATGGACCCGGAGGCGCTGTTGGCCGTGGCGGCGAGCGTGTCGGAAGCCTTGGCCGCCTGATCAGCACCAAGACCGTACTGATCCATGATGTCGCCCAAGTACTTGGCCGACGTGGCGGCATTGACGTCGGCCGCCGCGGCGAGCTGGAGGGAAGCCCGTACGGCGTCGATCGACTGATCCGCGCGGAAGCCCGCCTTGCTCAGCTCGACCATGCCCTCGGCGGCGTCCGCCGAGGTCGTGGTGGGCAGGGTGAGGTCGTTACCGAGTTCCTGGGCGACCACGGCCGCCCTCTTCATCTGTGCGGCGGTCGCGCCGGTCACCGCACGGAAGAGGTTCATCTGCCGCTGGTAGCGGTTGCCCTCCTCGATGATCTGCCCGGTGCCGAGGATGAGGGCGCCGCCGGCGAGCATGTTCGTGGCGGACAGGCCGCGCCGCCCGGCGCCGGCGGTGGCCCGCTGGAGCCGAGACATCGACCGTGCGCCGTCGTCTCCGGCCGTGCGCAGGGCGGTGCGGGCTGCTGCGGCGCGGGCGGTGATCCGGTTCAGTTCGCCGACGGCCGCGCGGGAGGAACGATTCAGCGCGGCGAACTGCGAAGCGAGCCGGGCCCCGTTGGCGTCCAGCCGTGCCAGGGACCGGTTCGCGGCATCGGTCCGCTCTCCCAAGGTCCGCATCTGCGCGGAGGCAGCACGGGTTCCCGCGATCAGGTCGCGGACCTCGGCGCGCATCGCGACCGTCAGGGTGAACCCGGCCACCGCGGGCGGCCTCCTTACATGGTGCGGGGGTGGATCAGGGGCGCGGCTGGTACTGCTCGCGCGGCAGGAGCTGGATCTTCACGCCGTAGCCGGAGCGGTCCTGGGGGACGTGGTCGCGTTCCTGCTCGATCAGCTCGCAGCCGGGGCAGCGCAGGGTGTCGGTGACGTAGGCGTGGGGGTCGCCGCCGCGTTCGTGGTCCCACTCCTCCAGCCGGGTGTGGCACTCCGGGCACACCGACCGCTGCCACTCGGCCCAGGCCAGCGCCTTGGCCCTATCGAGGTCAGACCAGCGGCCGTCGCCGCCGAGGAACTGCGAGTGCGGGATGCGGAACTTCTCGCACAGCGAGAGTTCGGCGCGCAGGACGGCGTCGCGGCTCAGTCTTTTCCCAGCTCGACCCGGCTTTCCTGCTGGACCTGCCAGGCCGCGTCCCACAGGACGTTCGCGTCCGGCGCCGACCAGCCGTTCAGCAGCTCCTCGGCCTCCTCGCGGCTCATGCCGTCCACGGAGGCGGCGGCGATCAGGGCGGCGGGGAAGGTGCCGGCGTTAAAGATCGCCCCTTCCTCAGCCTGCTGCTCGGTCGCCGGGTGCTGGGCGATCAGCTCCTCCAGCACCGGGCGCGGCAGTGCGCGGAAGGTCAGGAAGTCCGAGGCGGCATCCAGCGCCGCCAGGGCCTCCTCCCGCGCGGTGTCGGCTTCGGCAGCCTGGCGCTCGGCCAGCTCGTCTCCCGGGTTGGCCTCGGCGACGAACCGGGCGCGCCGGGCTGCCTGCTCGGCGTCGTCGTACCGCTGGCGCAGCTCGTTGTCGTCGCAGACACGGATCCGGTTCTGCGGGCGGGCCCGGCGGCGGAGGCGTTCCATCTTGGCCGCCCACGGCCCCTCTGCCGGGCTGGCGGAGGGGGACGGGCGCTTGGCCTGTGCGGGGCGCGACATGGTCAGGCCTCGTCGGCGTCGTGCTCGCGGACCGTTGCCTCGGTCTTGGTCTTCGTGGTGCTGACCACGGTCACGTCGACCTGCTCACCATCGTGGTCGTGGTGGCCGTGTCCGTGCTCGTCGCAGTCGCCGTCCGGCAGCGGGTGCGGATGCGCCTGCGGCACCGGGCGGTCCAGCGACGGCTCGTCGGTGATGGTGAAGTCCACCTTGAACTTGGCGGCCTCGTTGCC
This sequence comes from Streptomyces sp. NPDC023481, assembly GCF_055560195.1. Lineage (NCBI taxonomy): Bacteria > Bacillati > Actinomycetota > Actinomycetes > Kitasatosporales > Streptomycetaceae > Streptomyces > Streptomyces sp. NPDC023481. The sequence goes on from NZ_JBVHJE010000002.1 coordinate 466,427, forward strand.
GGTGGAGTAGGTCGCGGCGCGGGTGGCGACCTGGACGGGGAACACGTCGACCGAGCGGCTGCCGGGCAGGTCGCCCTTGCGGAGCAGGATGACGTAGCCCTTCGCGCCCTTGGGGAGCTGCTGCTCGATCGCGTCGGAGAACCGGTCCTCGTAGAACGTCAGCGAGCTGTTCTCGGCCTTGTCGTTGCCCGGGATCGAGGAGTTGAACGTCGAGCCCATGTCGGGCGTCTCGATGGGGTCGTTCTCCAGCGCCCAGCCCTCGATGTCAGAGACGGCGTCGGTCAGGCCGAAGGCGCTGTTGAACTCGCGGCGGCTGGGGTACTTCGGGTCGCCCAGGTCCTTCGACCACAGGATCTTGGAGATGCCGCGCCGCAGAAATCGGGTCTGGGTCTTCTTGGTGCTGGTGGACACAGGTCCGCTCCCACTTCTGGGGCAGCGTCCCGTGCCGAGGCCCTGCCCCTTGAGGTTCAAAGGGGGTTCGCCTGGCCTGGGGCCTAGCGTCCGCGCGGGCCTCCGCGGTGAGGATCAAAAACGCTTCTTCATGCAGGCGTCACGGTGATCGTGACCCGCTGCACGTAGGACACGATAGCGCCTGCCGCCGACACCGAGGGCTCTCCTCCAGCGTCGTAGGTCAACTCGCGGTCGATGACGCGGGCTTGCGGAATGTGCAGGTCGTAGGTCCAGGCGCCGTCGGTCCGGCCGACGACGCCGGCGCGTACGCGATCGGCCAGCCACTGGACCTGGTCGGCCCGTTCTCCGACCGAGGTGACCTGGTAGCTCCAGGCCGCGTCCGCGTGCCAGTCCCACAGCGGCGGCCCGCCGAACTCGGCGGGCAGCGAGTCGAGGATCGTGTACGGGGCGGGTGCGGGCTTCCAGCCGGACTTGCCCTGCGCGCGCGGAAGTTCGCCGATGCCGCACGGGTAGCCGGTGGTTTTCGCGACGAGCGCGGCGAGCGCCCGGGTCACGGGAAGCCGGGCGGTCACGGCAGCACCCCGTCGGCAAGGGCCTGGATGAACGCAGGCTCGGTCTGCCAGAACGCGGGCTCGACGTGCGGGAAGGGTGGCTGCCGGTAGTGCCTCCCGAGAGAGTCCACGCCGACGAAGCCGTACTCCAGCCGCCGCGCCTGCGGGGCGTCGGAGAACACCTCCGCGGTGACCTCCCCGCCGCTGGTCCGCATCCGCACGTCCCAGGAGGCGCGGTACTGCCCGGTGATCACGTTCGGCCCCGGCCTTCCGGACGCGTTCCGCTGGATACGTACGCGGAGCAGCATGGCGTGATGACGCGTGATCGTCCGTGTGCGGGCACGAGCGGCCGGACCCATGCGGGCCAGTGCCGCGGCCAGCGCGATCGGATCACGGAACGCCGCGGCGTCGGGGTGCGCGTTCGGATGCAGGTTCGCACCGGCCATCAATCGATCACCTGGACCCGGACGATCCGCACGACACTGTAGGTGCCCACCGCCTCGTCGGATACGCGAAAGCGGCGGCCCACCAGATGCGGGTCGCGGGGGCCTCCAGGACGGACAGAGCCGGCCACGCGGATCATGTCGTCGCGGCGCAGCGCCGGGGCATCGACCGGGAGAACGGCTTGGTAGTCGGTGGTCGGCGGCTCGACGGCAACTGATCCGCCCACCGGCTGCGTGATGGCCGGCCGACCGAGCGGCATCACCGCGCCGAGCCCATCCCAGACCAGCTCCTCGTCTGGCGCGGGCGGCACCAGCCTGCCCGTGGTCTCGTCCAGCACATCGTCAGTACGGCCTGCGCTGTCCCGCCACACTTCCAGCTTGTCGTCCAGGACGCGGCCGACGACCCGGCGGGCACCCTCCACGTCAAAGGCCACGGGCCCACTCTCCGAGCTGGGTGAGCATCGCCTTCGTCAGCGAGTACGGCTCGGTGCCCAGGTCGGGCCGGGACAGAGCCGCGCGCTCCAGGGCGTCCGGGTCGATGGCGTCGAGGAAGACTGCCGCTGCCGGGCCAGGGGCCGGCAGGTCAGCCACGGCGACGCGGGCCATCCCCGACCAGCGGGTATCGCCTCGATCAGCAACGTGCAGCAGGACCTCGGGCCATTCCCCGGCGAAGTGGTTGACGGAGTACGCCTTGACGGCACTCGGGTCGATCCGAGTGCCGTCGATCTCGATGTCCGCTCGATCGCCCCGCGCTGTGATCTCGACGCGCCGGGGGTTGTTCGGGTCGGTCGTGTGATCCATTCAGCCGACGCTAACGGCGCTGTCGGACGTCGTGGACGCACCTTTTGATCACAGACCGAAAGGACTGCTTCCTTTGCCGTGGCGACTCACGACTTCGTGCTCGATGCGAGCGGCAACTGCGGGCCACGGCACAGGAAGACCCGCAATGGTCGTCCAGTACCGGTGGGATGATCGAACTGCGGCGCTCACTCCCAGGCGAACTGCCTCCGGTTTGAGCGTTGCCAGGACGCGGCGGGCTATCCCTCCTGCACCCCTCGGGGCGGGCATGATGCCGCTCCCAAGGAGGAGTGTCGCCGTCCGCAGAGCGTCGAGGGTTGAGGGAGGCGCTGCCTCAACAAGGGGCCCAAAGACGAGCTCATTCCACTCTCGACGAGTTCGGGCCCAGGCCAACCGCTCAAGACCGGTTCCTAGATCTACGGCCATGCACCGAGGGTCCTTAACGTTCCAGAGGAGGACGATGTCGCCCAAGGTGAGGTCCAAGTGCCGGAACCGCAGGGTGATCCCCTCGACTTGGCTTCGCCTCCACACCTTTAGGTGACCGTATACGCTTATATGCCTGGCGTGGAAGCCAAGTCGAGAAAGCACCGAAAGCCAGGCGTCGAGGACTTGCCCATATTCGTCAATATGTTCTATGGGCTGGACGCACGAGACGTTGACGAATGATGTGAGAAATCCGTCGCACAGTTCTCCGGACGCAGAGCGTTGCCCTGTGAATCGGACCACCGGTTGAGGAATGAAGCCGCGTCTATAGGTTGAAGGACGACCCTCCTTGAGGAGCGGGTCAAGTGCTTGCACGGCAGAGATGGTCAGTTCGGTCTCGCGCCCCCATCGGAGGGGAAGGCACGCGTCCCGGAGAAAGCCTTGAGTGGCGAAGGCGTCTTCGAGAGTGCCGAGCAGTTGCTCCCAGGACAGTGGGCCGCGAGGCGGGCGGTACGGGGAGCTGCGATGAGGATGCGTGACCTCCAGCGTGTCCCCATCCTGGTAGAACTCCCAATGAACGCCTAACGCTTGGCGTAGAAGCCCTGGAATCTGTTGGGCAAGCTCCCTTCTCAGCATGGCCGAGTCGCCATGGCCTCGAAGTGCCGTGCGGGATCGAATCGCTGTTGTCCGATCGCCTGCACCCGACGGTGATCGAGCGGCTGAGTCTGTTCGATAGCTTCGGCCAGTCGGCGGGCTGCGGTCTCGTCGTCCACTTCGGGACTGGCGACCGCGATCACGCCGGTCTCACCGCACAAGGCTGCCTCGGCACAAGTTCCTTCGCGCCAAGCCAGTGCGGCGATAGGCGTGCCGGCTCGCAGGGACTCGCCGAACACTGCCGCTCCCGCCTCAACATAGTTCCGCGCGTACGTGTAGACGAACACCGACGCGTCGCGGATGGCGGCGGTCTTGGCCGGGCCGCCGAGTTCGCTCGCCCACTCGACGTGATCCCCAGCGAAGAGCTTCTGTCGACGGACGTATCCCTCGTCGAAGACCGGTCCGACGATGCGGATGCGGCGGCCGAGAAGCTCCGCCGCCCTCACGGCGAGGTGCGGAGCCTTCTCCTCATCTATTCGTCCGAGCCACACGAGGTCCCGACCGCCAACGGCTGGCGGTTCGTCCTCATGGAGCCCCAAGTGAACGGCAAGCTCAGGGATCGGTTGGTGGTCGGCGTACCGCTCAATCATCTCGGACGAGTAGCAGTACAGCCGTGACCGCTTGCCGTCGAACGCTGTGGCGGTGTGCTGGAAGACGGGAGAGTGCTGGAACGTGGCCACGTCGCAGTCCAGCTCGTCCCAGGTGCGAGTCCACGTAGCCAGCGAGGGGTATTCGTGGCCGACCACAAGGAGGTCGTAGCCGGTGTCTCGGAGGTCGCGCTGGGCCAGTGATCCAGCAGCGACGTCTTCGAGACGGACCGGCTTGCGGACCCATTCGGATTCGAGGTCCGGGAGCCAGCCCGGACCAAGGAGGTGTACGTCGGCGCCTGCGGCACGGGCGCCTACCGCGACCGCCCACAGCCATCGTTCGATCCCGCCGTATCCGGCAGGGGGAAAAGCGTAGCTACCAGGAAAGTCGCAGACGCCGACGAGCACTATGCCTCCGGTGTTCCGTCCGCCGAAATCCGGCGGAAGCCGAGGTATGGGACGAGGGATTCGGGCAGGAGGATGGAGCCGTCCTGCTGCTGGCACTGCTCAAGGAGAGCGGCCAGAGTGCGGCCGATGGGCAGGCCGGAGCCGTTAAGGGTGGCGACAAGCTTGGGCTTGCCGTCCTCACCGCGGGTCCGGATGTTCGCCCGGCGGGCCTGGAAGGTCCCGAAGTTCGAGACGGACGAGATCTCGCGATACGTGTTCTGGCTCGGGATCCAGACCTCGATGTCGTAGGTGAGCTGGGCGGAGAAGCCCGTGTCGCCGGCGGCCAGCTTGATGACGCGGTAGGCGAGGCCGAGTTCCTTCAGGCACGCCTCGGCATGGCCGATCATCTTCTCCAGCTCCGCATCGGCGTCCGCCGGGTCGACGATGCGGACGATCTCGACCTTGGCGAACTGGTGCTGACGGATCAGCCCGCGGGTGTCTCGGCCATACGAACCCGCCTCAGACCGGAAGCACGGGGTGTGCGCGGTGAGTGCGAGCGGCAGCTCTGCCGGAGGGATGATCTCGTCAGCGTAGAGGTTGGTCAGCGGAACCTCGGCCGTCGGGATGAGGAACAGTTCGCGGTCGGCAACCCCGGTCTTGAACAGGTCCTCCTCGAACTTCGGGAGCTGGCCGGTACCGGTCATGGTCTTGCGAGAGACAAGGTAGGGGACCGCGTATTCGACGTAGCCATGCCGGCGGGTATGGAGGTCGAGGAAGAGCGTGGCCAGAGCACGCTCCAGAGCGGCACCGGCGCCACGGGAGACCGCGAAGCGCGGTCCGGACAGCTTCGTGGCTCGGCCGAAGTCGAGGATGCCGGTGGCCTCGCCCAGATCAACGTGGTCCTTCGGCTCGAACGTGAAGGCGGGGGGCGTGCCGACACGCCGGATCTCGACCGCGAACTCCTCGGAGTCGCCATCGGGCGCCGAGTCGTCCGGCAGGTTCGGGATGCTCAGGAGCAGGTCACGGAGCTGGGCCTCGATTTGCTCTTGGTCGGCTTCGATCTCTCGGATTTGCTCCTTGAGCTCGCGGGCGCGCTCCTTGAGCTTGGTGATGTCGCCGCCCTGCTTGGCTGTCTGCTGGACCTCGCTCGCCACCCGCTTGGACTCTGCCCGCAGCTCGTCGGCCGAGCGGATGTTCTGGTTGCGCCGAGACTGGAGGGACTCCAGCTCGGACAGGTCCAGGGTGTAGCCGCGACGAGCGAGCCGACGAACCGCTTCGGCACCCATGTCGATCAGGGCGCGGGCATCATGCATGAGGGGTCCTTCTCCTCCGGAAAGTGAGCTATTGCTCCGACGGTAGCAACTGCCGAGATGGCGCCGCCCCGCTTATATAGCCGCGTCACCCTCTTCTCCGGGGTCTCTGCGAGACTCCATAGCAAGATCAGAAAGCAGATCCTCGATCCAGACGGTGAGCGTGTCGTCCGCGACATCGAGCGGCTGGACGCACGGGGCCTCGGGAAAGAACAGAGGCATCGCCTCACCCCCGGACCGATCCCGCTGCCAGAGCAGCACGGACACCAGCAGACCGTGGCACACCACGAGGCGAGGCCCAGGCACAGATAGGCAGTCCCGCAGCCCGAGGAGCATTCTGCGGATCCCTTCCCGCTGGGATTCTGCGGCGCCTGACGGGCGCCGCCAGGCACCGTGACGATCAAGCCAATCGCCGTATGTGAGGAATGGGCCGCCCTCGAAGTCGCCGTAGTCCAGTTCGTTCAGCCTGGCCTCGACTACCAGCTCGGCGGCAGGGACTCCGGTGAGCAGGAGGGCGGTCTGCTGGGCTCGCGGGAAACCGCTGGCGATCCAGGTTCGCGTGCTGTGAAGCGGCAGCACGGCCCAGGCTCGCTGGCACGACCGGATTCCCTCCTCGCTAAGCTCGACGGGCACGGAGGGATCCCCGTTGACGAGGTACTTCAGGCTGTACTCGGTCTGACCGTGGCGGAGGATGTGCGTCCTCATCCGTCGCTCCCTGAGCCTCGGGCGGATAAGAAGGACAGAACCTCCAGCATCCGAGGTGCTCGCGGATCACCGGTGTCCACGTAGTAGAGGAGGCCATCCAAGGACAGCAACCTGCACCACGGGGCGATCACCGGTACCGGGATGCGGGACACTCTGGACGCCGTCGCGAGCCGTATGTTCGTCTCACGACCGAGGTCGTAGTACACGGTCCAGAAGGCCCAGTCGAACACCGCGTCTCCGACCATGGGCACCGGGTCGATCAGCCGCGGATGTCCGGTGCTGTCGAACGTCACGTTCTCGCGGTACAAGTCCCCGTGCAGCACGGTGGGCTGACCTGTGCCCTCCCCGAGTCTGTGGATCGCTTGGAACTCGTGGCCAGCGAGCGGCTGCCAGGAGCCGAGATCGAGGCTTTCCGCCCGCTTCTTGATCCTCGGGAAGACCTCGAAACGGAGGTAGTCACCGAGGAGGGGGAGGGGACCCGCGAGGGGTCTGGCCCGTCCGAGAGTGTGCAGCCCTTGCAGTGCGGCGGCCACGACTTGTGTCTCTCGCTGGCGCCAACTGGAACCTCCCGGACGGCCGCCCACCATTTCCAGAACAGCCACCGCCATGTTGTCGTCAGCCTCAACGACGTCCGCCGTCGGGCCGCCGGCCCACAGCCGCAACGCTCGAATCTCGTGGCGGTAGCGGGCCGGGTCCACCCACACCTTGACAATCAGCGGACGCCCGTCGAGAGCAGTAGCCGTCACGATCACCGAGGCGTGTCCAGCGTCGTGGTACCCGCCGAGGGAGAGCTGCCAGCGTTCCGCCACTTGCCCCAGCACGCACGGAACGGCGTCGAGCCACTCCTGAGCCTTCGGTCCGTAGTGAGCGAGTAGCCGCTCTCGACATCCCGGGGGCACCTTGCCGAGCATCCGCGTCGTCATCAGCTCAGCACGACCCCATCGTGAACGAGCTCGTCGGTGAGTGCCGGGAACTCCTCCAGGGCCTCGTTGACGAGCGCCTGCACCTTGTCGACCTCGAGCTCCCGCGCTGCGAGACGGACCAGGACGCGCCAGGGCTGGTCGAGCCTCTGCCCCGTGGTGCTCACCAGGTGCACCTCTGCGTGCTCGCCCGTCGCCTCGTTGAGCCGGCGGGCGAGCCGGAGAGCCGCGATGTTGTAGAGCTTGCCAACGTGGTAGACGGGGTTCTTACCGCTGGCTCCCTCCAGGTTCATCGGTCGCAGAGGCGTGATGAGGCCGTTGACGCGGTTCCCTCGACCGACGACGCCCTCATCCCCGGATTCGATCGAGCTGCCGGTGTACGTCAGGTAGAGCTCGTCCTTCTCGGGCATGTCCCGCGCATTGAGACGGAAGTCAGCGTCCGCGCCGGGCAGCCTGCTGTCGGCGAGGCGTCGGCACTCCGCGAGGATGGCCTCCGTGTTCTGGATGTACTCGGCTCGACTCGCGACATGGCGGGACTTCTGGGGCACGCACAGCACGATGTCCGCGCGTTGGCCGTCCCAGTAGCCCATGAGCTTCACGTCCGAGCCGCACCACGGGTGAGCCCGCGTGAAGTCACTCTGTCCTGAGAAGTGATCCACCAGGTCGCGAACGAAGGTCTCGAACGGGCTCTCGGGGGCCCAACCCGTGCCGAGCGATGTGTCGTTCGAGAGGCGCACCCGACGCTCGCGGAGGTCGTCGATCGACCGCGGGCTGAACCAGCGAGTTCGGTCCGGAACGTCGTCTCCGGTGAGTACCGCACCAGGGCTTGAGTTACTCGTGATGTTGTACGCGATGTCGAGGTGGTCAGCTACCTCCGGCAGGCGCTCGGCGAAAAACGCCCTTACCTCTGCCTCGACGATCTCGGTGACGGGGATGGTCTCACCTCCGCACATGGGAGCCGCGCGCCCGTTGACCAGCACACGCACGGGAGAGGTCATCCGCCCGCCGCCGTACCGGACTTCACTCGCACCGCCGAGGAGCGCCAGCTTGTCGAAGTTGTGGTGCAACACGGCGCCGAAGTGCTCCACCGTGTACCGGCTGTACGCCCGGGACAATCGCTCCGCGAGGTGGTCGGCGAGCGTATCCGGGTGACCGAGGCCCTTGCGCTCGACGATGGTCGTCGCGTCGGGGGGGATCACCCCGGCCTCGATCACTACGTGGCTGTTGCCGAAGGTCGAGCTGGTTCGTTGCATGGCCTACTCCGATTCGAAGGGTTTGAAGGGGGGCGTGCGGGACTCGCGGGCCTCGTTGGGCGGGACAGCGCCGTTCTCAGCGCGGAACACCGGCCGCGCGCAGGTGGAAGATCGTTCGAGCGAGTTCCCTGCAGGCTGCCGCGGGATCGTCATGCGCGACGAGCCGATAAAGGTCATGCGATGGCAGGAGCCGGATGTCTCCGACTCTCCGTCGGTCGAGCCATAGGGCCAGACGCCAGGCCAACACCGCGCTCGGGACATGAAGTTGGCTGATGAGCCCGACGGGGATTCGGTGGACTGGAACCGACGAGTAGATCAGGTCACGTATGAGATGGAAGGTCGCGTCGGCATGATCGCTGGACGCTGGCCCCCGTCCGCTGGCCTCCCAGTCGAGAACGTGAAGGTGACTGCCGTCGAACACGAGATGGTCCGGTTTGAGGTCACCGTGAAGGTAAACCGTCGGCCGGGTGTCGCAAGGTTCGAGTGAAGCCTCCAGCGACTTCCACCATGGCAGTCGTCGGCAGGCGGGAGACATCTGGTCGAGAAGGAAGCAACGGTTGCTTCTGATCGCGTCGCCCTTCTGCCAAGTCCAGCCGGCTCCGGGAGGCAGTCGTCCAACGACTTGACCATGTAACCGCTCGGTCGTCGAGACAACGTGACAGAGGTAATCCTGAATCCCGCGGGCCGTATTGAATGAACAAGGCTCCCCGGTCACGGTCGACAGGACGGTCCAGGCATGGGACTTCCGTTCACCAGTCGCCAGGACGCGGGGCACAGAGAACCCCCAGTTGGCGGCGAAAGCCAGAGCCTCGACCTCCCGGCGTCGCCTCTCGTGTGGGGAGACACAGCGGTAGATCTTGAGCACTGACCGGCCGTCGGTGGCCCAGCGCGTGATCGAGTTGGGCTTGACCGTCGCCGGCCCGTAGCCCCCGAGCTGACGCTGAAGGACTCCGAGGCGGGTAGGGCGGACCGGCGCGTGCTCGTGGCTATGCGACGCGGGCTGCTGCTCGGTCTCCATGCTCTGCCCTGCACTGCTCATCATGAATCAGGCCCTCCCGGTGGCTGGCTTGGCTGACAACTAGGCAACTTCAGAAGGGAGTTGCGCGGTACCGTGATCAGGGGTGTCGAAGGGTGTCGTTTCCGTTACCTCGGCCAGGGGGTGCTGCATGACGAACGATCGGCTTGCGAGTTGGCTAGACCGCTCAGGACTGAGTCGCGGCGAGTTGGCGCGACGCGTGAAGGCCAAGGCGTTGCTGTGGAACGAGCCTCATGTCGCCACCAGCACGACGCGGGTCCGCTTCTGGATCGAAGGCCAGATTCCGCGCCACCCGTTACCCGACGTCATCGCGGCCGTGTTCTCGGATCACTTCGGATACCAGGTCACAACGTACGATCTCGGGCTCGGCGAAGGCGCGGGCACTGAACGCGCGCTCGTGTACAACTCTTCCTACGCGGCTACCGTGGAGGTTGTCGCAGACCTCGGGAGAGCTGACGTGGATCGACGTAACTTCCTTGCAGGCGTGCCGTTCGCAGCCCTTGCCGGCATAGGGCCATCGCGCGACTGGCTGATGAACACCCTCGACCAGAGTCCAGAGCCCGGCCCCCGCGTACGACTTGAGGACGTGACGGCGGTCAAGAACATGTTCGGCGAGTTCCAGAAGATGGACGTACTCCAAGGAGGCGGTTCTGGTCGCCTGATCCTCGCCGAGTACATGAACCAGCACGTCTACCCCCTGCTCCGTCGCACCTACAGCGATGACGTGCGACGGGCACTCTGCGAAGCGGCGGCCGAGCAGACATACCTTCTCGGGTGGATGGCCTACGACAGCGGCGAGCACGGCGTAGCCCAGAGGTATCTCATCCAGTCCTTGCGTCTCGCGGAGGAATCCGGCAACGCTGCCTTGGGCTCCCACGTGCTCGCGGGTATGGCCGACCAGGCGACCCTGCTCGGAGATCCCGCCGAAGGACGGCGCCTGGCCCAAGCGGGGCGTCTCGGACTCTCCCGCGCGAACTCGCCGGCCTGCCTCGCGGACCTCTGGTGCCTGGAGGCACGGGCGCTCGCACTGCTCGGCGACAAGACCGCGGCGGCTCGCGCCGTGGTCGAGTCGGAGCAGGCGTACGCGAACGCACGGCTGGATGAGGAACCGGAGTGGGCGGCGTTCATCGACCCGGCCTACCTGCACGGCGAGCACGCCAATACGTTCCGGGACCTTGGGGACGCGGCTTCCGCAGACGAGCACGCCCGCAGGTCTATTGACCACGCCAGGAGCCAGAAGCGCGCTCGACGCGGGGCCATGTCGCAAGCCGCTCTGGCCGTCGCTCACTTGCAGAGGAACGACCTGGAAGCGGCCCACGCGGCTGGCGTTCGCACTTTGAACCTGACCAGACAGGTGAGGTCCTCGCGTGCCGTAGAGGCCGTGCATGACCTTCAACGACGTATGCGACCCTTCGGCAGTCATCGGCTCGTGGCCGACTTCAACGAGCGCGCCAGGGAGCTCACCGCGGCGGCGTAGCGAGGATGCGGGTGCTGGGCTCGGTACGGCGGCGCAGACGGACTCGTCGATGAAGGTATGCACGTCCTCGGGCAGCGCATGGTGAGGCTCCATCAGTAGATCGCTATTGGAGAGAGGCGGACTTACAACGACCGCGTCGGTGTGACCATGACAGCGGTTCGGAGGTGTGCGGAGTATCACGAGCCGTTGCCGAAGCTGCTCATCAGCAACTCATGGCCGACTGACCTGACTTTTCAACATCCGCTTTCACATGCGTTCATGAGAGGCTGACTTAGGCTCCGGATCGTGATCAGGGATGGGCAGGCGGTAGGCGCAGTGGGGAAGAGTCGCCCGGGGTGGCGCCCGGACAAGCTGAGGCAGCAACGCGAAGCCCACGGCCTGACGCTCGAAGGCGCGGGCGAGCAGCTGCGCGAGGTGGCCCGGGCTGCGGGACTCGCGGTGCCGGCCGCCAACTTCCAGACGCTGTGGCAGCACGAGCAGGGTGAGGTCTATCCCGGACCGCACTATCGTCGCGCGTACTGCCTGCTGTACCGCGCGACCGAGCCCGAACTCGGCTTCCGTAACGCCCTGCCGGACGAGGCCAGGAAGCTCAAATTCACTGCGTCGAGCGAACCACACACTGGAGCCCACGTGCTGGCTGTGGAGCGCGCGCTGCTCCAACTCTCACCTGGTACGGAGGACACCGACGGACAGGGCATTCAGCAGCGCATCCTCGACGCCTGGAAGCGCCGTCACACCGGCGGTGACCCGAACAAGCCGACCCTGATGATGGTCGGTGGCTATGCGGGCAGCGGGAAGTCAGAGTTCGCCCGCTTCATCTCCCAACTCACTGGCTGGCCCGTCCTCGACAAGGATCCGATCACGCGCCCACTCGTCGAACGACTCCTCGTGGAAATGGGCAGCGACCCGAACGACCGGCACACCGACCTCTACCGGGAGAAGGTCCGTCCGCTCGAGTACCAGTGCCTGCTGGAAACCGCCTACGCCAACATCGACTGCGCGATCAGCACCGTACTCACCGCGCCGTTCATCGCCGAGGCAACCGACCCTCGCTGGATGCGGCGCCTGATCAACCGCTGCGAAGCCCGTGGCGTCACCGTTGCTGTCGTCTGGATCCAGTGCGACATCGACACGATGCACGAGTACATCAGCTTCCGTTCCGCCGCACGGGACAGCTGGAAGCTCCAGAACTGGAACGCATACGCCGCCGGGATCGATCCCGATCTGCGGCCTGTCGTGCCGCACTTGGTCGTCGACAACCGGCTAGGTGCCGCGATATCGCTCACGGACCAGGTGCGCCAGGTCTTCGGGACGGTGTTCCAATGAGGCACGGCATCCTGCTGTACGGACCGCCGGCGGCAGGCAAGGACACGGTCACCGACGTACTCACCGAGCTCGACGCGCGATATGTGCGGTTCACCCGACTCAAGATCGGGGCGGGGAATACCAAGGACTACCGGATGGGTACGCCGGAGCAGTTGGCCGACCTGGAAGCCCGTGGTGACGTCATCTACCGCAACGAGCGGTACGGCAACATCTACATCGTTGATCAGCCTGGCCTCGAGCAGGCCATGGAGGGTGGCCGGACCCCTGTTGTCCACCTTGGCCAGATGGCCGGGATGCAGCAGGTATCCGCCCTCTTCTCGGCGCACTGGGTGCGCGTTCTGCTGTGGTGTTCCAAGCAGACCACCGCGCTACGCTCACCGCAGCGAGGCGACAACGACACCGCGGCTCGGCTGGCCGCGTGGGACGCCACCGAGGCCGATCTTGCGGCTCATCCGCGGGCGCAGTGGGAGCTGCGCGTGGATACGGATACGACGGCGCCCCGTGAAGCCGCGAAGAGGATCGACGACATCGTCCGCACAACGTCCCCTCGCGCCTGAGGCCAGGACTCGGCGACCCAGCGAGTGCTGTCAGCTCAACTCGGGTCGTCCTGATCTCGCTCACCGCGCAGGGTTTCCAGCGCCTCGGCGATGTCCAGGCGCTCGTCCTTGTTGCCGTTCCACCGTGCGAGCGTCGCGGCAGCGGCGTGCATAAGGGAGTCCGGCAGGCCGACATCGGCGAGCAGGGCCGCCGCGTCCTCAAGCTCCGGGCCCCACCGCCAGGCGCGCGCGGCGGTTTTGGGAATGTAGTCGGTCTCCGCAAGGTAGCTACGGGTGCGCTTGGCCGCGATCACCAGCAGTTCGTCCGCGACTCCGTACGATTCAGCTGCTCCGTACGCCACGGCGGCGAGGACACGGGAGACCTTCTGGTAGCTGGAGTACGCGAGCTTGAGTGCGGAGGCTTGGCCGATGCTGTCCCCCAGGACGTGAGGCCGGACATCGGTTCCAGCGAAGATTTCGGCGATCCTGTCGGCCTGCTTTCTGGGGCCGGACAGGTAGAGCGTGGGGGTCTTGCCGCCCACCGGAGGCGATCCAACCACCGCGGCGTCGATGACCGGCATGGGGGCCAGGCGGTCGGCGATGCGCTGCGCGCGCGGCGGCGCGACGGCGTTCGCTTCGACATAGATCGTGTCCGCGCCGGCCATACTGAGCTCGGCCACTTGGGCGGCCACCTCCTCCGCGGCGGCCGGCGGGCACAGGGAGAGCAGCACATCGGAGCGGAAGACGAGTTCGGGCAGTGTCTCGGGTTCGAGACCCGCGTGCTCAGCCCTGCGGTGAGTAGTGTCGCTGCGTCCTTCAGGAGACCACAAAACGGTGTGGCCGCATGAGCGCAACTGGGAGCCGAAGGCGGATCCGATGCTGCCGGGGTGCAGCAGTCCGACGGTGTACGTCATGCCGTGGCCCTTGCCTGGTCGGCGCCGTGCAGAAGCAGGCGGTCGACGGCGGCGCGCGCATGGGGCACCGTGTGGTCTGGATCAGGGTCGGCGAGCGACCATGAGCGGCTGTTGCCGACCCAGATAGTGCGCAGCCCCGCGGAGCGTCCGCCGCCGATGTCGTTGACGGGGTTGTCACCGACCATCCAGCCACCATCGGCCAGCACGGCGCCGCAGCGGGCCGCAGCCAAAGCGAAGTGCCGACGCTGCGGTTTGCGTGCGTCAGCCTCCTCGGAGACGAAGACGCCGTCCACACGCTCGGCGATACCAGTGGTCTTCAACTTGGCGCGCTGGATGTCCACCGCACCATTGGTCGCTACACCCACCCGCCAGCCGGCTCCACGCAGCTCGTCCAAGCCGTCGAGGATCTCCTCCGGGCACGAGACCGAGGTCGCGATGTCGGCGCAGTACGCGCGCCACAACTCGACGGTCGACAAGGGCAACTGGTACCGGGCGCGGATCACTTCGAATGTGGACGGATAGGCCCGCTCGGCCACCATGCCCAGCACGTGCGCCCGCTCCTCGTCAGCCAGACCGTGCCGGGCGGTGAACTCGGCGGACCAGTCAGCCAGCGTTCTCCGTCGGTCCACGAGTGTGTTGTCGAGGTCGAAGAGAACCAGGAGACGCGCCATATGCCGCACCCTAACTGCTGCGCTCCCGCCTACGAGGCGTCCGGTGCGGGGCGCTGTGGGCCCAATGCTCACACCCGCAACACCAAGGCTTCAGGTTGTACAACTGTCGTACAACCTTCGTGTCGCTGTCACTGGAGAGCTCCCGATTCGCTTCGGGTGACGGAGCAGGAGGTGACGAGCGGCAGAACCAGGCGGGCGTTCGCCGCGCTCGCGGCACCAAGTGTGGCGCGATCGAACTCGGCGAACGGTCCGTCCGTCCCCTGCCTGCCGCTCGGGTCAGCCGCACAGCACGGCCTCACGACCCAACTCCCCTCCCTCTGGAAGGAGCCCCAGGGAAAATGCAATGAGCAGAACGATGGGTGCAGGTCCCTACATCGGCCGTAGAGATCATCCAGCGACGTAAGCGACGGCGTCGTGGCTATGGATGCTTTCCAGGTTGCGGACCTTCACACGGTGACGAAGACCTCGCTCCCGGCAGTCGTGGCTGACTTTCCGCACCATGTCCTCGACGAACATGGGGTGGTCGTACGCCTGCATCGTCAGCACTCGCTCATCGGGGCGCTTGACCAAGGGCACGACCGGCGCGGACGCGCACCGCTCCAAGAGCCTTACGGCCTGCTGTACGCCGAAGGGGTACGGCGTATCTCCGTCTCCCGTCACGGAAAGGGTGACTCGGCTGCGCTGATTGTGCGCACCGTAGTCCGAGATAGCTTTCGAGCACGGGCAGAGGCTGGTCACCTCGGTGGTGACGGAGGTGATCACCGTCGCGGCACCGTCGTCCCAGCGGCCTTCGAAGCGGACATCGTGGACCTGCAGCGATTCTTGACCGCTTGCAGGTGCCACCACGGTCGTACTCAAGGGAACATCGATCGCCACAGCGAATGCTGGTGCATCCAGGAGGTCCGCCCCGACCTTCAGGAGGTACGGCAGCTTGCGGGGATCGAACCGGCGCAGGTGCTCATGAGCGAAGGCCACCATGCGGCTCATGTGGGTTCCGCGGCGGTCGTGCTGGAGCCGCACGGTTACTTCGATCTCGGCGACGCCCTCCTGGCGGAGGTGACCGTCCTCGAAGTACAGCGGGTACCGAAGGCCGCTGATGCCTACGTCGTCGATCTCGATACCTCGGGCATCGGTCTCGTTCTGGATGTCGTGCATGCTCACTCGCCCCGATAGGTGCAGCCGGAGGTGCACGTCTCGCGGACCGTGAGCGCAGAGAGGTCAGGCAGGGCCGGCTTCAGCCGATCCCAGATCCAGCGGGCGAGGACCTCGCTGGTCGGGTTGTCCAGGCCCTCGATGTCGTTGAGGTAGTAGTGATCGAGCTGCGCTTCGATGGGCTTGAAGGCCTTCTTGAGGTCCCCGAAGTCCATGACCCAACCCGCCTCAGGGTCCACGGGCGCCTCTACATGGACGATGACCTTGTAAGAGTGGCCGTGCAGGCGTGCGCACTTGTGTCCCTCGGGAACCCGGGGCAGGCGGTGCGCGGCTTCGAACGTGAACTCGCGGAAGATTTCCATTACTGAATTCCCAGATACTTGTGCGTCTGGAGAGAGAGGATCCAGCGCGGGTTCTTCATGCAGTACTCGACCGTCGCCCTGGTGTTGGCTTCAACGTCAGGGTTGTCCATGGGCTGGAGCCGGAAGTACCGGAAGTCCAACTGCTCGAACTGACGGGGGTCACCTCCCAACTGGGGGTAGACCAACTTCAACTCGTCACCGCTGGTCACGACCAGCTCAGAGCCGATCTTGGGGCTGACGCAGAGCCAGTCGATGCCCTTGGGGGGCACACGCGTGCCGTTCGTCTCGACTGCCACCTCGAAGCCGCGGGCATGCAGCGCATCGATCGCTGCTTCGTCGAGTTGCAGGAGCGGCTCACCACCCGTGCACACCACAAAGCGGTGCTCTCTGGAGGACGAAGGCCACGCGTTTTCGACTGCTTGAGCGAGGTCGTCCGGGCTCCGAAACTTGCCGCCACCTTCTCCGTCAGTTCCGACGAAATCTGTGTCGCAGAACTGGCAGATCGCACGGTGACGATCCTTCTCCAGACCCGTCCACAGGTTGCACCGGGAGAAGCGGCAGAAGACGGCCGGCCGGCCTGCGTGGCTCCCTTCGCCTTGCAGGGTGTAGAAGATCTCCTTGACCTGGTAGGTCATTCTCACGCGCCTTGGTACTGCACGGGGTCGGTGACGCCAGCCTCGGCGAAGCCCTTGAGTCGGAGCAGACAGGTCTCGCAGTGCCCGCAGGCCCGTCCCTGCTCGTCCGGGTCGTAGCACGAGGACGTCAGGGAGTAGTCCACGCCGAGGCGCAGCCCTTCACGGACGATGTCAGCCTTCGACATGGTCATGAGCGGGGAGTGCAGCTTGAGCTTCTGCGTGCCCTCGACTCCGGCGCGGGTGGCCAGGTTGGCCATCTGCTCGTACGCCTGCATGTACTCAGGCCGGCAGTCCGGGTAGCCGCTGTAGTCGACGGCAGTCACGCCGGTGAAGACGTCACTCGCCCCGACCGTCTCCGCGAAGGCCAGCGCGAAGGACAGGAAGATCGTGTTGCGCGCCGGAACGTAGGTGATCGGCACGCTGCTGTCGATGCCCTTGTCGTCAGCGGTATCCAGGGACTCGTGCTTCGGAACCTCGATGTCCGACGTGAGCGCGGAGCCACCGAAAACTCGCAGATCGATGTCCGCGATCACGTGACGCGCAACCCCCTGCGCCGCGGCTACGCGCTTCGCAGCCTCAAGTTCCACACTGTGCCGCTGGCCGTAGCGGAAGCTCAGCGCGTACGGCGTGTAGCCCTGGTCCTTGGCGATTGCCAGAACAGTCGTCGAGTCCAGCCCGCCACTCAGAAGAACGATCGCGGGACGCTCCGCCATGCCTGCTCCCTATCTAGGTCTCATGTGTACGGGTGAACCCTAGCGTGAAAACTGACAGGTAGAGTAACGACAACAATCTTCCAGTTAGAGGCGTCGGGGAGTAGGGGCTGCGTGAGGCAACTAACGCTGGTCGTCACATGCACGGACCGCAAGGCTGCTGTGCCAGAGACCGAACTGCAGGCGAGGCAGCTTCCCGCAGGGCCCGTGAAGGAGCGCGCCGCGCTCTGGAGCGAGCGCATCAACAGTGCGGCTCACACGCACTCGCTCGCCGAGCTCTACCGCGGCGACCATTGGACCCAGGCGCGCCGGCTCAGTGAGGCGGCTGCTCAGGCCGGATTCAAGGCCGACCTCTGGGTGGCCTCCGCTGGCCTAGGCCTTCAGCCGGTATCTGCCTTCGCCCCCTCTTACGCGGCAACCTTCAGCACCCGACATGCCGACTCAGTAGCGACCACTCCAGAAGACGGCGCCCTGTGGTGGAGCCAACTCCAAGAGGGAACCGGTCGGGCAACGCTGCAGGAGCTTGGCAAGGCCAGCCCTGTCCTCTTGGTCCTCTCTGAAACCTACGCAAAGGCCATGGATGCGGAACTTCGTGCCTTGGCCGACGTCGCCAGCGAGGCCCTCCTCTTCGGCGGAGTGGAAGAAATCGCCGGCATCCAAAGAGTCCCCGCCGACGCAGGGCTGAGGCGCACCTTGGGCGGAACACTGACGAGCCTGAACGTGCGCATGGCCGCGACGTGGTTCCAGCACTGCCAGGAAGGTCAACTCACCTCAACGGCCACCAGCGACTCCTGGAACAAATGGGCCGCCAGTGAGTCGAGGCCCGAGCAACACAACCGCCGACCGATGACCGATGACCAAGTGATCGCCTTCATCCGGAAGGAGACTTCGTCCCATCCCGGCATCTCTCGGACGCGACTCCTTCGTCTGCTTCGAGACGGCGGCCAGGCCTGTGAACAGAGCCGCTTCGCCAACCTGTACATCAAGACCATGGGGTGAGCCGTGACCGAGAACCTTATCCGGCGCAGAGCCCTGCGCATCGAGCAGAACCCCAGCATCCCCCTCTACCTCTTCGCCCTTGAAGCCGGAGAGGTAGATCGTGTGGCTGACGTCGCCCGAATCTCCCGTGACGAGGCCGGGAAGTTGCTCGGCTACCAGCGCCCTGAGAAGAAGCACCACGTCAAGCAGATTCTTGATTACCTGGACGGCGAAGACGTCCTCTTCCCGAACGGTCTCATCCTCGCCCTTCCCTCCTCGGTCCGCTTCAAGGGCAGCCGAGGGCCCAACACCACCGATGGCTTGGCGACCATCGGGACCATCGAGATTCCGCTACCGGATTCCGATGACGCACCCCGCCCTGCCCTGATCGTGGATGGGCAACAACGAAGCCTTGCCCTCGCACGCACGAAGCGGTCGAAGCTTCCTATCACCGTTGCAGGATTTGTCGCTGAGGACCTCGAAGTGCAACGCGACCAGTTCCTTCGGGTCAACACCGTGTCGCCGCTTCCCAGCAATCTGGTGTCAGAACTCTTGCCAGAGGTCAACACCAAGCTACCCACCAGGCTGTCCGCTCGGAAACTTCCCTCCGCACTTGTCAATGCTCTAAACCAGGACAGCGACTCTCCGTTCAAGGGGCTGATCAAACAGGCCTCGACGACCGGGGACAGAAGATCTGAGGCCGTCGTCAAGGACAACAGCCTCATCTCCGCGATCGAGGAGTCACTCTCTCCCTCCGGAGTCCTCTTTCCGTACAAGAACCTCTCTAACGGGACGACCGACACCGCAGCGATGAGAGATATTCTCGTCGTCTACTGGACTGCGGTCAGGGATACCTTCCCAGAGGCTTGGGGTCTCTCGCCGGCAAAGAGTCGCCTCATGCATGGTGTCGGAATTAGGTCAATGGGGCGCCTCATGGACCGGATAATGGACCGTGTGCTGTTGAGTGCAGAAGTCGGGTCGAAAGACGCCTACGACAAGGCCATGGCAGAGCTGGAACTGGTCAAGCCTCACTGTCACTGGACCAAGGGGCGCTGGCCAGAACTCAACATCCCATGGAACGACTTGCAAAACACACCCCGCCATATTAGCACTCTGTCAAACGTCTTGATCCGGATCTACCTTCAGTCGAGGATGAGCGCGTCGTGAAGTTCTATTTCCCAGACAGTCAGGACCAAATCAGCCCGGGGTACGATTTCATCAACGACGAATACCCGTATCATCGAGTCCGGCAGAGGGACGATCTGTACGCCCACCAAGCGGTTAACCCAGCGCCGTACGACGGGATACTGGTCAGCAAGGCCATCGTAGACGGAACGGTAAACGGGGCCGGAAAATACGCCGGAAAGTACACTACTGGACAGCGGGACCGACTCTACCGAGACGGAGTGAGTCACTTCTTTGGGCTGCCCGACACGATGAGAAGCCTCGGCGACTGCGGGGCATTCAACTACATTGATCAAGAGTACCCGCCGTACAGTATCGATGAAGTCCTCGACTTCTACTATAAATGCGGATTCGACTCGGGAATCAGCATTGACCACGTGATCTTTGGTTACAAGCCCGACCTTCCCGAGAAGGACGCCGATCCGGCATGGGTTAAGCGTCGCGAGATTTCACTTGATTTGGCGGAAAAGTTCATCAAGGCTGTCACGAGCCGCAATAAGCTGATGCCGGAGGGGAAGAAGAGACTTGAGCCAGTGGGTGCGGCTCAGGGCTGGAGTCCGGACAGTTACGCGGACAGTGTCTCCAGGCTTCAAGAGATGGGATACAAGAGGATCGCGCTAGGTGGCATGGTCCCGCTGAAGACACCGGAAATCATCGCATGCCTCGAGCGAATCTCTGACGTTCGCCAGGACGGCGTTGAATTTCATCTGCTCGGAATCACTCGCGTCGATAGCATGGAACGGTTCGTTAAATACCATGTGACCAGCTTCGACAGCACGTCGGCGTTCCGTCAAGCCTTCATGGACGAGCGGAACAACTATCACACAGCCGACCGCGCATACATGGCGATCAGGGTTCCCCAGGTCGATGGAAATCTCGCCCTCAAGCGGCTGATTCTGGCGGGGGTGGTTTCGCAATCCGAGGCCATGAAGGCTGAACGAGAATGCCTCAAGTTGCTTCGCCGGTACGACGCAGACGACGGCGTCGAAGTTCAGGAAGTCATGGATGCGCTGCGCGCGTACCAGTCCCTCCTCGGCGACGAGAAGAAGCTGAAGAAGGTCGAAAAGTACGAGGCCACCCTCGCTGACCGCCCCTGGACGCACTGCTCATGCGATCTGTGCAGGAAGCACAAGATCGAGATGGTTATTTTCCGTGGAACGGAGCGAAACAAGCGCCGCGGATTCCATAACATGACGGTACTCGAAGCCAAGATGCGCAAGCTGCCGCTCACATAATCGCCCAGACCGCGCATAGTACTCAAAGCAACTCAAACAGGAGATGATGTGGCCGACCGCTACGTGTTGAAGGTTCCCGCGCTCAAGGTGCTCCAAGGCAGCAAGGAGATCTACTGCTTCGCTGTCGATGGCAAAAAACTGCACGACTTCGCCTCCGTCTCGCGCATCCGCCGCGACGGCAAGAAGCAGTTGCAGGGATACCAGCGGCCAGAGGTCCTCAGCCACATCCGCTCGATCCGCCGCTACCTCGAGTCAGAGGGAGCGATGCTTCCCAACGCTGTAGTGCTGGCCTTCGACGAGCGGGTGACGTTCGAACCGGCAGTCCGCGGCGGCGATGTGAAGTACTCCATCCCCGGCGAGCTGATCATCCCAGTCGATGAGTCACTTGCTGATGACCAGAAGCCGGCCTGGTTGGTGGACGGACAGCAGCGCAGTGCCGCCATCAGGGACGCCGACCTCGCAGAGTTCCCAGTCGCAGCCGTCGGCTTCATCGCGTCGCAGGAGGAGCAGCGGTCGCAGTTCATCCTGGTCAACTCGACCAAGCCGCTCCCCAAGGGGCTTGTGTACGAGCTTCTTCCCGAGACCACCGGCCAGTTGCCGCGCTCGTATGCCCGCCGCCAACTCGCCGCGCAGCTCATGGTCCTGCTGAACATGGGGGACGGCCCCTTCAGTGGAAGGATCAGCAGCCCCACGTCGCCCAACGGCAACATCAAGGACAACAGCGTCCTCAAGATGCTGGAATACAGCATCTACGAAGGCGCTTTGTACCAGTACCGGAACGCCACCGACGGTACGGGCGACGAAGAGCGGATGCTGGCTCACCTGACGGCCTTCTGGACGCCAGTGGCAGACATCTTCGAGGACGCGTGGGGGAAGCCTCCCAAGGAGTCGAGGCTGACCCACGGTGTCGGCATTCAGGCCATGGGCTTCGTTATGGACCGGCTGACTTCGGGCACCCCGGTTGAAAAGGTCAAATGGGACAAGGTTCGGCGCACCCTCCGAGCCCTGGAGGACCACGTGGCCTGGACCTCCGGCACCTGGAAGTTCTCGGATGGCCAGGAGTACGGCTGGAACAGCCTCCAGAACACCATGAGCCACGTACGTCTGCTCAGCAGCCACCTGCAGGCTCTGGTCACGAAGTAGTGCCCGACGGCACTCCCCGATGGCGGCCGCCCCACCTTTGTGGGGCGGCCGCCATGTCGTCAAGACGCCGCAGCAGCAGCGCGAAGCGTGTCGATGGCAGCCCGAAGAAGAGAAGCCGAGCCACTGCCGTTCGCGTACCCGATGTGCTTTGTCTCCGCGTTCTGATCGATGAAGCCGGTTGCAGCGTGCTTCGCACAGCGAGTCGCCAGGACGATCACATCCGCTGAACGGGCCTTCTGCCGGAGTTGCGGCGAACCGACATGATCCGAGGCCGTCACGACCTTCACCGCCGGCGCGAGCTGCTTGACCTCTTCCTGGCAGCGGGCGAGGACGGACTCATCCAACGAGTACAGCAGGAGTGTCAGCGGCGGTAGGGTCGCCAGCTCGTCATCGGCTTCATCACCGGCAGGAGACTCCCACGCAAACTCGATGCCGAGTTCTTGGGAGAGACGCTTGGCGAACGCCAAGTCGGCTGCGTCAAGGCGTTGCTGATGCAGCCACAGTGGCTCCAGCAGGGCATACGCCAGGTTGCTGCGAGCATCCTCGCTGGGACATGCCGCAAGGAAGAGCCGGTCGACGAAGTCGAGGGCGATCGCTGCCCGCTCGGCAGCCACCCACCTGCTCCGCTCCGCCCCAATCTCCTCCAACAGGTCCCTGTACTCGGCCTCGGTGGGTGCCGCTCGTAGAGCAATCTCCATCAGGGCCTGGAGGACGACGAGATCCCCCGGGCCGAACCGGTCGAAGGTCAGTGCATTGCGAATGAAGGCGTGGGCCGTCTGCCCTGCGGGTGCTTCATACCCAATGGCATCGATGAAGGCGCCTACCCCGCTCCACACACGGTCTGCCTCATGGTCCTGCAAGCCGTCCAGGAACTCAGCGAACGTCGCATCTTCGGTCGCCGGACTGGGCCAGTCCACCCATCTGCGGTCCTCCAGGACGGCCTGGCCCTCGGGACTCCCCTCTGCGATCGCCTTCAAGAGATCGCCCCAGGACTCGACCGGTACGTGAGGTTCCAGCGCAAGCGCGACTGTCGACTCGACCAACGTTGGCTGCTGTTCGGGGAGCAGGTCTGCTGACGCCTCGGTCGTCTTCTCCTGCTCCAGCAGTTCCACGACGTGCTTCCACACGGACGACGGGATTGCGCTGTCATGGCCGCTGTGCTGGGTGGCGGCTACAAGGCGTTGCAAGACCGCCATGTCCTCACGGACTCTGGCTGCAAGCAATAGCACTGTCATGGCCTGGGGTCCGAAAGTGCTGAACTCGCCGGAGAGTAGATCTGGGATCACCCTGCCAGCTTCGATCAGGCTGCTCTTCGCGGCATCTAGATCGTTCTCCGTTAGCGGCTTCTCCAACGCCACCGAATAGATGGCATTAAGAATCGCTTCCCGGACTGGAGCAGGCGGGTTCTGGCGAACAATGTCAAGTAGCCCGGGGAATGCAAGTACATCTGCACTGCGCCCCAACCGGTCCAGCCTCTTGATATGCAAGTTGGCCAGATTGGTTGCAGTAATGCCGCCGGTTGCGGCCAACTGCTCCAGCACATCAAGAGATGCCGACTCGCCACCTGCCGACAGCGACGCTTCGAACTCGGCCAAGAGCCGTCCCATGGGCTTGGCGAGTCGCCACAACCTGGGCGGCCGGTTTGCGACTGTCCGCTGCATCAGTTGGAGTGCCTCAGCTAGGTTCGTGCGGTGCTGAGGGGTCTTGCCGGTGGTGAGACGGAAGGTTACCCCGAGCCCGAAGTGGTCCAGGATGGCCTTCTCGATGGGATCGTCGGGGTCGAGTTCGGCGGGACGCAGGCCCCACAACGGGTTGTAGGCGATGTACGTCGGGCCAGCGAAAGCACGGATCAACTCAGCCGTCTTCGCCGCGTCCACTGTGTCTCTCGCGATGACGTACATCACGAACCGACGATCCCCGCTGGGGTACGTGCGGGGCAGCACGATGGGAGCATCGTCACCGCGCCGAAACGCCTGCACGAAGGGTAGGGTCCGGTGGCCGTGCCGGTAGTCCGGGTCGAGGTCCGGCCAGACCCCGTTTCCTGCCCCGAAGAACGTCTGCAAGAAGTGCTCGGACTGCTCGCGCGTGCGCTGCTGGATCTGATTCACGCGCCGGCACCCCACCTCTGCCTCAGGTCCAGCCGGGCCTGGCTTGCCTCTGGACCGCCGACTTTGTACGTGACCGATTCATCGTTGACTGCCATGCCACGGACGGTGTAGTTCATCGATCCAGTCAGAATCCATTCATCACCACAGAGTGTCTTCTCATGCACATCCGGGTTCAGCACAATGCGGATGAAGTCGCGCTCCGTTGCCGACTCCAGCCTTCGTAGGAAGGGTGCGTTGTGGGGGTCTGGTCGCGTCACCACGTGAACGCGTGTCCCTCGGCTCGCGATCTGAATCAAGGCCTCGGACAACCGCCAGTCCAGCGGAGGCACATCGCCGAAGAACGAGTCGTATGCGCCTTGGCTGTTGTCCAGAACCTGAATATCCGTGATCCACGGTGAGACCAGCCAAATCTCACTGCTTGGGTTCACCACTTCGGCGATCAAAGCGGACGACAGCATTGCATCGACCCGAAGACCCGTACCCGCTCCGATGCGGACCGTCCGTTCCAGGACGCTCACTGCGCTGCCTCCCGAAGTTCCACTCGAACTTGAAGTTGATCACCTTGGCGGGCGAAGCCGCGGACCTCGCCGTACACCCGCAGGACGTCCCGGTCTACTGGCAGAGCTGGGACGCGTACGAGGGCCTGTGCCATCGCTGAACCCTCGCGCGCGGGACACACGAGATGTACCGCAGCGCCTTCAGACATCGCTTTCTGATACGTCAGGGCCCAGTCGGACTCGGTTACGTCGATCTGCGCGATGCGCTCGTCGTGCGCGACCTGCACGAGAAGCCGGTCAAGCACGGGCGCCCCTACGTAGGGCTGATAGTGCTGGAGATCTTGGGTTCGGGCCTGTCGTCCGCGAGGCCACAGCAGGCTGAACGCCTGGTCGGCGGTTACCTGCGAACTGGGCAACAAGAGGCGGCCCTTCCCGGCTGCGTATGCCACAACGCGGGCGTCAACCTCGACGCCGAGCCGGCGCTCCAACTCGTTCCAGGCGTCGACAAGACCCAGCGCCACCGCGTCTGTATCAGGGCTTGAACCCGGACGCAGGAGCCGAGTCGACATGGCCGACACCGCCGTGCGCCTGGGCGGACCGTCCAGACGCTCCCAAGCTGACCGAAGCCTTTGGAGCGCAGCAGCCGCTGCCGTCGAATCATCAGCACCGCGAAGAGCCCTTATCGCGTCGGCGGCCTCGCCGCTGGGTTCCTGAATGAGATGCTGTAGGAGACGAGTCAGCGTCGCGTCGACGTACTCGTAATCGCTTGGAGCCAACGCGCTGGCAACAAGCCCCCAGAAGCGGCGTGGGTCTTCGGTGTAGTACTGCACGAGGTGCTCGACGACGCCCAGGCCCCCGATGGACGTCTCACTCAGCCACACAGTAGCCGGGTCACCCGGGCCGTCTCCGGGGAGCACGTCGACGATCAGGTCGCCTTCCTGTGCGTCGGGGCAGGCGCGCTGCGCCGCGCTGGCTATTGCAGCTGCGAGGGTGTCTCGGTACGCCCGCTGAGCCAGTTCTTCGGTCAGCACAGCCACGTCGGGCGCCACCAGGAGTTCCGCGGCCCTATCGAGGGCGGCGATTACACGGGTGTCGTGGGACAACTCCAGGAGGGCAGCGACGAGACGATCACCGTCCACGGGCTGTTCGGAGTCGCTGTTGTCCCGGTAGAGGACCTTGAAGATCTCAGCGAGATTTTGGCTCCATGATCCGTTGGCGAGCGAAGCCCGCACCTGCTCGCCGGTACGCATACCGTCGAGACCGGCCAAGGCGAACGCGGTCATATAGACCTGGGCCAGCCACTCACGCTGGAACGTGTTCGTGATTTCGGCGAGTGTTGGATCTTCGGAGACTGCCTGCGAAAACGCCAGCGATCGCCATTGAGGCGAGGCGAGATACGCACGGAGAGCGGGATCCGCGAGGTCCAGCGGCCGCAGCCTGACGTGGAGCGCATCGACATCAAGCCGGAACCCGAGGGCCGCTGGCTGGCCGTTCACTTCGTAGCGCACGGTGCGCTTCTCACTTCCGCCGCGCTTACGAACGACCTCGCAGTCTGCACCCATCGTCATACGTCGAACCTCGATGGGATTGCCGCCGGCATGCGTCGCAAAATTCACCGACCCGACGCGCTGAGACCACAGAGATGGGTAGGGAACGGCTGCCGGGCTTAGCGGCACGTCCTGGGAGGCAACGATCTGCGTGCCCCATCGAGGAATGCCCTGGGATCGGGTGTCGATCTCCTGCGGAGGCTGATCGAGGATGAGCTGATGGGGGCGGAAGACCTCAACAGAGGCGTCTTGTCCGTGAGGGTGCCAGGCCCCCTCGGGATCGTGACCGCGGACGATTTCAGTGAGCGGCAGGGTGTCCGTACCGTCGGGAGGCAGCGGAAGCCACGTCCGATGCTCGTCGCGACGGTATCCGTAGCGGCGGCTGACCCGCCCCGGCACCGCCTCGCGCAGAGCCCGGGCGATGGGCAACTGCTCGACGCTGTCGCCCTCGGAGAACGGAAGCAGTAGGTCCACTTCTGGCAGATTCAGAGGGGCGAACAGCGACTGGGTGACGAACTCCGGCAGGAGAGCGCCTTCCCTTGCCCCCGAGTCTTCACGCAGCGGGTGCCATCGGCTCCGCAAACGACGCAGGGCTGTCGGTACTACGGCTAGGAGCAGCGAGCGGGGCTGCTCCCACAGCAGTGCCTGAGCTTCGTCTGCGCTGATCTGGAGGGCTTTTACCAAATGGTTGGCGAGGTCATCCTGGAGTCCGGAATCGTCGAGGAGAGCCTGGAGCAGGTCTGCGAGCAGGTCTTCGGATGCCGGGTCCCGCTTCTGCGTGGCATTGCTGTATGGGGCCTCCAGCAGCTTTCGAGGGTCGGCCCATGGGTTCCGACGCCGGAGCTTACGGGCCGTCCAGTCAAGAAGAGCCTGCGCACCTTGGATCTTCAGGACGAACCGGTTGCCCACGGGCAGTGTTCGGGCCGGCACCTCGGGGGCGAACAGAGTCTCGTAAGCCTGGTAGGCAAGGCGGTCACGACCGTAGTCAGACAGCGTGACCACAGTGATGGGACGAGTCCCGCGCTGACGTCCGGCCCGGCCGCGGCGCTGGATGAACGCGGCGGCATCCCGAGGCGCCTTGTGCTGCAAGACCAGTCCGACGCGTGGGTCGTTGAAGCCTACCTCCAGCGAGGCAGTGGCCACTGTGAGGTCCGCGTCGTGGTCGACGCCCGCGTCCTGCGATGACGTACGGCCGATGCGCAGGTGATGGAGGCGGAGGCTGGGATCGAGGTCGTGCCCGATCTTCTCGACCAGATCCCAGGACTGTCCTTCGCGGTACCGGGCACCGTGCTCGTCCCGATCCGGGGAGCGAAGGCCTGCGAGCACCGGGTCCCAACCGTTACGGCGACCGGTCCGGGTCTGGCCGCCTTCGGCATCACGGAGGTCGTCGTAGAAGCGGTTGGTGACGTCGAGGTCATCCGTGAACAGGAAGCCCTTTGAGCCGTATAGGAAGCGGTCGCTTTCGAGGTCCAGCACCCGCCCGTAGAGCATCGCTGTCTGGATCGATGCCGACAGTAGGCTCGCCCCGGCGACCGGGTCCCCGCGGAGGGCGATGGCGTATTCGCGGCCTTCGGCCTCCAACTCAGCTTCGGCCGGCTCGATCGACTCGATGTCGCCCGGACGAAGTCCTGTGAGCTGCGCGAAGAAGTGCTTGGCGTCTCGCAGCGTGGCGCTCAGCCCGACGAACGTGACGGGCCGATCGACCGCATCCCGCCAGCGGCGGAGGAGGAGAGCGACCTGCGCACCGTGCACACCGGTGTAGGTGTGAACCTCGTCGAGCAGGACAAGGGCGGGACCGGGGTTGGCGCCGCACCAGCCAAGCAGCCGCTCAAGGTTGCTGTTGCCGCTGGCCTGGTTGAGCGTTTCCGTGGTGGTGAAGAGGAGGTCGGGCTCCTTGTCCTTCAGCGAGTCTCGCGTCAGTGCCAGGCAACCGTCCTTGATCGTGTAGCCGCACTTCGCGCAGGTGAGCCGTTCGCGGCGCTGGAGCCGGTCGCTGTCTGACCACACCAGGTCGCCCGTCCCGCAATCGGGGTTGGGGCAGGGCAGGTACGGGCAGATGGTCCCGTCTGCGGTTCGCGCCCAGGCTCCGCGGGCCTGGCTCCCGGGCTGCAACTTCGGATCACTGATGTTCCATGGCGTGCTGCCGTAGAGTGCGCCGATTCGCAGGGGACGGCGTCCTTGGGCACGCAGGGCGGGCTCTACGCCTTCAGCCGCACGAACTGCTTCTCGCAGTTGATCGCGAAGCAGTTCCAATCGCGGGTAGAGCGCGAGGGTATGCACGCGCGGCTTTGTGCCTGGGCGTGCGTGCTCTGCCATGGCGGCGAACGCCGGCAGGTAGAAGGCGAGTGTCTTGCCGCTACCTGTGCCGGCGCCGACGATGATTCCTGTTGAGCGTCGACCACCGAGCGCCGTAAATACAGCACGGGTCGCTTTCAACTGGAAGCGTGCCAGCTTGTAGCTCCCGACGTGGGCCGCTGCCACAGAGTGCTGGAGGTCGCGCCAGTGATCAAGATTGCCCAGTTCGGCCAGGGCGACATCCGCGGGGATGTCACGGCGGGGGTAGCGTCGTGGGGCTACGTGGAGCCGGTAGTCGGCAACCAGTCGCTTCTGCTGCCGCCACCAGCCTCGTTCCGGCGGCGAGGACCAACCGCCGCGTACAAAGAGCTGCCGAAGCCCAGCTGTCAGCCTCAAGGTCTCTGCTATGCGGGTGCGGTACCGCGGTGGGGAGACGACGGGGACCGGTACCTCGAGGAGCAGGGCTCGCTCGAGGCACTCCTCAAGAACCTCGTCGGGTGAGGCGCCGGATGGTGCGTCTTGCCGTGTGAGAAGTAGCTCGTCGATGGTCTCCAGCACCTCGGCCTCGGAAAGCGAGCCTTCCGTCACGCCCCATGAGAGCAGCGGGAGTTCGCGATCTTCGAGCCGGTTCAGGAGCGCATTGGCGAACCCTTGATCGAAAAGCTGTGTCACGCGCCCTTCCTTGTCAGTGTGACCTGGCCGTCCATGGCGAATTCGCGCAGGAGGGCGATTTCCTGATCTGTGATGTCGAGGAGAGTTGGGGCAGGCCGAGTGTCGAGCCGCTCCAGCAGCGCGAGGAGTTCGACTGGAGGCTCTTTCGCGTCGCGCAGCGATTCCGCGAGAGCCTCACATTTGGTCACGAACAGGGTGATGTCTCCTGTGGTGACCGCCTTGGCGGACGCAGCCCGTTCGAGGTCCAAGCGACGAGATCGAGCCGATGCCTGCTCTGTCGGCGGCAGCATCGGAATCCGTGCCAGGGGAAGAGAAGCGAGGCGTCGACCGGACCAATCGGCCCATGCTGCGAGGTTCTCCTCGCGGATTGCCACGGCTGCTGCTTGGACCTTGCGCTTGGCCGTGTTGAACGCTTGGTCCCCGGGCCATCCACTCTGTGCGCGCTTCGCGAACGACTCCAGTCCGTCGCTGGCAGCCGACAGGCTGGGACCCGTGGCTGCACCCTGCTCCTTCAACGCGAGCGCCACTGTGACTTCCTTGCGAAGTTCTGCCAATCGTGCACTCAGTTCGGTGATACGCGATGAAACCCGGGCTGCTTCCTTCTCTCCAGCCTCTCCCTCAGCCAACTGCCTGGCGCGATCTTGCAGTTGCAGCGCCATCTCATACACGGGACTTTGCGTCACTCGCTCTCTCCCTCCTGCACGACAGGATCCTCGATCGACTTCGGCGCACCGGAGGCCAGTTCTGCTACCTCACTCCATTCGCCGAGGACGGTCTGCATAGCGAGCGAGACACTGTCCACTGCGGTGGTGCCCGCTCGCGCCTCAGCCCTTCTCAGCGCAGCCTCCAGCCATGATTCGCTCTCGGAGAGCAGGAGGTGGATGTCCTGGATGGCTGTGCCCCGATCCTGCGCTGCAGCAGCGATGCGGGCGGCCTGTCTGGCGCGGTCAGTCCTGCTGTCGTCTGATGCCCGGGCAATGTCGTCCTCGAGTGCTGAGACCGTGCTCCATTCGGCCTGCTTGCCCTGCTCAAGGAGTGCCTCGAAACGGAGTGTCTGATCAACTCCGAGGGGCATCAACCCGCCAACCTCCTTCGCTGCGGTGAGAGCGCCCTCAATTGCCGAGAGGGTGTGTGCACTGTTGGTGCCACGAGGGTGACGGCGTCGGACCTGACCCAGCCGTTCCTCAAGTTGGGCGAGTTGGTCATCCACCAGGGTCGGCAGCGCGGCAAATCCCGTCACCGCCTTCTGTACCCAAGAGGGAACCTGCGTCCCGTCGACCGTCCATTCCCACTGAGCCGCCGCCTGCTTGAGGAGCGGAAGCATCCGGGCAGCGTCAATCATCCTCACCGCGCCGGTCACGCCCTGAGCGACACCAACAGCCTCCCTCAACCGCTCAATGAGATCAGGACGTGCATCGAGGTGACGCTTCAAGACGTCATTCCACTGCTTCGTCCGCAACCCGACGTCTCCCCGCTCCCATCCCTGGCCTTCGTCCAGAACAGCGGTGAGTAGAGCGGTGGTTTCCATCCCCGGGTGCGCCTGGCCGGCGAGCATCGCTCCGAGCAGGGAAGCGCGTAGCCCGAGTACCAATTGCTCGTCGGCGATCTCTAGGTGACGCTGAACGCGTGAGGTAAGGGCTGCTCCGTATTGATCAGCGCAAGCAGCGAGGCGCCGGATGTCCTGGCTTCTCACCTGCCCCCTGCCGGCCTCTGCACACAGCAAGCTCTCGAAGAAGTAGCTGTCCTTCGCTGTGCGCCCGAAGCGGATGGGTGCGGCGGCCGCGCCGGCCAGGCGCTCATCAGCGCCAGTCACTGAAACCACGGTTGCATTATTGGGCCAGGCCTTATCCATCACCTTCTTGGTCTGCTCATGCATCAGAGGCGATTCCCAGCGGTATCGCTGGAGCACGGCCGTCGCAATGATAGAGCGGACGCTAAGTGCTGTGGTGTTGTCGAGGACCTCTTCCTTGGTGAGCCAGACCTTGACCGTCTCCAGTTTCCGCTTCAGGGAGCGGGGGATGTTATCTGTGCTGGAACCGGGTCCGGGCGGCCCAGGCTCATCTCGTTGATCCTCGGCGCCTCGACCCTGTGTAGAGGTCGCAGGCGCCGCTGCCGGGATCCTGCGTGATTTCCCGTCCAGGGATGGCAGGGAGAATGCTTCCAGGATTGTTTCGTCGAGTTCGTTGGCGTCCTCGGGGGCGTCTCCCCAGAACAGCAGGAGGGTCTTTCGGCGTTCGGGGTCGACGTGGTCATGGTCGTCAATGAAAGCGTGGACATCGCGACTCAATTCCTTGTCGATGTCAGCTCTCGTGAATCGGTGTCGAAATTCAGCGTCGGGGAATTCTCCTCGCCGGATGGGTTCGGCGTGATCAATCAGTACTGGTCGTACGACGCTGCCGAGGACGGTCCGAGGGACGAAGGACCATGGTTTCGTTGGGTCAGCCTTTGAATGAACGGCTCTGACGAGCGCGGGAGCGTTGAAGGGGAACAGGCCGTAGCCTTGCGGCGTGGCACCGAAGGCCTCGTGGCAGCGTTCCTGGAGAGAGCACCCTTCGCACGCGTTAGGTGTCTCGCCGTCGCGTGCTTGTTCCAGAGCAGTGCGGCCCACGCGGGCAGCGTTGAGATAGCGCCCGACGAACGAGGAGATTTCCTGACTTCCGGTGTCTGTCTCACTGAACGGAACATCGAGGTTGTAGACGTATCCTGCGGTGGCCCGGATGCGGGTCAGCGCCGTCTCCGGAATTTGGGCCAGGTAACCTGGGGTGACGGCCATTAGCGTGCGAATTGGGGCGAGAGACGTGATTCCGTCCCGATTGGATGCCTCGATTACTGCGTCCAGAAGGTCTTGTTGTACACCCTGGATTAGGGCAAAGTCCTCGATGAGGAGAATAATTTCCTTCCCGAGGCGGTGATACTCCTTACGCACCTGCATCATGGCGTCCAGGAGACGCCCCGCACCGAGATTAGCCGCGTTTTTGACGGCGGCCTCCAGGTGCCTGTTGAGCAGGTCTACGGCAGCAACTTGAAGGTAGTCTTGCGTGGCGATTTGGTTAAGCAGTCGGGCGACCATGTCCGAAGCAGCGTTGTCATAGTCAACGTCCGTCGGCAAGTCGTCGACGGTGAAGCTTTCAGGGCGCTCGTCCTGCCCGCTACGACGATCCTTGAGGAGTTGAGCCGCGAGCCGGGGAACAAACTTCCCTTCCGACAGCATGTGCTGCCGAATGAACGGGTCATGCAGCATTGCTGCGAGCCTGCCAGGGCCAGCAAGTACCCTTCCATCCCTAGGGAGCTCCTGCCGCGGTGTCGCAGAGACGAGTTCGCTCAGTTCATTGAGAATTCGCCGGCTCAGCGATTCCTGGTCAATGTCGGAAGTGAACCTGTCGATATCGCCCTTGAGTTGTGCCAGCTCACTGCTGTCCGCCTTGGCGATCAGTGCCTTGACTACCGCTTTGAGGCTGGTCATAGAGCGTTCGAGGTAGATGACCTCGTGGGCGTCTGAGTTGGGCAGGAACTCGGGAATCTTCTCGCGTACCCACCGGATGAGGTGCGACTTCCCAGACCCAGAGTCTCCGAGCACCAACATGAGGAGAGCGCCTGAGTCGGACTGCTTCGTGAGGAAGTCGTTGACTACCGACTGCTCATCGATCAGATCGCCAATGGGCTGAATCTGCTTGTCCTCCGAGACCGAGGCGCGCTTGATCCGCAGTGGCGCGTGTGTGGCAAGGAAGACGGACCGGTGTGGGCTGATGGCCTCGGTGTTGATCGTGGCGGCTGCGGTCGCCGGGTCCCAGCAGAGTTCGCGGAAATCAGCCATTGACGGCCTCCAGGATGGTGATGGCGCTGACCGGTCGCGCGGATGACCTGTCCGGGTCGTGTACCTGGAGTACGTGCTGTGCGTCGTCCTCGTGCTCCAACCGCAGCCACTTCTCGTCTTCGCCTCGCAAGAGTGCGAACGAGAGTGCTGCACCAGCTTCTGTGTCGCCTGGTGAACGGAGTCCCACGGCGCGTGAGTGCGCGCCACCGGGCAGCACAGGAATCCGCTCGCGGAGGATGCGCAGGACCTCCACCGCATTCATCCTCACGTCGATTTGCTGCAGTTCAGCGAGGGTTTGCCTCACTGCGATAGTGCAATCAGGAACGAGCCGGTTTGCGTTGCCGTCCTCGATCTGGAAGAGGGGCGCCGCTGCGAG
Source organism: Streptomyces sp. NPDC023481 (assembly GCF_055560195.1). Classification (NCBI taxonomy): domain Bacteria; kingdom Bacillati; phylum Actinomycetota; class Actinomycetes; order Kitasatosporales; family Streptomycetaceae; genus Streptomyces; species Streptomyces sp. NPDC023481. The sequence goes on from NZ_JBVHJE010000002.1 coordinate 499,538, forward strand.
ACCCAGAGTCGGCGCCCAGTAGTTGAACCGGAGCCACCGAGTGGGATTGGAGAACACGGGGCCCGCCTCTGGGCGCAAGGCGTCTCTCTGCTCGTTCTGCACCCGACGCCAGTCCATCGGAACTGTTGGATCAAATGTGAGCAGCCAGGCCAGAGCCCGGGTGAGATCGCGAGGTCCGGTCTGGTCAGGCGAGTCGCCGAGCGATGTGTTCCTAGCAGGGTCGAGCACAGCATGACGGAGGACGCCGGCGAACGCGGATACGTCCTGCCCATCGAGGGAAGTGGCTGGGCCAGCCAGGGAGAGTTGCTGATCTCCTCCCTCGGCCCGAATGAGACCCAACTCTTCCAAGGTGCTGATTGCCTTATCAAAGGGCGGCTTATCCTGTGTCTTTTCACCACGGATCGAAGGCGGGGAAAGCAGCGAACGCGCCTCCTCCAAGGGCACGGCCTCTTCTAGGTAGGCGAGCAGCCGTACGACCGCCCATGCTTGAGAGGGCAGTGCCGCGCTTACGTTAAGAAGCGTCATTAGAGTTCCTCCAAGGCGCGGAAGACCGGAAGCTTGGCGCGGTGGATATCGATCAGTGGGTCATTCGTCCGGTCTGGGTGGCGAGTGTGGCGCGGGTGGAGGAGATACGTGACATCCTCCGAACTGAATCGTGCGGCTGTGTCGTAATCCAGTGAGGGCGAGTCGTCTAGCACCCACAGCACAGGGCCGGCCCATGACGTCAGCAACTCTGCATCCTCGTCGAGCACGACGGAGTGGGTCCGTGCTGCCTTATGTAGTACCGCTCTGCAGCGTGCCGTGACACCTGGGCCGCCGACGATGGTCATGCCTCGCCGGACCAGTCGTTCGAGAAGGCGGGGAACGTAGAGGCGTTGCTCATCCTCGTTCTCCCACCACAAACTCAAGCACGACAAGCCGTCACGGTATCGGGCCAGGGGATCGTTGGCAGGAGGCACGGGGAACCGCAGTGACGGCCGGGGCTCACCAGCGAGTCGATAGAAGCCAGAGGTGTCTGGGTGCCCGGCTGCTCTGCAGTTCGGGCAGCCACGGCAGGTGATACGAGTGGGGAGGGATCCTCGTCCTCGGCGCAGGCGGTAGTACTCCCCGAGTACGTCACCGATGCACTGGCCTCCGCCGAGTGCCTCTTCAAGACCCACGAGCGACTTCTTCTGGTCTTCCAAGAGCTTCTTACGTTCTCCCTCGACGCGGGATATGAAATGCTCAATAGTGTTGACCTGGGGGTCCTTGATCGTGACTTCAGCCTGGGCCCCCACACGTTTCCTGAACTCCTCTGCGCGCGCCTCCCAGACGGATTCAGGTTCTCCCTCTTCGCGCTTCGGTGGTTGAGGTACGTGGAGGTCGATCAGCTTGGCGCGGACCATGAGGTTCAGGACACGTACATTCCATGATCTGTTGGCTTCGGATTCTTCGCTGACATGGCTGGGACGGGAGTCAAGGTCGAGTCGGTAACGGTGACCGTCGAGTTGCTGTTCTCGTCGGAACATGGCGTCCCAACGCTTGCGCGCCTTTTCGGAGGTGATGACTGGCTCGCTGCCGAGGGTCTCAGCAATGCCACGGTCTCCGGGTGCCGTCACCATGTAGGCGAGAGAAGGAGTTCCGTCACGTCCACCTCGACCGATCTCTTGGTAGTACCGGTCGACGGTTTCGGGTAGACAGGCGTGCAGCACGGTTCGAACGTCAGGTAGATCGACACCCAACCCGAATGCTGAGGTGCCTACTACGACGTCGTAGCGAGTGGGGATCCTACTGTCATTCTCGGTGGATTTCCCTCCCCAGCCCTCAACGGCATCCCGACGGTCTTGGTCGCTCGAGGTGCCGGTCACCTGAGTCACACGGCGAATCCCAGCAGCCCGAAGAAGGTTCACCCACTCATTTGCGTCCTTCACCGTGGAGACATACAAGGCCATGGGCTTGGGCAAGAGAGAAACGGCCTCGAGAATCGAGTTCCGTCGACTTTGTGACGTCTCAGATGCGCAGACGTAGTAGGTAGGTTCGTGACGCAGTTGGGAAGCCCAGACGATCTGAGCTTCTTCGGGTCCGGAGAAAAGACCTTCGAGCGTTCCGACCTGTTGTGTGGTCAGGGTGGCACTCATGGCGACAGTGACCGGGGCCAGTCCGTCACGAGCCTTGCTCAGCCAGGTACGGCGATGGCTGGACATCGTCTGGAACTCTGGACGAAAGCCGTTGCCCCACTGCTCCACGAGGTGAGCTTCGTCAATGACGAAGTACTTGAACAGACCAGCCTCTGCCGCGTCTTCGAGTGGCTTGCGCAGACTTGAGACGAGCGCCTCGGGTGAGGTGAACACGATGCGCTGCTGTCCCGTGCGGATATCGTCGCGGATCTGTCGCTTGACGTCCTCTGGCAAGCCACCGACATACGCGTAGCGACCTGTAGGGCTGGGCCGTCCATGTGCTTCCACGAGGGGACGGGTGCGGCGCTCCATGTCAAGGGCGAGAACGACCGTGGGGACCACTACTACCGAGACGCCGGCGCTTCGGCTTGCAAGAAGTGCAGGCGCCTGAACAACTGCCGTCTTGCCGTGGCCCGTGGGCAAGCAGAGGATCACGGTGCTGCCTGGCTGCGCGAGCGCAACCGCCCGCGCAGCCTGCCTCTGCCCGATCGACAAGTACCGATCGTGCTTCATCCCGAGAGCCGCCGTCCAGAAAGGATCCGCTGGGTAGGGCTCAAGGCGGCGCTGATGCTCTGACTCTTTCCCGAGATAAACCTGCCGCAGGTCTTCGCGAGCTACTGCTGCCGCGTCACTCTCAGCTACAGGAGGGTGCCAGAGCTTCGCCGTGACATACAAGCCCCGCTCATGCGGCATTGCGTCGCAATGCACTTGGGACCACTGCTCTCGGGAAGGCAGCAGCGGATGATTCGGAACGACGAGGCCTCTGTTGTTGCCGCGCGCCTGAGCCTCGAGCAGGACTTGGCGGAGGAGGGCCGCGATGTCCCTCCAATCGGACAATCCGTTGTCCAGGCTGGCGAGGGCGTCCCTGAGTCGCCGCAGCGTTCCCTGGCTGTCATTCATGGGCGGGACCGACGGCCAGGCACGAAGCATTTCGTCGGCTCCGGTCCAGCTGTCGATCCCTAGACCGGCGCTACGGAGGTCAGTGCCGCTTGGGTCACGAGTCATGCTGGACCCTTCGGTACGCGCTCTTCACGATGCACGTGGCCGCGACGAGTCGCACCGTCGGCTGAGTCAAACCTTCGACCAGGGCATCCGCGACGGCCACGTCCGTCCAGTAGCTCTCGGTATCTCCCAAGAGGTGTCCGGCAGCCCGACGAGACTGTGCTTGGGCCGCGGCCACGGCGAGACGACGGCGAGCGGAATCCTGCGCACGAGCGCACTGGGCCGAGAGGTCCGTTACACGCGCAAGTTCTCCAAGGGCCACGGTGTTAGCCGCCCTCGCAGTAGTCGCGTAGTAGTCCCAGCCGCCAAAGAGATCGGTCAGCTCGCGAATCTGCTTCGAGTTGTAGTTGTGGTCCTTGCTGTTGTCGTAGGGCCTCTCCAGCCATGCCAGGGTCTGCTCGTCGGTTATGGCTTTCGTGCTTCCTGCGGCGACCCACACCTTGAGAGCGAAGGGAGGAAGGATCCGGTCCGCCTGTCGCCGCAGCGCGAAGCGCGCCTTCTCCGAGTCACCGACCAACTGCTCGGCACTGCTGATATCGGCTTCCGCTATGAAGTCGAAGCCGAAGTACGGCTCCAGTTCTCCGTGATGGCTGGGGTCGAGCCGCCAGAAGGCTGTGGCCTGGCCGCGGTCATCGGTGTAGATCACCGAAGCCAACATGTCGACCATCGGGTTACCCATCCGAAACAGCCGCGTGCCCGGGGCGCGCAGCGCGTCGGCCCTGAAGAACGCGCCTTCAGCAGCTTCGCGTGGCACCTTGGCGCTCAACGTCTTGTAGAGGTGCGGCGAGACCAGAGGCTGAGCATCGAGGTTGAACTTGTGCCGGATACAGCCGTTTACCGAGCGGGTCCAGTGCGGCAGCCTGATGCCGGAGGATCCGTCGCCGGCGTAGTTGAGCAGGGCGTTCTCGATCTTGCGCCGCCGCTGCTCAAACTTTGCGATCTCAGCGCCAACGTCTGACTGATAGGTAGAGGACTCGTGGACGGACTCAACCCGTTCGAACTTCGCGATGGCAGCCCGCGCGTCCTTCAGCTGAGCCGCGATCCGCGACGCCGAGTTGGCCAGTCCGTCCGGCCCTTCCGCGAGCGCGGTGGACCACACGCCGGAAAGATCCTGTGCGATGGCGTCCTGCAAGGTGGACACCGAGTCTGCGAAGATCTGATAGCCGTCGCTCAGCAGAGCATGCCAGGCTCCGGTGAACTCCTCGGTCTCGGCCAGGACGAACTGAGTGGCAGGATCCTGCCCTGTCTCCTCGAAGTCGGGGTATCGGTCGATGCGACCGAGCCGCTGCTCGAGGCGGTTTGGTGACCAGGGAAGGCGCAGGTGCACCGCGATGTCTGCGCTCTGCAGGTTGAGGCCATCGTCAGCCGAGTCATCCATAACGAGGACGCGAGGCGGCTTCCCAGCCCTCCGCGCGGCCCGAGGGTTCTTCGGGTAGGGCTTCCGCCAGTCCTCTACAGCCTCGTGTGACTTGTCGGAGCCAGCCTGGCGGGTGTGCTCAGCGATGAGCACGTTGGGGAGATGACTGTGCAGGTCTTGAGCCAGAGCCGAGGCGAGTGACCCGGCTCCTGCGAAGATTGCGGTTCTTCCGCCACGGGAGATGATCGGTAGAAGGGCGGCAGCGAGTTCGTCCGTTTCTTCCTTGAGAACGTCGTGTTCGAGCTTCGCCTCGAGACGCTCCAGGAGAGTCGCCTCGTGCGTCAGCAGGGGCGGGCCGGCCAGCAGACCGCGCTCCTGGGTTGTCAGGCCAGCACGGTCTGCTGCCCGCGCGTCTTGGTGTACACGCCACCGCATTGCGTCAAGGAAGTCGTTCGACGGGCCGCCGAGCCGCGAGGTGAAGATCCCCAGGGCGAGGCCAAACCCGGGCTGCTGATCATCGAGGTTCTCGTCAAGCAGGCGGTCCCACGTTTCACGCTGCCAGCTCCGCAGAGTCTCCGCGGCAATGGAGTGCAGCGTCCCGTCGCCAATGAGCCGAGGGAGAGCGCGGCCGCGTACTGCGTAGGGGATGAGGTCGGAGTCTTCGTTGTCGCGCAGGATACGGGCCCGACGGTGACGAATCACCCTGCGGTCGAGTCGGTACGTCTCGCTGATGTGAGCTCGGAGCGCCTCGACGCGCAGAGCCAGTTCAGGCGCATCCGCTGGGTCAGCGAGCTCGTCGTACTCGTCGAGGAGCGCAAGGATTCGGGGAGCCAGGTCCTCGAAGAGCGGGTCTTTGGGGATGACTTCCCTGATGCGATCGATTGCGGAGGGCAGAACATCCGGGAGCTTTTCGTCGAGGCCGGAGACCCGGTCTGCGAGCTTCTCACGCATCTCATGGCGCTGCTCGAAAGCCTGCTGGCTTTCCCAGCTGTAGAGATCACGGTCGAGGAGGTGCAGAAGTGCCAGTTGGGCTGTCGGCCCCGCCGTAATAGGTGTGGCCGACAGGAGGAGGAGCTTCGGTGCGGCGTGGGCCAGCGCACAAAGCTCGCGGTACCGGGGGTCGGTGTCGTCCACACCGTGGACCAGTTCGTGCGCCTCGTCCACGACGACGAGTTCACTGTCGTGGTAGGAGGCCCATTTCTCCGGCGTCTCGTGGGATGTGAACCGCACGCGAGCGTCCACGAAGTCGTCGATGAAGAACTTCTCGCGCATCTCGGTTGCCCACTGGCGTCGCAAGATCTCCGGCGTGATGACCGTGATCCTGCCGCGAGGGTTATCAATCAAGGTCTGTCGGATGACGTAACCAGCCTGGATGGTCTTCCCTAGGCCGACTTCATCTGCGAGGAGATACCGCTGGACTGGATCGGAGAGGACGGTCAGAGCGGCGTCTACCTGGTGAGGGTAGATCTCCACTGCCGACGACAGCAGGGCGGGTGTGCTAGCGCAGGCTGCCCGCTGGCCGATGAGGTTGTGAAGCAGCGGGAGCCGGGTGTTGTGGTAGTAGCCAGACTCGTTGCCCCCCGAGACCAGTACCTGGAGTGGGTCGCGCACGGGTTTGTCCCACCGGACGCGAAGCCAGGTCTCTGGGACTCGAGACTCGGAGTTCGTGTTGGGGAAGTGGACGAAGTACACGTCTCCGTCTGCCATCTGTACGCGTCCAGCCAGCCAGGCACCTGTGTTCGGGTCGTGGCAGAAAACACGGGTCTCCCGCTTGAGGACAGCCCGTCGGCATGCAGTTGCCAGCACCGTGCGTGACTCGACTTGCGGCTCGGCGACAGACTCGAAGAAGTCGACGCGGAGAGTGCCTCCGTCCACGGCCCCGACTCGGCCGATGCCGGGCGCTCCCGTGAACGTGACAAGGTGCCCGACTGCGAAGCCCGAAGACATCCTTCTGCTCGCCCCCCACCTGCTGATTTAACGAGTGACATGAGGATAGGGGCACCCACTGACAACACGGTCGACGGTGCAGTACGGAAAATCGCATATAGATTCGAAGGTGGAGTAGAGATGCGTTGCTAGTGACGCGTCACCGAGGCGACACACGGGACCAATAAGGATGAAACCCGCGGAAGGGACGACCCTGTGGGGTGCAACGTGCCGCCCAGATTGACCGAATCGGAGCCTTGCCGCGAGAGCGGGCTCGTGAACGTGCTGCAAAGAACGATTCGGTTTGTGCCTCATCGCCGGGATCGGCGTGCCCAGCGACCTGCAACGACCTAACCGGTCTCGTCATGCCGCAGGCGCCTTCCCGGTGGCCCTCACGCGCATATGTCCCTGGCAGTGCACTCAATCCCAGCCAGAGTCTCGACATCTGGGTCCGGTACCAGTGTCAGTGGCTTGGGCTGTACTGTCTGGGCGCTCACCTCGCTGTCCGTCCGCGGCGTGGTACCGGCGCAACGACCACATCACCGAGACAGAAAGAAGACCGTGAACGTCCCCGCCCCTGCCGGTGTCGCGACCCTCGTCGCTTATGTCGCCACCATCCCTGCGGCCAACCTCGCCGTCACCCACTTCGGAGCCGTCCCCGTCGGCTTCGGCTACGCCGCCCCTGCCGGCGTCTACATGGTGGGACTCGCCTTGGTACTTCGGGACCTCGCCCGTGAGTCCGCTGGCCGTGGTGCTGTTCTCGCGGCCATAGCCGTCGGCACCATCCTGTCGTACTTCCTTGCTGATCCGGCGCTGGCTGGCGCCTCAGCTGCCGCCTTCGCGGTGGCCGAGACGATGGACTTCGTCGTCTACGAGCCGCTCCGGAAGCGGGGCCTGCTGACCGCGATGCTCGCCTCGAACGCGGTGGGCCTTCTCGCGGACAGCCTGCTCTTCCTCAAGCTCGCTTTCGGCTCCTTCGAATACCTTCCCGGCCAGATTCTTGGCAAGGCGTGGATGACCCTCGCCGCCATCGCTGTGCTCGCTGTACTTCGACGCCGGAAGCAAGCAGCCGCCTGAGCGGCCCATCGATGGGCTCCTACGGCGGCGTGGTCGAGCGACCGACCGAGCTTCTTCCGGACCTTTAAGATCGCTGACGCCCAGGTGCATCGGTATGCAGGTCAGCACTCGCTACGACCAACTCTGCGGGGAAGAGGGCAGGTTATACGAAGCCACGGCAGGTCCTGGGTCAACTTGCCATGATCCTGGGTCCTTCGCTACGGTCGCTTCATCAATGAGGGCCCCACCATGCCTAAGGTCTGGTGGGGCCCTTTTGTGTCCTCTCGAGCTTCGGGGGGACCGAGTGTCGCGTGCCACCGTCTTCTTCAGGTTTGCCGGCCAGGGAGACGGCGGCCGTGCTCATGCGAAAGGACAACTGGTGAGTACACACCATGACACAGGTCCCGGCCAGCAGTCACCCGGGGAGAGCCCCGCAGGCGGCCCATGGGTTCCGGAGGCCCCACCGTCGACCTCCTCGTCCGTACGGCGAGCAAACGTACAACTGCTGATCGGCGGCCGTACCGTCTTCGCGGTGTACGTCTCGCCCGCGATTCTGGCAGGTGCAACCGGTGCATCCCTGGTACTTGGAGTGGTGAGTTGGGGCCACTGGCCTTGGCTGTAGAGCCCTGAGGCAGGCCGCAGGGGCACTTGCTCCTGCGGCCTGCAGGGGGCGCTTCGAGGGCAGGCACTATCTGTAACGACGGGCCGGCACAAGCCAAGCCATAGCCAGATCCTCGCTCGCCTGCTCTCCGTCCCCTGACGGTTCGTCGGGCGCAGGTACCTGCCGTACGACTTCAATCTGGCGCTCGATGCCGCGCAGGTTCTCCTGCAGGTCCATGGTCACCACGCCGTCAACGGTGACCTTCAGGGGGTCAGCGAGGAGCTTGGCCCGCCGCTCGCCCAGGACCTCAAGTGCGACCGCCCGCACCGAGCGCAGCCGGAAGAACCGGCGCTCCAGGTCGGTGGGGTCGCTGTCCGGGCCGAGCTGGGCGAGCAGCCAGGACCGCTGAAAATCGTCCACCTGGTTCACATCCCCAACATGAGGTACGGCACGAAGCCAGACGGGGGAAGCTGGCTCCGTGCCGTACGCGTGAGCGTATTACGCGGAGGACGAGCGTGTCCGCCGCGACGGCGGCTTCTTCGTGCCGCCCCTGCTGGCATCGCCCTGCCCAGAATCCGGCTCGGCACCGCCCGCAGTCGGATCCGGCTCACCAACAGCGATCGGCTCTGTCTCAGCGTCCTCCGGCATCGGCCCATCCCAGGCGTCCGGGTTCGTCACCAGCGCGGCGATCTCCGGCGCCGGGCTCTCGCCCGGCAGCAGGACCAGGTCCTCGTGGGTCGTCGGGTCCTTCACGTACACGGCGGCGATCAGTCGGCGCACCAGCATCAGAGCACCTTCGCCACGATGTGCGCATCCGGGGTGTGCATCACCGGCATTCCGACAGCGGCGCCCTTGGTCCAGATTTGGACCGGGTCATCCTGAACGCCTCGGGTGATGATCAGGCCCGGCGCGTCCTCCCGGATGATCTCCGGGTTCGTACCACGGGACAGCACCAGCGCCTCCGCCGTGACCCCGTACATCGTCTGCGCCCACTTCTCCCGCTCCGGCGGGACAAGAATCCACAGGTCCTCGGGCAGCACCTTGCGGGGCTTGCCGTCCACCCGCACCTGCGCCTTGTAGAACTGGATCGGCGGCAGGTTGTAGTTGCCACGCACCACGTTGATCTGCTGCGGCGTGAGCGTGGCCGTCGGCGTGGTCGACGGGTTCACGCTGCCGTAGTACGCCGCCCTGTAGGCGTTGTTCGCCGCCAGGTAGCTGAACGCCTTCCGCGAGGTGATCACCAACTCCGGTTCGGGAGCGCCGATGTCGTCCAGGTGCTGGATCCACCGCAGCTCGTCAGCGATCGGGTCGGAGGCCGGGTCCGACCACGGCCGCGCGGCGACCGGCATGTTCTCGGCGGGAACGTTCCAGTCCACCTCCAGCGTCAGGCCGTTCTCCTGCACCAGCGAGAACTTCCCGTCCGCGAGCACATCGCCGGCCGCCAGCTCCAGCCGGGACCGGATCGCCTCCACGTGACGTTCCACGTCGTCGTACAGCAGCTCGATCAGCCGGTCCTGGTCCGAGCCATGCGACGCCTCCAGCAGGATCTGCTCCTGCTCGGAGACGACGAGCTTCTGCCCCACCGCGGGCAGCGCACCCTCGCGGGACGTCTGCCACGCCTCACGGGTCGCGAACGGCACCGCCGCGTTGAACGCCCGGTACTTGGCGACGTTGACGTACCGGCCGGAGTCCTTCGTACGCCACTTCACCTCCCGCATCTCCACCGTCGGGAAGACCGTCTGGGTGAGGAGGAAGTCTTTCGGGGACGGGATCGCCCTGGCGAACGCCGTCAGGTCCATCACCGAAACGTCCTTGAGCAGGTCCTGAATCGTCACAGTTCACACCCCCGCTCACACGAAGCGGATCTGCGCGGCACGCGGGTGCCCCACGAGCTGGGACACGTCGATGCCGCCCGGCACCTTCGACGCCTTCACCGCGCCGTGCCACAGCAGCGCGGCTGGAACACGGGTCTGCCCCGGAGCGAACGGGGCCTCGGCGACGATGAACCCGCTCAGGATCTGGCGGCCACAGACCGCCTCCGGGTCGTACGGCCCGTACAGGCCGGACTCGGCGACCCTGCCGACCGGCACACCGGACAGCACCCGGCCGTACGGCTCGCAGCCGTCGCCGCAGACGTAGTGTGTGCCCTCGCAGAACAGATTCAGGTCGAGGGTGATCGTGTCCGTCGAGTCGGTGCCGTGCAGGGACGCCAGCCACTCACGGTTGGCGGTCGTGTACTCGGACTTCGAGACGGGCTGGATGGTCATATGGGTGTCTCCATGGACGCTGCGGTCGAGAATCCGCACACCGCCCACGGAGGCGATGCCGTCCACGAAGTTCAGGGGGCGTGGTCCCCCGCGTTCGGGGCCCGGGACTACCGGGCAGCGGAGTCGCTGAACTCGGCTATCACGCCACGGCGCTTGGCCATCTCTAGCCCGGCCGCACCAGGCTTGGACACCGGCGCCGTACGGGTCGGGCCGCGCCCGGCCGGTGCACCCGCAGGAGCCGCCGGCACCAGCTTACGGAACTCGCCGAACAGCTCCGGACGGCGCGCCTGCAGGGCCTCGGCCGCCGCCTGGATCTGTGCCTCATCCGCGTCCTCGTCGTCCACAGCCAGCAGGCGCTCCGCGTCCGCCAGGTCCTCGCCCTCCGCGCCGAGCGTCACCAGAGCAGCCCGCCGAAGCGCCGCCCGCTCCCGCTCGGCCGCCAGCTCCTCCCGACGAACAGCCTGCAACTCCCTTTCGGCCGCCATCTGTTCCCGGCGTTCCACCTCCGACAGCGCGGCCCGCTCCGCCTCCCGCTGCGCGGTAACGAACTCGGTCAGCGCCTTCGGGGAGTCGAATCCGAGCGTGGACAACAGCCGCTTGATCGCGACCCGTTCGCCCTGGGCCTTCTCCCGGGTGAGCATCTTTCCCAACCGGTCCTGGGTGACCGTGACCTGCTGCTCCTGGCCGCCATCTGCGGTGTCGTCGAGCTGGTCGTTCGTCTCGTCCTCTGCCGAGGCACCGAGGATCGGGTAGATCGGCCGCCCGTCACGGCGGAAGCCGACAGGACGGCGAGACGGCAGGGGCCGGACCATACATTTCCTCCAGAGCGCGCCCCCGCGCTGCCGATCAGTGTAGCCACCGCCGTCGACAGACCAAGAACATCCATCCGCAGGCGCGCTGCCTCACCGATCTGCCGCCACCGGCTCCCGCTCGCCCTCCGTGCCCACCGGCTTCCCGGCAGCGGCAGGTCCGTCCCCGTCGTTCGACTCCTGGTCCCCGTCGCCCTCGTCGCGCCCGCGCCGAGCAGCCGCCTCCGCCATCCGCACCGCGGCCTCCTGCTCCGCCTTCGCCCGGATTCGGGCCACCTCCTGCGATGCGTCCTTGATCGGGTACCCGGCCTCCAACAGCATCGTCACAGCTGTCTCCAGCGACAGCACGCCGGCCCCGTATGCCGTGACGGCCTCCTCCAGCACAGCGGCACGGTCCGTCGGGGTATGCGGCGCCCACGCCAGCCGCGCCCGCAGCGTCTCCCCGGCCGTCCAGCCCTCCGCTCGCCCAGCCTGGTACAGCCGCTGCACCATCTTGAACAACAGCCGGTACTTGTGCTCGCGCGCGAGCCGCATCATGCCGACTAGCGCATCCAGCGGTCCCAGCGCCAGCTTCAGCGCATACCCCGACGGCACCTCCGTGGCGTCCAGCGTCCCGAGTCCGGCCGCCGTCACCCGGCTGTTCGCCGCGATCCGCTCCAGCAGGTGATCAACCCGCGCCCGCAACTCAGCCAACTGCGGAGACGTGTCCAAGGCATCCATCCGCCCCGTCTCCCCGAGTTGCCACACCGCACCGGCCTTCACCTGAAGCTCCTGCGGCTTGCCCGTGGCCCGGTCCACCGGCAGCCGCGCTCCGGCGAGCCCGATGATCGGCGTGCCCGTCGTCGCCGACGCCGCCGAGCTGTCAGAGTCGGTGGCCGCGAGCTCGTCGAGCGCCTGCAGAACCCGCGCGAGTACCGAACGCCCCCAGTGCTCCCCGCCGTCCGGGATCGTGTTCGCGAGGTGCACCACCGGCACGAAGTCGATCATCAGATCGAGCCGGTTCAACTCCGTGCCGTCCGGCCGCACCCGGAAGCTCGCCTTGTCCATCGGCAGCCAATCCAGGGTCTCGCCGTTCTTCAGGTCCTCCAGCAGCCACTCCGCGTCCGTCAGATAGCACGTCACGTTCGACGCCCGTCCCGGCTCCCACGGGTACGTGCGCATTGCCGCAGTGCTGCCCGCGCCTCCGTCATCCTCGCCGTCCCCGGCAATCGGCCCCAGCTCGTACGTCACCCTACGCACCCGGGCCTTCAGCCCGGCGTCGTCGTCCGCCGGCAGGTCCCACGCCAGGTGAACACGGCTCGGAAAGTCCTCGTCCTCGTCATCCCACTGCGGGAAGAAGAACCCCGGATCGTAGACCCGCAGCGTCGGCCGCTGCTTGTCCGGGTTCCAGGCCAGCACCATCACGCTGTCCCCGAGCAGCACCGCCGCCCGCTCCGCCTGCTGGATCCGGAACGTCAGAAGTTCCTTGTCCGCCCACTTCCGCAGCCGGTCCTGCACCACTGCGGCCTCCACCGCACCAGTCGTCGGCGTCTCCTCGTCGGCGTGCTCCGCACCCTCGACCACGACCTTCTGCTCCGAGCCGAGAAGGTAACCAAGTGCGGTGTCCACCAGCTTCGCCGCGTCGCCCAGCTCCCGCCGCTCCAGCGCGCTCGCATCACCCCCGGCCGCCGCGAGCTGCCCGGCCTGGTTGTTGTCGTACGACGCGAGCACCTTGTACGCGGCCAGCCTTCGCAACTCGTGCGGGGGCACCCATGTCTTGGCCAGCTCCGGAAACGCACGGCTGCCCGGACGCCCAGCGTCCACCATCACCGGCTTGTAATTCAGCCACGACCAGGCGTCGATCACGAATTGGCGCAGGCCCATCGGGAACAGTTCCCTCCCGTTGACGGCCCCGCGCCGGTGATCAGCGTAACGGCACCCCTGCAGGCCCATCCTGCGGGAGCGGAGCGGCACCTACACGGTGGGCGGCGTCTGAATCGGGAGAGAGGATCCGGCGATCTCGGCAAGGGCATCAAGCACCTCTGCACTGCCGCAGCCCCGTCAAAACCTGAACTGGCGGACCCGCACAGTCGTCGTCTCCACTTCCGTCACCGTCAACTCACCCTTGTGCCGCTCACGTCAGGTCCATGCCATCCGTGAACTCGCAGCCCGCCGGCGTGCCAGGGCCGGAATCAGGAAGTCAGGGGTGTCAAAGCGTGCCGAGGGTGATCAAACAACGTGCTGGAGTGGTGTAACCGACAGCAGAGTCTGGGTACCTGTGATTCACTCATCTGGCCAACAACTTGATCCACCTGAATGATCTGCCGGGCGACGCTCAGCCTGTCCCACTCGCCGTATCGGAATGGGATGCCATCATGGAATCTTAACGAAAAGATCGTTATCCAGAACCTGGAGACAGCTTGGCAACCCCAGACAATCCCCGGCAGGCATTCTACGGCACCAATCTCCTCGAAAAGTCCGTCATTGTCGAGCTAACAAGGTCAGGCGCACATGCATCGACGAGCGTCAAGGCAACCCTACGAACCATTGGCCTAAAACGCATTGGCGATGTGGCCATCCTCGCCGATAATTCACGAAACCAAGGAATGCTCATCAAGACGCGCGCCTACATTAAGACGTACGCGTCAGACTCACTACATCCCCAGAAAAGACTGAATCAAAAGAAAGCGAGGGTCATGTTCATTCGAAACTATAGGAGCGGTCATTACGTCGGACGAATCGCCACTTTCAAGACGACGAAGGAATACGCATCACTGGAGCACTATGATAGTTACTCGGTCCTCGCTTGGACTTCATCGGTCACCTACCCTCAAATACTCAACATCGCTAGACGTTTTCTGATCAACGCCGACACAATGACAGCCTTCATCGGCTCGGATGTGACGGCTCCTGACGTAGCGATCGAGGTTCCAAGGGCCGAGTCCCTTCTAACGTCAGAGCCGAGCGTAGATTTCGTTCGCGTCAATGGAGACTCGGAGGCATTCGCACTCCACTCTCCACTGGAGCGCGAGGTAGGACTATCCCTCCTGCAGATGAACTTCCTCTTTTCCGCAGCCGACCAAAAGCGCATGCTCGAAGTCCTGGAAGAGACCGGCTCGCCCATGATTCGCGCACGAGCTGATGATGTACTCCGAAATCTCTTGGCGCTCAAGAAGCCGGATGGTGAGTAATGCCAGACGGATGTTCCCCTCCTGGCCGGGCCCGCGCCATTCAGATTTATTCAAGCCTGGACGGCGCTCAATGTCTCATTGGTGACGGAATCACCATTCAGGAGGTGAGGGTCTTCTCGCTTTACACATTTCCACTCCGAGTACACCTATACTGGGAATGCGTAAGCGGCCATGTAGTGATGAAGTACGACTATCCCGACCCCATCATCTTGGACACCTCGGGAGATAACACACAGCCCCCGCCAACCCATCAATGGCGCCTGACGAAGAACCCGGATGCTCCGCCCGGCCCAACCCAGGTGAAGGTCCGGGTGGGTTGGCACAAGCCCCTTTCCGATGGGCGTGCGGGGAATGAGTCAATGTTGCCAGATCCACTGATCTTCAACGTCCAGATTCAGTGAAATCATCCGATTAGGATGAGCATGAAGCTCTTCATTCTCTGCTCCCCATTTCTCGCCGCGATCGTCCTGATCGGTTTCAACCCGATCATCACAAAAGCAATCGAACACTACGAAAAGGAATATTACAAGGATTTCCCTAATCTAGACCTCAAAGCCGAGACCAGTCCGCAGAGCATTGCAAATCTGACGGTTTATCTGGTTGACGCTTCGCAACTCGCTGTCTCCACCATCGCTCCTGCGGTCGGGATCGTGATCGCTCTTGCCGAGGTACCTCAGGCTGCATGGATGTGCGTCTTCTACATCGCAATGGCGATCGCAGGGCTGTTGGGATTCAACAGGATGTTGTCTTGGGATCCAGATCCCGAGAGATATTTTAAATCCCGATGGAAGGTAGGACACTACTCCCCTGTAGCTGTCGCTGGGGCGTTGTCCAATGCTGTCGCCGCTCTCTTCGTGGTGGCCAGCTATATTTGCATCACCTAAATGGATGGTACGGTCGCCGCAGATCACCGCATTGCACCGAATCCCATTCATGCGCTCCCAAGGGGCGATGGGTGCCGTTCTCCCCCCATAAGGGATCTTGCCATCCCCAGCCCCCTTCACCGACGTCCAGTCAGTCTCTGATCGTTCCTCGCATGCGGAGGCGGCATGGTGGGGTCAAGGAACAGATCCCACAGCGCCCACACCGCCGAGTCCAGCAAGTCCGGCGAATCCTCCGTCTCCCCCTGTCCGACGAACGTCGTCATCTGCTCCTCCAGCTCCGCGAACACCCGAGCGGAGCCCACGTGATGCACCCGGGCCTGCTCATACAGCTGCGCCGCCGGGGCCGCCCGCGCCCGCTTCCCCCGCGTGGCGTGAACGATTCGCCAGTTCACCGTCGGGTCCACCTGCTCCAGCAGCGCCGGCAGGTAGTCGCCGCCGTTGTTCGCCTCGATGACCACGCAGTCCGCCCGGTGCGCGTGGTACAGCTCGGCGGCCCTCTTCATCGCCTGCGTCGGCGTGTACCGGTCCTGCTCACAGTGCAGCAGATACCCGCCGGGCCGGTCGTCCCCGAACATCGTCTCCACCGGGAACCCGCGCCCCGCAACCGTGAACGCGGTCATGTCCGCGTTCTCGTGCGACTTCGTCGCCGGGTCGACCGCGACCACCACCCGCTGGAGGTCCGGCAGATGCTCAGGCCGGGAACGGAAGCCCTCGACCTCCAGCATCCACCCCTTCCACAGCGCGCCCTCCACGTCCTCGAGCAGCTCCCCGGACAGCTCCTGCCGCCCCAGCCGGGTGCCGGCGTACTCCTGCTCCAGCTCCTCGCGCGCCGCCGCCGACAGGTTCGCGTCGTTCTCCCGCATGTGCCCGCGCGTCAGCACCACCCGAGGCGGCGCCCCACCCTCACGGTGCGCCTTCTCCTGGACCCGGCCGCGCTCGACGAGCCGCTTGACGTGCGGGAGCGGCTTCGGCGTCGTGGAGATCACCACCTGGGGGGTGTCCGCCTCACGCAGGCAGAACCACAGCATGTCGTAGACCTCCTGGGCCGTGTGCCGTGACCAGGCCGCGTACTCGTCACACCAAGCCTTGTCGAACGCCCAGCCCCGCAGGTTGTCCGGCGTCTCCGCACCGAACCCGCGGATCAGCGTGCCGTTCGTCAACCGGAGCGTCGTCTCGCCCAGGCTGGAGTTGTACTTCGCCACCTCCTCCGGCGGAAATACTGACAGCAGCCCGCTCTTGGGGGACTCAAAGCAGATGTCCCGCACCAGCGTCGCGTTCTTGGCCACCACCGCGATCTGCAATCCCGGCGTCTCCGCCCACTGCCTCACCGTCTCCGCCGCCGTCCGCGACTTCCCCCAGCCACGGCCGGTGAGCAGCATCCACACCGTCCACAGCCACACCGGCTGACGCTGCGCTGCACGCGCATGGTGGTGCAGCCATCCCGCATGGGGCAGCCCGTCACAGTCCGGGACCTCGCACGCCCACCGTCGCGCCGACAACTCATCCGCGCGGATCAGCGCAGCCACCTCGGCCCGGATCTGCTCCTCGCTCATCACCGACGGGTCCGCGAACCCCTCAACCATGCGGCGCTTGGCCCAGCCCCGGCTCACTGCGCATCCTCCGACAACCGGCGCTCCAGCTCCCGGCGCAGCTGATCCATCCGGGCCCGGCGCTCCTCATCCGACAGCGCAGCCACATCCGCGCCCTGGTGCCGGTCCTCGACCGCCCCGGCTTCCGGTGCCTCACCCACGGCTCGCCGCTCGATCTCAGCCGCAACCTGGATGTACCGCAGCAGCTCAGACGGCGACAGCTCCCGCGGGTCGAGCATCTGAAGGCGGGCCACCGCCTTGCTCTGCACGGCCTGCGCCAACTTCGCGTGCCGACGCGCCAGATCACGCCGCGCCTGCGCCTGCTCCGCGAGGAACAACCGGTCCTGCTCCCGGTCATACGCGGCAGCACGCACCACCCACGCGAATTGCCGCGACCAGCGGCCCACCAGCGCGCGGGATTTATCCAACTCCCGTGCCACCTTCGTGACACTGCGTGCCGGGCCGAGATCTCGGTACACGGCGAACGCCTCGAACGCCTGGACCGACTCCCCGCTCTGCCGCTCCCAGGACTCCACGGTGCCCTCGGCCACCGCTCACCTCCTGGCCGACGGCCGACTATTTGTTCTGCGTGGCCAGGACTTCCAGCGCCCTCCACGGCTCGTCGGCCGGCACGGTGCCGTCCTGCACCATCCGGTCGATGGCCGCCCGCGCCACGGCCGCCGTCTCCACCGGCACCTCCCGCACCCCGAAGACCGTCTCCAGCGGCGCCGTGCCCGCCCGCGTCGGCTCCCCAGAGGCCGTGTCGAACCAGCCCTCGGCCAGCTCCCCCAGGTGCCGCTCGAACACCGCGAGGATCACGCCGAGCGCGGTCGCGCTGTTGCCGATCTTGTACGCGGCCCGGGAAGTCTCCAGCGCATCGAGCACCGGCTCGTACTGCTCCAGCCCGGCGAGCCACCGCTGGTCCGCCGCAGCCGTCGACCGGGCGGCATCGAACGCGGCTTCCGCCCGCTCCAGCTCATCGGGCAGGAACATGAACTGCACGCTGGCGAAGTCCAGGTTCGCCTCGCCCAGGGAGGCGACGTCCACCTTCTCCAGCAGATCCAGCGCCTTGTCATCCAAGCCCGTGTACTGCCGCCACTCCACCGACTCCAGCTCGTCGTACAGCTCCTTGAGGATCGCCGGATCGTCCTGACCCGTGATCGCGTTGTGCGACAGCTGCAGCGCGATCTGCCGCTGGCGGGGCAGCGGCTCGTCTATCTGCATCCACCAGATCTGCGACAGGCCGGCCTCGATCGCGGCAAGCGTGCGGTGGTTACCCGACAGCACCACAAGCCGCCCCGTTTCGCGGTCGTTCCACACCAGCGGCGTCGAGGTCAGGCAGCCGTCGCGCTGGATGTTCGCCACGAGCTGCCGGAACTGCTCGTGCGGCAGGAACCTGGCGTTGACGTCGAGCAGCGTCAGCGTGCGCGGATCGCCCTGCACCATCTGCGGCGGGGCGAGGCGAGTGGTCTCCTCCATAGTCAGACTCCCGTCTTCGTCGTCGGGGCGCCCCACCGCTTCGCCCACTTCTCAAGGGCGCCGGCCAGCGTGTGCTCGCCCATCGCCCCCTGGTACTGGAGCTGGTACTTCCAGCCGTCCTCGTTCGACGGGCCGCGCTTGGTCAGCCGCAGCAGCCCGCGGTACTTCATCGACACCGGGTTGTTGCTGAACGCCGTCGTGGACACCCGCCGGATGCGCCGCGAGAACGCCCGCTGGCACAGCAGCTGCGCCTCGGCGCTCGTGGCTGCGAGCACGATCAGCTTCGACAGCCGCGGGTAGTCGGTCGGCGCGACCGCGAAGTCCGACAGCACGTACGCCTCGTCCGGCGTGTACGAGCTCGGCGCCATCGCGAACACGCCGAGCACCCGGCCCTTGCCATCCTTCACCGCCACGGCCAGGTTCGCCGCCCCCGGCGCGATCTTCGGGTTCAGGTACCGGGAGCGCAGCGCGTTGAACTGGCCCGGCTTCAGCAGCGACAGGATGAGCGGGCCGACCAGCGCATCGCCCTGGCACAGGCGCGGGGCCTTCACCGGCTCGATCGGCTGGCGCGGCGCGACGATCCTCGTCCTGGCCTCGCTGGCGTACACGTAGAACGGAGCGGCGCGCGGGGTCGCCTTGATCACACCGCGCAGGTAGCGGTGCAGCTCCGGCACGTCGTGGTTGGAGGCCGTCAGCCAGTACGGCCGGTCCGTGATCGCGCCGAGCATACTGACCACGTCGCCATCGGACAGTGGCTCGTAGTCGGGCGCGTCCCAGGTGAAGTGCGCCTCCAGCGGCTCGTACAGCTTCTCGTAGCCGCCGCCGTAGAAGGGAGGGAACGAGCACACCGGGGCATCACTGGGCACCTTCTGGAGCCAGGAGCGCACGTCTTCGACCTCGTAGGAGGCGAGTTCGATATCTGAGCCGGAGAGCCGCTCCACCGTCTCCGTGTGCTTGGTCTTCCACTGCTCCCGGTAGGAGCGCACCACCCGTTCGTGCCAAAGCCCCTCGCGGCCGACGCTGGCGAGGAACCGGGTGCCGAGCATGAGCGTGGCCACGGTGCCGACTCCGTCGTCCAAGGAGTCGGCGAGCCAGCCGAGTTCGTCTCGGCTTTCCTCCCGGAGCTGGATGCCGACCGGCTGGTGGGTGAGCCACCTGCCGACCGCGCTGGTGTAGATGGACACGTCGGAGGAGTGCAGGGCGAAGCCCATGTCAGCCACGCTGCGCTCGATGGTGAAGTTGCCGCAGCACGGGACGTACATCGGGCCGCTCGGCCACAGGCTTGCGGTCTCGCGCACGATGGAGCGCATAGGGCCTGGGATGGTGCCCTGGAACATCTCTCGCCTCCCGACGTACGACAACGCCCGGCCTAGGCGGGGTGCCGGGCCGGGCGCTGCGCTGGAACCTAACACAAGGAGCACGCAGCCCCTTGAAATCATGTCACCTATCAGCCGCGCGCGGTTTCAACGCTCACATCAACGTGCCCTGCTGGTAGGGGTCGCCCTCCACCGGGGACAGCTCCCGCACGTCATCTCCCGTGACGTCCTTCCACCAGGCGGCGAACACCCGACGGTGGCACCACAGGCCCGGCTTGGCCAGGTCCTCGAAGCAGAGCAGAACCAAACGGTGATCGCCTTCCGCCTGGGCGATCTGCCGCAGCCGTGCCGCGATGCGCTCCGGCCCGAGCTGATCGAGGTCCGCCCGGTAGGCGACGATGAACTCGGGTTCGGGGCTGGAGAGGTAGTCGCGACGCGGCGCGAGTTCCCGCACCGAGTGGGTGAGGGAATAGGGGAGCTTGAAGCGGGGAGCGCCCAGGGTGATGCGCACCGGCACCCCCTGTGGGGCCTGGAACGCCTGGAACCGGTTGGTGAACAGAGTGAGCACGTAACGTCCTTTCATCTGTGCTCAGCGGCCGGGCGCGCCCGTCGGCGCCGCCGGCGTCGCACCCGGATGTCGTCGGCGCCCCGCTCAGGCCGCCGAGGACCTGAGCGGCACCGGGTCCGCAGGGAGCAGCCCCCTGCGGACCCGGCGAGTGGCCGTACACGCGAGCAAGGGGGAGGGGGCCCGGACTGAGAGCCCCCTCCCCCTTGCTCTACTTCGCCGCGGCTGCGGCCTTCTTGGCCGCCGTCCGGGGTGCCGGGACCTTGGCCGTCGTAGCCGCAGGTGCCGCAGGCTTGGCGGTGGTGGTCTTCGCAGTCGCCTTCTTCGCCGTCGGCCGCGGCTTGGCCGCTTCCTTCGCCTTGGGCTTCTCTGCCTCGGCCGCCTCCGGCTTGGCCTCGGCCTCCGCCTTCTTCGCCGCGGCTTCCTGCTGGACTTCGACCGCGGCCTTGTTGAACTCCGCCTCCATGGCCCGCTGGATACCCTGCGCCTTGCTCAGCAGGTTCCGCACCATCTGCACCTTGGCGTACAGGCGGCCGACGACGCGCACGTGGCGGCTGAGGTCGTCACCGAGGATGACCGCCAGGTCCTCGGGCTTCTTCTCGGCCAACTCCTCCAGCAGCGGGATCAAGACCTCCTCGGCCTTGCCGAGCCCGTCCTTCGCCTTCGCCTTGGCCTTCTTCCGCGTCTCCTGCTCCTCGGCTGTCGGAGCCTCTTCGCCAGTGAGGGAGGTCTGCTGCTCCATCAGCTTGAGCCCGTTGGCGAAGTGCTGCGCCTCGGCCTCACTGTCGAAGTCGCCGCGCACGTACCGCATAGCGGCCACCATCTGGTTGGCCGGGCTGAGCTGAGCGATGTGCCAGGCCAGGTTGTTCTTGATCTGGCCGTTGTCGACCATTTCCGCAACCTCGGGGCGCAGGGTGAGCAGGCCCAGCCGCCAGGTGATGTGAGTTTCCGTCTTGCCGAACTGCTTGGCAATCTTCGCCGGCGTCCATCCAGCGGCCTTGAGGTCGGCGTAGGCACCTGCCTCTTCCATGATGGTCATGTCTGCGCGGTTCACGTTTTCCGCGATGCTGAGCACGTACGCCTCCTCCTCGGAGGCGCCCTCGACGACCTTCGCAGGGATGACGTCCAGGCCGGCCGCCTTGCAGGAGCGCCAGCGCCGCTCGCCCGCGATCAGCATGTAGGGAACCTTGGCACCCTCGACCGGCCGGACGACGACCGGCTGAAGGAGGCCGTTCTCCTTGATACTGGCGGTCAGCTCCGCCTGCGCCTCGTCGGAGAAGAACTTGCGGGGCTGCTCCGGGTTGGGGGCGATCTCGCTGATCTTGATGTTGATGAAAGCGACCTTGTTGGTGTCGGCCATTTACCCGCGCCTTTCGTAAATTCCCTTTAGGGGGTGTTTCCATTTGTTCTTGCACTTATATCTTAAGGGCAAATACCGCCAAAGCAAGTGAAGAACTCTTTTAATTCAAAGGGAATTCAGAAAGGAAATTTCCCGCCTTTCCGGATTTCATTTTGCGTGCGGATACGAGAGAGCCCGCCACGACCGAGCGGTCAGTGGCGGGCTTGCTCCCGTCACGCACCCTGAGACCGCACCGGACGGCCGACTCCTCGCCAGGCGGGGCGCGGGGGGTCGGCCGCCCGGCGAGGAGCAGGGAAGGACGCCGCTTGCGCGACGCTGCCGGGTGCGTTCCTGCGGCTGCTGTATCCACCCGGCACATCAGAACGTACAACAGCTCGTCAAAAATGTCATCTATCTTGAGGAGGGAGAGGACGCACTCTGCCCTCACAGACGTCACGTCTCACCCCCGCCGCTTCCCGCACTCGGCTTCCGCTTCCGCATGAGCGCCATCACCTCCACGACCCTGCGCGCATCGTCCCCCGTCGACCGACTCACCCCACCGCGCAGGACCCGCGGGGCCCCCTTCGCAATCTCGGCGACCCGGCGTTCGTCAACCTCGGACATGGATATGCGGTTCCTCCCGTTGCACGGCGTGCGCCCCGCTTCGCCCGCCCTGTAAGCGACTCCTCGGGGCACCAGCCCGGAGGCAGGCGCATGGGAGCTCAGCCGGTGCCGCCTCACCGGTCGACGCTCCGCCGAGAAACTGTGCGACAAACCTTATAACCCCCGCCACCTGCATGTAGTGTTGAGCTCTACGCGCGGTGATCAGGGGCCGGTCACGCCGCCGGGAGCATACGACACAGCCAGAGATGACAGACATGGCAGACACCCACGACAGCGAGCAACCGCTCAGCCTGACGGCGAAGTTGCTCGCCCTGCTCAGGCTGCGTCGCGACCCCGATGGCTACACGCCGAGTGCGCGAGACGTCTCGGAGGCCACCCGAACTGGTCAAGGAGCCTCGATCTCCCACGGCCAGGTCACCAGCCTCTTGAACGGGTCCAGTGGCAATCCGCGGATGTCCACAATCAGTTCCGTGGCTGAAGCCCTCGGCGCGCCGGCCGGCTTCCTCCTCCCCGGAGCCGAGTGGGACGACCTGACCGCGCTCACGATGTACGCAACAAGTCCCGAGGCCCGTGAAGTTCTGCGTTTAATGCAGGGTCTTGAGGTGCAGGACATTCTTGAAATCAGCTCAAGGCTCCGGGAGATCCGTCGTCGGGAGGGGCTGCCAGAAGTCGTCCCGACGATCCCCCCACCTCCTCCCGGCGTCGACCAGCCTCGCGAGGGGCGTCCGCGCCGCCGGAGCTTGGAAGAAGCCGCTGACCGGGCAGCGGATGACTTGGAAGGACGCTGACGTGGACGGCCCGATCTTCGGCCTGTGCTCGGTACTCACCCTGGTGGGTGCCGCAATAGCCATCAGCCGGAGCCTCGTGCAGGAAAGAAGCAGCGGCGAGACGTTCCGACTGGCACTGTCCGCCCGCATCATGGCGCTGGTGAGTAGCTTCCTCGGCTCGCTGCTTGCGATCCCGGCTCTCGCGGACTTCACGGACAGAGCCACGGTAGCCGAGTTGTCCACGCTCCTCTCGGACATCGCCGCGGTGATCTTCTGCGTCAGCCTTCAAATCCTCGTCATCGACTGGGAGTACTACAGGGAACTGCCGCACTACGCGAGTGTCGCCTGCCGTATCGCCCTGGTCGCCATGGTGATCGGCCTGCTGATCTGGCAGTTCCACCGGACCGACCCCACTCGGCTCGGCGTGGACCTGTCCACCGCAGATGTACAGGTGAGGGAAGTCCGCACGTATCTACTGACGTATCTGTGCTTTTTTGCTGCTGCTGGTGCGGAGGTGGCAATGCGCGCCACCAGGCTTGCCCGAGGCATGCGGCAACGTGGCCGGGCGGCGAGCACCGGAGTGGCCGTGGCGGCAGCGGGGGCGGTGCTGGGCGTCCTGTACGCCGTGAGCCGAGGCGGCTACGTTCTTGCCTACGAAGACGGCCACGCGTGGCCTTCGACGCTCGAACACGTCATCAGCTCCACACTGGCGGGGCTGTCCAGCGGCTGCATCGCGGTCGGCTTGTCGATGGCCGTGCTCAGCAGCAGCCGCTCCGGATCGTCAGCGTCTAAGCGGAGCGAGGCTCCTGCTCGGCGGCACCCCACTGCCGCCAGGTGAGGGCGACCCGGTCCGCGTCCACGGTGCGCGAGCCCTTGGACGCGGCTGGGTACACGGCGATCTGCTCCAGGAGAAGAACGACCAGGCCCTTCTTGGCCTTCAACGGCGCGTGCTTCCACCAACGCACGAGATCCGGGACGTCCCCGACGGGGACGTGCTTCACCTGCTTCAAGAACCGGGCCTGTGTCGCCTTCTCCCGGATCAGGTTGGTCAACTCCTTGTCTGCCGCCTTGAACGCGGCGAGCGACATACCTGACCCCCTGGCATAATCCGCGCCCAACTTCTTCTGCCGCCGACGCGCCGAGGCGACCTGCTTGTCCAGGTCCGCTGCCTGGGCGAGCAGGTCCTCGCGTACGGCGGCGATCAGCTCTGCCACCTCGGGTTTGGCCAGTTCGGCCAGGACGTGTTCCGCGACGTACGTCTCGAACAGGTCGGCGTTGATGCGTACTTTGCCGCAGCCGCCCGGGTGCTGTGCCGAGCTGGGAGGGCAGCGGTGGCCTCGGGCTCCGGCGTTCGACGGCGACGCGCCCAGCGTATGACCGCAGAGGCCGCACACACTGATGGGACCTGAGAGCAGGTACTCCCGCTGGTCACCGCGCTGCTTGTCGGGGTCGCTGACCTGCCGCAGGGCACGGATGGCGAGGAAGTCCTCTACCGGGATGATCCGAGGGCCGCCGCTGTCGACCAGCTCGCCGTCTTCGGTCTCCCTCAGACCAGCGATGGCCGGGTGATGGAGGACGCCGGCCAGCACATCCGGCTTGAACTCGTTGCCCTGGGTGGTGCGGTAGCCGTGTTCGGTCATCCATGCAGTGATCGCCGGCCAGCTCTGTTTCTCCAGCCGCCGCGAGGCGGCGGCTCGGATACCTTCCGCCTCGTCCTCGCGTACGCGCTGGTACGCCATGTCCCAGAAACCGTAGAGCCTTGGCATGATCTCGACCCCTCTACCCGACCCCTCCCAACATCCACTAATTTACCAGCGAGATAGGTCACAGTTTAGATAGACCACCGAACACCTCAGAATCGCGCATTGCTCGTAATCATGGACTCACCTCCGTACGAGGCTCGACACCGAGCACCCTCCACAGCTCGGCCGTCGGTACACGGACCGTACCCCCAAGGGGCAGCGTCCTGACGGGGAACGTGCCCGTCCTGATCAACTCGTACGCCTTGTCGCGGCCAATGCCCAGGGCACGTCCAGCCGTTGTCACATTGACCGCGGCGGGGAGAGCAAGTAGCTCCTCCAGCCCCATGGCTCCGGTCGGCCCGCCCGCTTCCTGAGCAGTCATGTCGTTGGTCGCCTGTCTCCCCCGCGCCAACATGCTGGCAACTTTACAACGGTGTCCGACAGCCCCAGCAAGATCGAAAGAGATCACGCCAGACACGTACGGATACGTACGCACAACCCGGCTGGCCTGGAGCCAGCCGTCAGCAGGGGGTCGGATGTACTCGCCGAACTTCTACCGGCGATGCCAGTGCAAGGGTCCACTCATGGACAAGACGGGCAAGCCCGTCCTGAACGACGACGACAGCCCGAAGACCGGAGACATAGGGCTGACGTGCCCCAAGCTCGGCCGCAAGGGCCACGGAACGTGGTACTTCTCCCTGGAGTTGGAGCGCGGGGAGAACGGCAAGCGGCGCCGCGTCAAGCGCGGCGGCTTCCCCACCAAGGAGAAGGCCGAAGAGGAGGCCGAGAAGGTCTTCAAGGAAGCCGACCGCGGCACCGACGTTCTGTCCACCGAGACGATGGCCGACTACCTGCGGCGCTGGATCGACGCCAAAAAGTCCCTCGCCCGAACCACCCAGCACGGCTATCAGGAGCACATCGACAACTACCTCATCCCACACCTGGGCCACGTCAAGCGCCGTGACCTGCGCGTGCGCCACCTGGACCAGATGTACAAGGCCATCGAGCGTGAGAACGCCGAGCGCACGCTGCACCGCCTGCGGGTCGAGGAACTGACCCAGGCCCGCGACGCCGCCCACACAGCGTGGGTCCGCGCCGCAGGCCAGAAGGAGGAACGCCGACGCACCCGGCGTGCCTACCTGGAGGCCAACGCCGCACTGCGCGAGGGCCGCAAGGGACTGCGCAAGGTCACCTCTCCCGCAACGATGCACCGGATCAACGACACCATCTCCTCCGCCATCACCTGGGGGATGAAGCGGGAAGAGGCGTTCAGCAAGAACTGGGCCCAGCTCGTCGAGCTGCCGACGGTCAGCCGGCCCAAGCCCCTGGTGTGGACGCCAGAGCGGGTCGAGCACTGGAAGCGGACCGGGGAGAAGCCAAGCCCCGTCATGGTCTGGACACCCGAGCAGACCGGCCAGTTCCTCGACTTCGTCCGGGACGACTGGCTCTACGCCCTATGGCACTCCTTCATCTTCCTCGGCCCCCGACGGGGCGAGATGTGCGCCCTTCCATGGCCGGAAGTCAGCCTCGACAATTTCTGGCTTCGCATATCCGCCCAGATCGTTGAAGTGGCCTACCGGCTGTACGACGAAGCGCCCAAGGCCGACAGCGTCCGCACGCTGGACCTGAGCGAGGAGTCGACCGAGGTCCTGGCTCAGTGGCGAGCCAAGCAGGACCAAGCGCGTGAGGAGTGGTCTGGAGTAGAAGCCTGGGTCGAGTCGGACCGGGTCTTCACGCAGGAGAACGGCGAGCCCCTTCACCCCGACTGGGTGAGCCGACGCTTCAAGCGCCTGGTGGAGCTGTCCGGTCTGCCGCCGGTCCGCCTCCATGATCTCCGGCACATCTCGGCAAGTCTGTCGCTACTCCAGGGGAACGACATCAAGGTCGTCCAGGAGCGGCTGGGCCACAGCTCGCGCCAGATCACCTCCGACACCTACACCAGCGTCCTCCCCGAACTCGCGCGCCGCGAGGTCGAGTCCATGACGGCCGTGATCCCGCGCAGCGTCCCCTACAACGTGCTCCGCCCGCTCACCCTTCCCCAGAAGCTGTTCAGCGACGGCACGGCCGTCGTCTACGCCGACGCTGCCCGAGACGCCGACGGCGCCTGGACGATCAGCGTAAAGACTCCGCGCAACAGCCGCCCGCTCGGCAAGATCAAGACAGCCGTCGCCAGTCAGGAGAACGCGACCCGGACCGTGATCCAGTGGGTTCGCGACCACTGCAAGGACACCCGCCTGAGGATCTTGTCGGCGGACAAGGTGACTACACGTCTTCCAGGGCTGGGGAAGGGCCAGCATCACCTTGCCCGCTTCGTCATCGACGACGGGACGGAGATGGACCCTGAAGCGTGGGCGCCCGTCCCTGTCGCCCCAGGCGACTCCGAGGCCTCCAAGGAAGATCAGGAACGCTCCCAGGAGGCCGCACAGGGGGGCCTCAGGCCCGAGTGGGGACCTCCGGGCCCCTGTAGGGTCCCTGGATCTTGGTCTGGCGGAGTGAAGGAGGGCCGCCACGCTGGCGTGGCAGCCCTCCTTCGTACGTTTCCGCAGATAGAAACGCTTCTGCATCTGCAGCGTCTGGTGGGGCGGGTGGGACTCGAACCCACGGCCGACGGATTATGAGTCCGCTGCTCTAACCGGCTGAGCTACCGCCCCATAGCGGCGTGTCGCGTACACGTGTGCGCGCCGTCTGCCGCAGCATAGCCGCTCATACGATCTCCTGCCTCGGATGGGTCGGCTTCCGCGCTGCTCATGACCTTGAGGACTGCGCGGCGGGCACGACGGTTCCCGCGGGCAGGAAAGCGGACATGAAAAAGGACCCCTGAGGGGTCCTCGTTCAGCGCTCCCCCGACTGGACTCGAACCAGTAACCTGCCGGTTAACAGCCGGCTGCTCTGCCAATTGAGCTACGGAGGACCGAAGCTCCCCCGACTGGACTCGAACCAGTAACCTGCCGGTTAACAGCCGGCTGCTCTGCCAATTGAGCTACGGAGGATCGCCTCGATTGCATCGAACGTGCCTACCTGGGTATTCGCCAGAGGGCGGGCGCTCGCTGCGACACATACATTAGCGCAAGCAGGGGGGTGCTCCGCCAATCGGTATCCCTCGGCGCCAGCGCCGCACCAGACACCTACACACGGGAAGGGTGGCAGCCATGCGCTACCGGCTCACGTTCCTCGCCGGACTGGCCCTCGGTTACGTACTCGGCACGAGGGCCGGACGCGAGCGCTACGAGCAGCTGAAGAAGTCGGCCCGGCGGATCGCGCAGAACCCCGCGGTCCGCAACACCGCCGAGACGGCCGCCCAGCAGGGCCGTTCCTACGCCGGCAAGGCCTTCCACACGGTCAGCGACAAGGTCGGCGACCGTGTGCCGGAGTCCGTCGCCCAGCGGGTCCGCTCCCTACGGGACCGCAACGTCAACGGCGCGGGCGGGGACGACTGGGGCACCAGCAACACCTGACCGGGGCACCAGCAACGGCCGGGAAGCCCGCGCCCGCACCCGGTGCAGCACGGCCACCCCCGCCGATACGGCAAAATCCTCAGGCATGGGGATAGTCGCCGGCTTGGACAGCTCACCGGAGTTCACGCGCATCGTGGTCTGTGACGCGGACACCGGTGCCGTACTACGGCAGGGGTACGCCCCGCACCCGGTGGAGGGGCGCCCGAGTGATGTCGACCCCCAGGCCTGGCTGCTCTCGCTCGGGGAGGCCGCCGGCGGCGGCCTCCTGGAGGGCGTGCAGGCCATCGGGGTGTCGGCGCAGCAGAACGCGGTGGTGCCGCTGGACGCCCAGGGCAACACCGTCCGCCCCGCCCTGGTCGGCGGCGACAAGCGCGCCCAGGTCGCGGCGGCCGATCTCGTGGACGCGCTCGGCGGCAGGGAGGCCTGGGCGCAGGCGGTCGGGTGTGTCCCGCAGGCCGCCCAGCCGGTCACCAAACTGCGCTGGCTCGCGAAGAACGAGCCGGAGAACGCGCTGCGCACGGCCGTCCTGCTCCAGGCCCACGACTGGCTGGTCTGGCAGCTGCTCGGCCGCCCGGTGCGCCGGACCACCGACCGTGGCGGGGCCTCCGGCACCGGGTACTGGTCGGCGGCCACCGGCGCCTACCGGCCCGACCTGGTCGAGCTGGCGCTCGGCCACCAGGCGGTGCTCCCGGAGGTGATCGGCCCGTCGGACGCGGCCGGTACGACCCCGGAGGGCCTGCTGATCTCCGCCGGCACCGGGGAGACCATGGCCGCCGCGTTCGGGCTCGGCATCGGGCTCGGGGACGCGGTGGTGTCCCTCGGCGCGTCCGGGTCCGTGATGGCCGTGCACCCGGAGGCGCTCGCCGACCAGTCCGGGATGATCACCTCGCTCGCCGACGCCACCGGCATGCACCTGCCGGTCGTCACCACCCTGAACGCCGTGCGCGCCCTGCGCGGCACCGCCGAACTGCTCGGCCTGGCGGACCTGGAGGGCCTGTCGGAGCTGGCGATGAAGTCCACGCCGGGGGCGCACGGGCTGGTGCTGCTGCCCTATCTGGAGGGCGAGCGGACGCCGAACCTGCCGCACACCGCGGGGACCCTGGCGGGGCTGCGACGGGAGTCGATGAAGCCCGAGCACCTGGCGCGGGCCGCGTTCGAGGGCATGCTGTGCGGGCTCGCCGACGCGCTGGACGTGCTGCGCGGGCGGGGCGTGGAGGTGCGCCGGATCTTCCTGCTGGGGCCGGCCGCCGAGCTGCCGGCGGTGCAGGCCTCGGCGCCCTCGCTGTTCGGCGCGCAGGTCGTCGTGCCGCAGCCCGCGGACTACACGGCGATCGGCGCGGCCCGGCAGGCGGCGTGGGCGCTCGGTGTGTCGCAGGGCACACTCGATCCGCGGACCCCGCCGGCCTGGCAGGGCGCGGCGGCGCAGGTGCTGGAGCCCGGTGAGGAGCTGGCCGTGGGGCAGGCGGTGCGGCAGCAGTTCACCGCGGTGCGCGAGCAGACCCATCCGGGGGCGTTCCGTCCGTGAGCCGTTCCGGGACCCGGTGGGGTTAAATCGGTTGGGGTAACGCGGCGGGAGTGCACGACGATAGGGGCCAGGGGCAACCAGTCAGCCCCTGTCGCCGACTCCGAGAGACGTAGCGTGCTCATACGACTTCTGCGGACCTATCTCAGGCCCTACAAGAAACCCATCGCTCTGCTGGTGCTGCTGCAGTTCCTGCAGACCTGCGCCACCCTCTATCTGCCCACCCTGAACGCGGACATCATCGACAACGGTGTCGTGAAAGGTGACACGGGTTACATCCTGACCTTCGGCGCCCTGATGATCGGCATCTCGCTGGTGCAGGTCGTGTGCAACATCGGTGCCGTATACCACGGCGCCCGGACCGCCTCCGCGCTCGGCCGGGACGTGCGCGGGGCCGTCTTCGACCAGGTCCAGTCCTTCTCCGCGCGTGAGGTGGGCCACTTCGGGGCGCCCTCGCTCATCACCCGTACGACGAACGACGTGCAGCAGGTCCAGATGCTGGCCCTGATGACGTTCACCCTGATGGTGTCGGCGCCCATCATGTGCGTGGGCGGGATCGTGCTGGCGCTCGGTCTGGACGTGCCGCTGTCGGGGGTCCTGGTCGCGGTCGTACCGGTGCTCGGGATCTCCGTGACACTGATCGTGCGCCGGCTGCGGCCGCTGTTCCGGTCGATGCAGGTGCGGCTGGACACGGTGAACCGGGTGCTGCGCGAGCAGATCACCGGCAACCGGGTGATCCGCGCCTTCGTCCGGGACGAGTACGAGCAGGGCCGGTTCGGGAAGGCCAACGCGGAGCTGACCGACATGCAGCTGGCCACCGGCCGGATGCTCGCCCTGATGTTCCCGATCGTCATGACGGTGGTGAACCTGTCGTCCATCGCGGTGGTGTGGTTCGGCGCCCACCGGATCGACAGCGGCGGGATGGACATCGGCGACCTCACCGCGTTCCTCGCCTACCTGATGCAGATCGTCATGTCCGTGATGATGGCCACCTTCATGTTCATGATGGTGCCGCGCGCGGAGGTGTGCGCCGAGCGCATCCAGGAGGTCCTGGAGACCGATTCGAGCGTCGTACCGCCGACGGCCCCCGTCACCGAGCTGCGCGCGCACGGGCACCTGGAGATCCGGGGCGCCGGGTTCCACTACCCGGGTGCCGAGGAGCCGGTGCTGAGGTCCGTCGACCTGGTGGCGCGGCCGGGCGAGACCACGGCCGTGATCGGCTCCACCGGCAGCGGCAAGTCGACGCTGCTCGGGCTCGTCCCCCGGCTGTTCGACGCCACCGAGGGCGAGGTCCTGGTCGACGGCGTGGAGGTCCGCGAGGTCGCCCCGGAACTGCTCGCCAGGACGGTCGGACTCGTGCCCCAGAAGCCGTACCTGTTCGCCGGCACGGTCGCCACCAACCTGCGCTACGGCAACCCGGACGCCACCGACGAGGAGCTGTGGCACGCGCTGGAGGTGGCGCAGGCCAAGGACTTCGTGAGCCGGCTGGAAGGCGGCCTGGACGCGCCGATCGCCCAGGGCGGCACCAACGTCTCCGGTGGTCAGCGCCAGCGCCTCGCCATCGCCCGCACCCTGGTGCAGCGCCCGGAGATCTACCTCTTCGACGACTCCTTCTCCGCCCTCGACTACGCCACCGACGCGGCCCTGCGCGCCGCGCTCGCCCGGGAGACCGCCGAGGCGACCGTCGTCATCGTCGCCCAGCGGGTGGCGACCATCCGGGACGCGGACCGGATCATCGTGCTGGACGAGGGCCTGGTGGTCGGCTCCGGCCGGCACGCCGAGCTGATGGCATCCAACGAGACCTACCGGGAGATCGTGCTCTCCCAGCTGACGGAAGCGGAGGCCGCCTGATGGCCGGGCCCATGGGACGCATGATGGCCGGGGGCGGCCCCGACCAGCGCTCGATGGACTTCAAGGGGTCGGGCAGACGGCTCGTCGCCCAGTTCCGACCGGAACGGTTCACGATCTACGGCCTGCTGTTGTGCGTGGTCGTCAGCGTGGGCCTCAACGTGGTCGGCCCGAAGATCCTCGGCCGGGCCACCGACCTGGTGTTCGCCGGCATCATCGGCCGGCGGATGCCGGCCGGCGCCACCAAGCAGCAGGTGCTCGACTCCATGCGCGCGCACGGCCAGGGCCGGGTCGCGGACATGCTGGGCGGCACGGACTTCACGCCCGGCAAGGGCATCGACTTCGGCGCGGTCGGCAGTGTCCTGCTGCTCGCGCTCGGCACGTTCCTGGTCGCCGGTCTGCTGATGGCGATCGCGACCCGGTTGGTGAACCGGGCCGTGAACCGCACGATGTACCGGCTGCGCGAGGACGTGCAGACGAAGCTGTCGCGGCTGCCGCTGTCGTACTTCGACAAGCGCCAGCGCGGTGAGGTGCTGTCCCGGGCGACGAACGACATCGACAACATCGGGCAGACGCTCCAGCAGTCGATGGGCCAGCTGATCAACTCGGTGCTGACCATCATCGGCGTGCTCGCGATGATGTTCTGGGTGTCCTGGCTGCTGGCGCTGGTCGCGCTGGTGACCGTGCCGCTGTCGTTCGTGGTCGCCACCCGGGTCGGCAAGCGGTCGCAGCCGCACTTCGTGCAGCAGTGGCGCTCCACCGGCAAGCTGAACGCGCACATCGAGGAGATGTACACCGGGCACACCCTGGTGAAGGTGTTCGGGCGGCAGCAGGAGTCGGCGCAGCAGTTCGCCGAGCAGAACGAGGCGCTGTACCAGGCCGCGTTCAAGGCGCAGTTCAACAGCGGTGTCATGCAGCCGCTGATGATGTTCGTGTCGAACCTGAACTACGTGCTGGTGGCGGTCGTCGGCGGGCTGCGGGTCGCGTCCGGCGCGCTGTCCATCGGTGATGTGCAGGCCTTCATCCAGTACTCGCGGCAGTTCTCGATGCCGCTGACGCAGGTGGCGTCGATGGCGAACCTGGTGCAGTCCGGTGTCGCCTCGGCCGAGCGGATCTTCGAACTCCTGGACGCGGAGGAGCAGGAGGCGGATCCGGTGCCGGGCGAGCGGCCGGCGCGGCTGCGCGGCCGGGTGCGGCTGGAGCACGTGTCGTTCCGGTACGACCCGGAGAAGCCGCTGATCGAGGACCTGTCGCTGACGGTGGAGCCGGGGCACACGGTGGCGATCGTCGGCCCGACCGGCGCGGGCAAGACCACGCTGGTCAACCTGCTGATGCGGTTCTACGACGTGTCGGGCGGCCGGATCACCCTCGACGGGGTCGACATCCGCAGGATGACCCGGGACGAACTCCGGTCCGGGATCGGCATGGTGCTCCAGGACACGTGGCTGTTCGGCGGCACCATCGCGGAGAACATCGCGTACGGCGCCTCGCGCGAGGTCACGCGCGGCGAGATCGAGGAGGCGGCGCGGGCGGCGCACGCGGACCGTTTCATCCGGACGCTGCCCGACGGGTACGACACGGTGATCGACGACGAGGGTACGGGTGTCAGCGCCGGTGAGAAGCAGCTGATCACCATCGCGCGGGCGTTCCTGTCCGACCCGGTGATCCTGGTGCTGGACGAGGCGACGAGTTCGGTCGACACCCGCACCGAGGTGCTGATCCAGAAGGCGATGGCCAAACTGGCTGCGGGCCGTACGTCGTTCGTGATCGCGCACCGGCTGTCGACCATCCGGGACGCCGACACGATCCTCGTGATGGAGAACGGCTCCATCGTGGAACAGGGCGCGCACGCCGAGCTGTTGGCGGCGGACGGGGCGTACGCCCGGCTGTACAAGGCGCAGTTCGCCCAGGCCGTGGCCGAGGTGGACTAGACGCGCGGGGGCCGTCGCACGGCGGCGGCCCCTCAGTCCAGGTAGCCCCTGAGCTGGTCCGCGAACGCGTGGTCGCGGAGTTTGTTGAGGGTCTTGGACTCGATCTGCCGTATCCGCTCCCGCGTCACGCCGAAGATGCGGCCGATCTCCTCCAGGGTGCGGGGGCGGCCGTCGACCAGGCCGTACCGGAGCTGGACGACCTTCCGTTCGCGCTCCCCGAGCGTGGACAGCACCGCTTCCAGGTGCTCGCGCAGCAGCAGGAACGCGGCCGACTCGACGGGGCTCGCGGCGTCGCCGTCCTCGATGAGGTCGCCGAGGGCGACGTCGTCCTCCTCGCCGACCGGGGCGTGCAGCGAGACCGGTTCCTGGGCGAGGCGCAGGACCTCGCCGACCCGCTCGGGCGGCAGGTCCAGGTGGGCGCCGACCTCCTCGGCGGTCGGCTCGTAGCCGCGTTCCTGGAGCATCCGGCGCTGGACGCGGACGACCCGGTTGATGAGTTCCACGACGTGGACGGGGACGCGGATGGTGCGGGCCTGGTCGGCCAGCGCCCGGCTCATGGCCTGCCGGATCCACCAGGTGGCGTAGGTGGAGAACTTGTAGCCGCGGGCGTAGTCGAACTTCTCCACGGCCCGGATGAGCCCGAGGTTGCCCTCCTGGACCAGGTCGAGCATGGTCAGCCCGCGGCCGACGTACCTCTTGGCCACGGAGACGACGAGCCGCAGGTTGGCCTCGATCAGCCGGCGCTTGGCGACCCGGCCCAGGACGACGAGCCGGTCCAGGTCGAGCGCCAACTCGCTGTCGAGGTCGGGGGTGTTGACGAGCTTCTCCTCCGCGAACAGGCCGGCCTCCACCCGGCGGGCGAGTTCCACCTCCTCGGCGGCGGTGAGCAGCGGGATGCGGCCGATCTCGCGCAGGTACTGGCGGAACAGGTCGGCGGAGGGGCCGCCGGACTCGGCCCGGGCGGGGACCGGCACCTCGACGGGTTCCCCGGGTTCGTCCACGAGCGCGTCGGCGGGGGGCTCCGCCTCGGGATGCAGGGCGGCACGGCCCTGCGGGGGCACGGCCATGAGGACGTCCGTCTCCGCGTCGGGTTCTTCCGCGGTGGTGCTGGTGGGGCTGGTGGCGCTGACGGTCTGGGTCTGCACGGGGGCGACCTCCAGGATGATCGCTGCTGAAGGTGTGCGGCAGCGTGCGCTCCGAGGCTCGGGCACCGCCCCCAGTGTGGAGTACGACACAACCCCGCCACGAGGGTCGTGCGGTGACTTTTTGCGTCCGCTCCGTCACCGGCCGGTGACCCGGCCCGTCGGACTATGCGAGGGGCAACTGCGGACCCGCGAGGACGGCCGGCCCCCGTTACAGCGCCTCCGCGCCCCGTTCGCGCAGGGCCTGGTCGTACTGCTGGAGTACCCAGAGCTCGTTCTGCACGGCGGCCAGTCCGGCGGGGTCGCCGGTGGTGGAGAGGCGGGTCATCTGGGACTGGATGTCGCGGATGCGGCGCTCCACGGCGCGGCGGCGGATCTGGACCAGGACCGTACCGGCGTACGTCTCGTCCACCGTGCGGCGCAGGATCGGTTCGACGGCCAGCTCGGTGACCATCGCGCGGACCGTGTCGTCCGGTGCGGCCTCGCGGACGCGGACCAGGTACTCCTGCGGGTCCGGGACGCCGTACTCGGCGCCGCCCGCCTCCGCGACGGCCCGGCGTACGGCGGCGTAGGGCGGGGCCGTGAACTCGTCCGTGCCGTAGGCGTCGAAGGCCGGGGAGACCAGTTCGGGGCGCTGGAGGGCGAGTTTGAGCAGTTCGCGTTCGGCGGCGAAGACCGGGTTGCGCAGGGTCAGCGCCGGGCCGGAGCCGGCCGGGCGCGGTGCCTCGGTCCACTGCGGCTCGGGCCGCCGGGGAAGGCCCTGCTGCTGCGGGCCCCTGCCCTCGCGGTTCCAGCGGGCCAGCTGGGCGACCCGGCGGACCACGAACTGGGTGTCGAGGATGCCGAGCATGCCGGCCAGCTCGACGGCGACCTCGTGCTGGGCGCCACTGTTCTTGATCTTGGCGACGATCGGGGCGGCCTCGTCCAGGGCGGCGGCCCGGCCGGCCGGGGTGTCCAGGTCGTACCGGCCGACGATCTGGCGGAGCGCGAACTCGAAGAGCGGGGTGCGGGGTTCGACCAGGTCGGCGACCGCCTCGTCCCCCTTGGCCAGCCGCAGGTCGCAGGGATCCATGCCGTCGGGCGCGATCGCGATGTAGGTCTCGGCGGCGAACTTCTGGTCGTCCTCGAAGGCGCGCAGGGCGGCCTTCTGCCCGGCCGCGTCGCCGTCGAAGGTGAAGATCACGCGGGCCGATCCGTTGTCCATCAGCAGGCGGCGCAGGATCTTGATGTGGTCGCCGCCGAAGGCCGTACCGCAGGTGGCGATGGCGGTGGTCACGCCGGCGAGGTGGCAGGCCATGACGTCCGTGTAGCCCTCGACCACCACCGCGTGGCTGGTCTTGGCGATCTCCTTCTTGGCCAGGTCGATGCCGTACAGCACCTGGCTCTTCTTGTAGATCGCCGTCTCGGGTGTGTTGAGGTACTTCGGGCCGTTGTCCGCCTCGTACAGCTTGCGGGCGCCGAAGCCGACGACCTCGCCGCCGATGTCCC
Source organism: Streptomyces sp. NPDC023481 (assembly GCF_055560195.1). Classification (NCBI taxonomy): domain Bacteria; kingdom Bacillati; phylum Actinomycetota; class Actinomycetes; order Kitasatosporales; family Streptomycetaceae; genus Streptomyces; species Streptomyces sp. NPDC023481. The sequence goes on from NZ_JBVHJE010000002.1 coordinate 535,573, forward strand.
GGATGGGCCACATCAGGCGGCCGCGGAACCGGTCGATGGGCCCCCGGCGGCCCTCCTGGGACAGGCCGGAGAGCACCAGCTCCTTGTCGGTGAAGCCCTTGCCGCGCAGGTAGCGGGTGAGGTGGTCCCAGCCCTGGGGGCTGTAGCCGACGCCGAAGTGGACGGCGGCGGCCTGGTCGAAGCCGCGCTCGGCGAGGAAGACCCGGCCGGTCTCGGCCTCGGGGCTGGTGGCGAGCTGCTCGGCGTACCACTGCGCGGCGATCTTGTGGGCCTCGACCAGGCGGATGCGTTCGCCGCGCTGGTGCGCCGGGTTGTACCCGCCCTCCTCGTACCGCAGCGTGATGCCGGCCTGGGCGGCCAGCCGCTCGACCGCCTCCGAGAAGGAGAGGTGGTCCACCTTCATCACGAAGGTGATGGTGTCGCCGCCCTCCTGGCAGCCGAAGCAGTGGAAGAGTCCCTTGCTCGGGCTGACCTGGAAGGACGGCGACTTCTCGTCGTGGAACGGGCACAGCCCCTTCAGGTTGCCGCCGCCCGCGTTGCGCAGCTGGAGGTACTCGGAGACCACGGCGTCGATCGGGACCGCGTCCCGAACCGCCTTCACGTCCTCGCCGTTGATCCGTCCTGCCACGCGTGAATTCTACGGGGGTGCCGCGACGTTCCCGGCGGCCTCAGGGCCGCGGGAGGAGGCTGTCGAGCGGGACGTGCGGGTCGGAGAGCGCCTCCACGTTCACCCGGGCCCCGGAACGGATGAGCTGCTGGATGTGCTCTGTGACATCCCACACGTTCACGTTCATCCCGGCGAGCACGCGCCCCTCGCGCACCCAGAACGCGATGAACTCCCGCTTCCCGGCGTCTCCCCGGATCACCACCTCGTCGTACGACCCCGGGGGCGCCCATCCGCTGTACTCCATGCCCAGGTCGTACTGGTCGGTGAAGAAGTACGGCACCCGGTCGTAGAGCACGTCCCGGCCGAGCATGGCGCGCGCCGCGGCCGGGCCGCCGTTCAGGGCGTTCGCCCAGTGCTCCACCCGCAGCCGGGCGTCGAACAGGCCGAGCGGGAAGGAGGCCACGTCACCGGCCGCGTGGATGTCGGGGTCGGAGGTGCGCAGCCGTCCGTCGACGAGGATGCCGCCGCCGTGCTCCGGGCCGGCGATCTCCAGGCCCGCCGCCTCGGCGAGGGCGACCCGCGGGGCCGCGCCGATCGCGGCGAGGACGTCGTGCGCCGGGTGCTCCTCGCCGTCGTCCGTGCGGGCCGCGAGGACCATGCCGTCCTGGCCGACGATCTCGGTGAGCCGCACCCCGAAGTGGAAGCGGACGCCGTGCTCGCGGTGCAGCTCGGCGAAGACGTTGCCCAGCTCGGGGCCGAGGACGCCGTACAGCGGGGTCGGCGCCGGTTCGATCACCGTGACCTCCGCGCCGTACCCGCGGGCCGCCGCCGCGACCTCCAGGCCGATCCAGCCGGCGCCCGCGATCACCAGGTGCCCGTTGTCCCGGCCGAGATGGTGCAGGACGCCCTTGAGGCGCTCGGCGTGCGCCAGGCGGCGCAGGTGGTGGACGCCCGCCAGGCCGGTGCCGGGGATGTCCAGGCGGCGCGGCTCGGCGCCGGTGACCAGCAGCAGCTTGTCGTAGCGGACGAGCGTGCCGTCGTCACCGAACCGGACGGTCTTCGCCGTGCGGTCGATGCGGTCCACGGTCTGGCCCAGGTGCAGTTCGATGTCGTTGCGCGCGTACCAGGCCGGCTCGTGCACGAAGACGCTGTCGCGCTCCTCCTTGCCGAGCAGATAGCCCTTGGACAGCGGCGGGCGCTCGTACGGGTGGTCGCGTTCGTCGCAGATCAGTATCACCCGGCCGGTGAAGCCCTCCGCGCGGAGCGTCTCGGCCGCCTTCGCACCGGCGAGACCGCCTCCGACGATGACGAATGTCTGATCCGCGTCGACCACTTGTTGCCTCCTCTAGGGGTGCCGCCACATGCGAGCGTCCCGCACGCAGCGTGATGCGGGAAGAGGGTGTGACCCGATCAGGCCACGGACGGTCATGTTCCTCTCACATATGCCCCGTAAGTCTCGCGTGCAGCGAGAGCGCGGAGGCGTCGGTGAGGGAGGCGATCTGGTCCACGATCACCCGCTTGCGCGCCCGGTCGTCCTGCGCCGCGTCGAACAGCGTCCGGAACTGGGGGTCCAGGCCGTCGGGCGCCCGGGCGGTCAGCGCCTCGGCCAGCTCGGCGACGATCACCCGCTGGTCGGCGCGCAGCCGCTCCTGCTCGGCGCGCTGCATCACGTACCGGTCCGCGACCGCCTTGAGCACCGCGCACTCCATGCGGGCCTCGCGGGGTACGACGAGTTCGGCGCCGTAGCGGGTGAGGGGGCCGGTGCCGTGCGCGGTGCGGGTGGCGCCCTCGGCGGCCAGGCAGAACCGGCCGATGAGCTGGCTGGTGGCGTCCTTCAGCCGGGCCTGGGCGGCCGCGGTGCCGTCGTAGCCGTGCGGCCACCACTCCTCCTCCTGGAGGCGGTCCAGGGCGGCGGCGAGTTCGGCCGGGTCGGTGTCCGCGGGGACGTACCGGCCGACGGCGACCCGGAACACCTCCTGCCGTTCCGGCTCGGCGTGCAGGCAGTTGGGGTCGATGTGCCCGGCGTGCAGGCCGTCCTCGACGTCGTGCACCGAGTAGGCGACGTCGTCGGCCCAGTCCATGACCTGCGCCTCGAAGCAGGTGCGGGTGCCGGGGGCGTGGGCGCGGACCCAGTCGAACACCGGGCGGTCGTCCTCGTACACGCCGAACTTCCGCGAGTCCGGGTCGGTGGGGTGGGTGCCGCGCGGCCAGGGGTACTTGGTGGCGGCGTCGAGGGTGGCGCGGGTGAGGTTCAGACCGACGGAGCCGTCCTCGGTGAACCGTTTGGGCTCGATCCGGGTGAGGAGCCGGAGGGACTGGGCGTTGCCCTCGAAGCCGCCGCAGTCGTCGGCGAACTCGTTCAGCGCGTGCTCGCCGTTGTGACCGAAGGGCGGGTGGCCGAGGTCGTGGGCGAGACAGGCCGCCTCCACCAGGTCGGGATCGCAGCCGAGGGCCGCGCCCAGTTCCCGGCCCACCTGGGCGCATTCCAGGGAGTGGGTGAGGCGGGTGCGGGGGCTGGGGTCCCATGCCTGGTTGCGCGTCCCGGGGGTGACCACCTGCGTCTTGCCGGCGAGGCGGCGCAGGGCGGCCGAGTGGAGGATGCGGGCGCGGTCGCGCTGGAAGGCGGTGCGGCCGGGGCGTTTGTCGGGTTCGGGGGCCCAGCGGTCGACTGACGCCGGGTCGTACGCGGTGGTGGGTGCGGTGCCTTCCATGGGTCGACAGTAAGCCCCACCGGCTGCCGGGACGGGGTGCGGGGGTGGCCGCGGGTGGATCAGGCGGCTTCGGTGGAGCTTGCCGACAGGCTCTGGTCGTAGCGGTGGAGGACCAGGCGGGCCATCGTCTCGTGGGCTCCGAGGGGGGCCGAGGCGATCCAGGGGGCCTGGGCCGCGCACTGGGTCGCGAAGCGGCCGGGGGCCGTGAAGCAGGAGGCCACGGCCACCCGGTGGCGGCCCCTCGCGGCCAGGGCGCGCAGGGCGGCGGGGACGGTGGGGGTCGCCGCCGAGGCGTACGCCGGGACGACGGGGACGCCCAGGCGGCCGGAGAGCAGCCGGGCGGTGTGGCGGGTGTCCGCGGCCGAGTCGGGGTCGCGGGAGCCGGCGGCGGCGAGGACGACGGCGCTCTCGCGGCGCGCGGAGCCGTCCGGGGCGGCGGGCCAGCCGGCCTCGAGCAGGCGGGCGTGCAGGGTCTCGGCGAGCAGCGGGTGCGGGCCGAGCGGGGCGGCCAGGCGGGTGCGGGCGGGTGCGGCGGCGGCCATCTCGGGGATGTCCTGCTTGACGTGGTAGCCGCGGCTCAGCAGGAGCGGCACGAGGACCGCGTCGACGGCGCCCAGGGCCGCGAGGGTGTCGGTGAGCAGCGGCTCGTTCAGCTCGACGTGGCCCAGGTGGACGGGGAGGCCGGGGCGCAGCGCGCCGACCCGGGCCATGAGGGAGCGTACGGTGGCGAGCGCCCGGGGGTCACGGCTGCCGTGGGCGACCAGCACGAGGGCGGGCGGGGCCGGGCGGCGGCGGCCGGGCCGGCTGCGGAGGGTGAGCGGGGTGAGGTGGGGCGACGCCGTCATGCGACGATCCTGGCCCGGGGACGTTGCGCGCCCGTTGCGTGGCCGTCACGGGTTCTTTCCGCGGGTTCACCTCGGGCGGACGCGCGCTGTGAGGCGAACCGGAACGGCGCCGTCGGCGTCCTCCCCGGTCGGGGGGCTTCCGACCGGGAGCTGTGACGAGGGGGTCGTATGAGGATCCGCGGACCGCGCCGGCCGCGCACGCGGACCGGGCAGCGGCGGCTGGTGCAGGCCGTGATGGCCGGGTGCGTGCTCGCGCTGCTGCCGATGACCTGGCTGTACGTGTCCACGGCGGACCGGCTGCGTACGACGGCGAACGCGCCGCGCACCGATGTCGCGGTGGTGTTCGGGGCCGGGTTGTGGCGGGGCGAGCCGTCGCCGTACCTCGCCCACCGGCTGGACGCGGCGGCGCAGCTGTACCGGGCGGGGCGGATCAGGGTGGTCCTGGTCACCGGGGACAACAGCCGGCAGGACTACGACGAGCCCGACGCCATGCGCGCCTACCTCACGCACCACGGCGTGCCGGACACCCGGATCGTCAGCGACTACGCCGGGTTCGACACCTGGGACTCGTGCGTCCGGGCCAGGAGGATCTTCGGTGTGCACCGGGCGGTCCTGATCAGCCAGGGCTTCCACATCCGCCGGGCGGTGGCCCTGTGCGAGGCGGCGGGAGTGGACGCGTACGGCGTCGGAGTCACGGCGAAGCACGACGCCACCTGGTACTACGGCGGCGCCCGCGAAATCCTCGCGGCGGGCAAGGCGGCACTGGACGCGGCGTTCCACCCGGACCCCCGCTTCCTCGGACGAAGGGAGCCGGGGGTGGCACGGGCGCTGGCCGGTGAGCGGTGAGGCGTGGGGTGGGACTAGGGCCAACGGTGTAGGGGGGTTCGGTCTGGTGGGGGCTGTGGGGGTGGGCGGGGGCGCATAGGTTCGGGGTATGGGTGACTTCGGGCAGAGCGGGCAGAGTGGGCAGCGCGGGCAGAGTGGGCCGTACGACCTCGACGCCTATCTCGATCGCATCGGGTGGAAGGGTGAGCGGCGGGCCGATCCGGATGTCCTGCGGGGGGTGCATCTGGCGCATGCGCGGGCGTTGCCGTTCGAGAACCTGGATCCGGTGCGGGGGGTGGCTCCCTCGCTGGCGTCGGCCGATCTCCTGGCCAAGATGGTCCACGGCCGGCGCGGTGGGTACTGCTACGAGCACAACACCCTGCTCCGGCTGGCGCTGGAGGCGCTCGGTTTCCGGGTGACCCCGCTGGCCGGCCGGGTGGTGGTGGGCGCCGAGACGCCGGAGAGCCGGCCGCGCACCCACGCGATGCTCCGGGTCGAGGTCCCGGGCGAACCGCACCCCTGGCTGGCGGACGTCGGCTTCGGCACGGTCGGCGCGCTGCTGCTGCCGGTGCCGCTGGTGACCGGCACCGAGTTCGAGGGCGCCGGGCGCCGGCACCGGCTGGTGCCGCTGCCGCACCAGGGTCCGCTGGAGTTGTGGGAGTTGCAGGCGCACACCGCGGACGGCGGCTGGGCCGGTCAGTACGCCTTCACGCAGGAACCCTTCGTCCCGGCCGACTTCGAGGTGTTCAACTGGTTCGTCGCCACCCACCCCCGCTCCCCCTTCACCCGCCGCCCCTACCTCCAGCGGACCACCGTCGACCGCCATCTCGCCCTGGACGGGGCCCGGTTGACGGTGACTCTCGCCGACGGCACGGTGACCGCGCGCACCCTGGCGGACGAGTCCGAGGCGCGCCGCCTGGTGGCGGAGGAGTTCGGGATCGAGGTGCCCGAGGGCCTGACCCTGCTGCGCTGAGTCAGCGGCGGGAGAGCCAGTCGCCGTCCGCGATCCGGGTGCCGGTGGCCCGCAGCCGGGCGGTGACACCCGGCGCGGCGAGGTACACCCAGGCCCGGACGGTGCCGCCGGCGGCGCGCAGGACGTCCCGGGCGGCGCGGACGTAGAGGTTGCGGGGGTCCCCCGGCACGTACTCCTCCAGCCGGTCCAGGTCGGCGAGCAGTTCCTCGTACGCCTCCGGCTTGGCGGTCACCAGTTCCCCGCGCACCCTCGCGCCGGGTTCCTCGACGGCGTAGGGGTAGCCGGGGCCGTCGTACAGCACGGCGCCGACGAGGTGCCCCGGTTCCTCCGCGAGGGTGCGGCCGCGCAGGAGGAGGTCGTGGTTGACCTCGCCGGGGCGGAGGGTGCCGTAGACGAAGAAGGGCAGCGGGCTGACGTCGTCGTGGGGGTCGTCGGCGATCACGGAACCAATCCTGTACCCCCGCCGGCTCCCCACACATCTCCATGCGAAGGCTATGGACATGACATGTCATGGCCACTTAAATCTCGGGGACACGAGCGCCACACCCCCCGCCTAGCCTGGCGCCTCCCCGAGGAGACAGATGAGCCGGATACGGCAGCACGTCCGAGGAACCCGTCGCACAGCCACCGCCGGTGTCGCCGTCGCCACCGCGACCCTGCTGGCCGTCAGCCTCTCCCCCGCCGCCCACGCCGACGGCAGACCGACACGGGCCACCGCGATCGAGAACGCCGCGTCGGCCCTGCTGGCCCACGCCTCGACCCTGGGACTCACCGCCAACGAGGGCACCAGCGTCCGGGACGTGATCGTGGACAAGGACGGCACCCAGCACGTCCGCTACGACCGCACCTACCGGCACCTCCCCGTCCTGGGCGGCGACTTCGTCGTCCACCTGGCCCGTGACGGCGCCTACCGCAGCGCCGACCGCGCCACCCGGCAGGCCATCTCCCTGCCCTCCGTCACCCCGCGGGTCTCCGGCCCCCGCGCCGCCGGCCTCGCGGTGAACGCCCTGCGCGCGGCCAACTCCGGAGAGAGGCTGAAGCAGGTCAAGGCCAAGCCGGAGCTGGTCGTCGACGCCCTGCACGGCACCCCCCGGCTGGCCTGGCGGACCAACGCGGTCGGCCTGGACTCGCTCGGCAACCCCGTCGCCCGCACCGTGCTGACCGACGCCCGCACCGGCGCGCAGATCGACGCCTGGGACGCCATCGAGACGGCCGCCGGCGACGGCAAGTCCCTGTACAGCGGGACGGTGGCGCTGGAGTCGACCCAGTCCGGGTCGACGTACCAGCTGAAGGACCCGACACGCGGCGACACCTACACCGGTGACGCCGAGGGCAAGACCGACCTGTGCTTCTTCGGCATCTGCTTCAGCCGGGCCCCCGCGACCCTGTTCACGGACGCCGACAACCACTGGGGCACGGGCAGCACCACCGACCGCTCCTCGGCCGCCGTCGACGCCCAGTACGGCACCAACGAGACCTGGGACTACTACAAGAACGTGCACGGCCGCAACGGCATCGCCGGTGACGGCAAGGGCTCGTACAACCGCGTGCACTACGGCAGCAACTACAACAACGCCTTCTGGGACGACAGTTGCTTCTGCATGACCTACGGCGACGGTGACGGGACCACCTTCGGACCGCTGGTCGCCCTCGACGTCGCCGGGCACGAGATGACCCACGGCGTCACGTCCAAGACCGCCGCGCTGACCTACTCCGGCGAGTCCGGCGGGCTGAACGAGGCCACCTCCGACATCCTCGGCACGATGGTGGAGTGGTACGCGAACAACTCCTCCGACACCGGTGACTACCTCATCGGCGAGAAGATCGTGAAGCCCGGCTTCGGCAAGGCGGCCCTGCGCTTCATGGACAAGCCCTCCAAGGACGGCAGCTCGGCCGACTACTGGAGCTCGTCGGTCGGCAACCTCGACGTCCACTACTCCTCCGGCGTCGCCAACCACTTCGCCTACCTGCTCGCCGAGGGCAGCGGGGCGAAGACCATCAACGGCGTCAGCTACGACTCGCCGACGTACAACGGCTCGACGGTCACCGGCATCGGCCGGGACAAGGTCGGCAAGATCTGGTACCGGGCGCTGACGGTCTACATGACGTCCTCCACGAACTACAAGGGCGCCCGCACGGCCACGCTGAACGCCGCCAAGGACCTCTACGGCGCGAACAGCACGGAGTACAACGCGGTGGCCGCCGCCTGGAGCGCGGTCAACGTCACCTGACGCGACCGGCGCCACCCGCCGGACGGCCGCCCCGCGCACGGGGTGCGGCCGGCGGGTGGAGGCCAATCGTGTGCTCTTCGTACTCGGCCCTCCACACGGCCCTGACCTGCCGGAACCCTTCCCGGCTAGGCCGTGTGGGGGGCCGTTCGCGCCACCCGTTCACCGCATTCCCGGCCCCGCCTCGGGAAGCGGATCTCCCCGACTGCGACTTACCTCGGAAGGGCAGGGGCGCACCCCTGGAGGAGTCGGACAAGCCCTGGGGAGCACCATGCGACGCACTGCCCGTCTGCTGGCCGGTACCGCGCTCGCCGTGGTCGCCGCGGCACCCGCCCAGGCCGCCGGGACCGGCCGTCTGGACGTGTACCCGTCCACCGTGGCGCCCGGTGGCCAGGTCTCCGTGAACACGGCCGCGTGCGGGAACGCGGGCGCCGCGACCGGGGACGCGGGCGCGGTCGGTGCCGGCACGTTCATGCTGGCGCCCAGCGCGCACCAGGGCGAGGCGATCGGCCAGTTCCGGGTGCCGCCGAGCGCGCAGCCGGGGACGTACGAGATCGTCGCCCGGTGTGCCGTGGGCGACCGGCAGGTGGCGGGCGACCTGGTGGTGGCCCTGAGCGCGGCGCACGAGCAGGTGCAGCCGCGGGGAAGCATGAAGACGGGGGTCGGCGGCGGACTCGGCCCCGACCCCGTGCAGACCGCGGCGGGTGTGGCGGCGCTGGCCGTCGCCGCCGCGGGCGGTACCTGGCTCCTGCATCGCCGGGCGAGAGGCGACGGGATCTGACGGACACCCTCCGCTGTCCGTCCGCGGTACCGCACATCCCACCCCCTCCGGGCCCGACGCCCCTCGCGGCCCGGAGGGGGAGGGCACGTCGGGGGCCCGTCCCCGGGAGAGGGGTTCGCCATGCGCAGCAACAGCGGCAGCGTCAGCGGGTACGGCCGGGGTGGCCGGTACCGGCGCGGCCGGGTTCGGGGCGCGGGGCGTGGCAGGGGTGCCCGGCTGGGGGACACCCTCATAGCGGCCGTCACCGTCGTGGCGCTCGGTTCCGGTGTGTGGCTGCTGGGCGGCGGCACACGCCCCGACGCGCCCCCGCAGCCGGCGGCCGCCGAGGGGCGGCCCGATCCGGCCGGTGAACGGGCCGGCGCCCCCGCGCTCGCCCCGTCCCCGCCGCTGCGCATCCGCATCCCCGCGATCCACGTGAACGCCCCCCTGACCGGCCTGGCCATCACCCGCTCCGGCAGCCTGGACGCGCCGCCCGCCAAGGAGAAGAACCTCGCCGGCTGGTACGAGGCCGGCACCACCCCGGGCGAGACGGGCACCGCGATCGTCGCCGGGCACGTCGACAACACCGAGGGTCCCGCCGTCTTCTACGATCTGGGCGCGCTGAAGCGGGGTGCCCGGATCGAGGTGGACCGCCGGGACGGCACGGTGGCCGTGTTCACCGTGGACGCGGTGGAGGTGTACTCGGCGCACGCCTTCCCCGACGAGAAGGTGTACGGCGCGGCCCCCCGCCCCGAGCTGCGCGTCATCACCTGCGGCGGCGGCTACTCCAGGACCACCGGCTACCAGGGCAACGTGGTGGTGTTCGCCCATCTCACGGGCAGCCGCTGAAGGCCCGTCACCCCGCCCGGGACACCTCCCCCCAGGCCGCGCGCTCCCCTCACACCGGGTGCGCCGCCTCGCTGAGGGCAGCGTTCCTCCCGGGAAACAGAGGTGATGCTGCCGGGTAACGTCCGGGCCGCACGCTCGTGGCATGACCTCGAATAAGCGTGTGGCGGTGACCGGCGCCGGCCGCGCGGGCGCCCGGGCCGCCCGGCGGCCGCGCACCGAGGTCACCGGTGTCGCCCGGGGCGCCCGGACCGTCGCCCGCGCCGACGGCATGCCGGTCGCCTGCGGCACACAGGTCCGGGTGCTGAGCCCGGGCCCGGGAAGGGGATGGGACCTGCGCCCCGCCGGGGCGGCGCGGCCGGGCGCCCGGCCCCGGGAGGGAGCAGAGCCGCTCCCCGGGAACGGCCCCCTGCTCCACCTGCTCACCAACGATGGAGGCTCCTGAATGTCCGCCACCCTGGGGGCCACCCCCACGATCGTGCTCGTCGGCCACGGCATGGTCGGCCAGCGCTTCCTCGAAGCGCTCGCCGAGCGGGGCCTGACCGCCACGCACCGCGTGGTCGTGCTGTGCGAGGAGCCGCGTCCGGCCTACGACCGCGTGCAGCTCACCTCGTACTTCTCCGGGAAGACGCCGGAGGACCTCTCCGTGACCGACATGCGGTTCATCGAGGACCACGGCATCGAGCTGCACCTCGGCGACCCCGCCGAGACGATCGACCGCGCCGCGCAGCGGGTGACCGCCCGCTCGGGGCTCACCGTCGACTACGACGTCCTCGTCCTGGCCACCGGCTCCTACCCGTTCGTCCCGCCGGTCCCCCACAAGGACGCCACCGGCTGCTTCGTCTACCGGACCATCGAGGACCTGCTGGCCATCGAGGAGTACGCGAGGACGAGGGCCACCACGGGCGCCGTCGTCGGCGGCGGCCTGCTCGGTCTGGAGGCGGCCGGCGCCCTCAAGGGGCTCGGAGTCGACGCGCACATCGTGGAGTTCGCGCCGCGGCTGATGCCGGTGCAGGTGGACGACGGTGGCGGCACGGCGCTGCTGCGGACCATCGAGGGCATGGGCCTGACCGTGCACACCGGTGTGGGCACCCAGGAGATCGTCGTCGACGCCACCGGCGCCGTCACCGGTATGAAGCTGTCCGACGGCTCCGAACTCGCCACCGACATGGTGGTGTTCAGCGCCGGTGTCCGCCCCCGCGACCAGCTGGCCCGTGACTGCGGCCTCACGGTCGGCGAGCGCGGCGGTATCGCGGTGGACGAGCAGTGCCGGTCGGTCGGCGACCCGCACGTGTTCGCGATCGGCGAGTGCGCGCTGGCCGCGGACGGCCGGGTGTACGGCCTGGTGGCGCCGGGCTACGACCAGGCGGAGACGGCGGCGGCGACGATCGCCGAGGACGAGGCCTCCTTCACCGGAGCCGACCTGTCCACCAAGCTGAAGCTGCTCGGCGTGGACGTGGCCTCCTTCGGCGACGCCCACGGCACCACCGAGGACTGCCTGGACGTCGTCTACTCCGACTCCCGCGCCGGCCTGTACAAGAAGCTGGTCATCGGCCGGGACGGCACGCTGCTCGGCGGCATCCTGGTCGGCGACGCGGAGGCGTACGGCACCCTGCGCGCGCTGACCGGTTCGGTGCCGCCCGTCTCCCCCGAGGCGCTCGTGCTGCCCGCCGGAGCGGACGCGGGGGCCCAGCTCGGGCCGACCGCGCTGCCGGACGACGCGATCATCTGCTCCTGCAACAACGTCCGCAAGGGCACGATCCGCGAGGCGGTCACCGAGCACCGGTGCACCTCGGTGCCCGAGGTGAAGCAGTGCACCAAGGCCGGTACCACCTGCGGCAGTTGCGTGAAGGTGCTGGGCCAGCTGGTCGACGCCGAGCTCGAGGCGTCCGGTGTCGAGGTCGACAAGGGCCTGTGCGGCTGCTTCTCCCAGACCCGCGAGGAGCTGTACGAGATCATCCTCGCGCTGCGCCTCACGTCGTACCGGGAACTGCTGGACCGCTACGGCCGCGAGGGCGTCCGGGGCGGCGACGGCTGCGAGGTGTGCAAGCCGGCGGTCGGCTCGATCATCGCCTCCCTCGCCCCGGCGATCGGCGCGAGCGGCTATGTCCTGGACGGCGAACAGGCCGCGCTCCAGGACACCAACGACCACTTCCTCGCCAACCTCCAGAAGAACGGCTCGTACTCGGTGGTGCCGCGGATCCCCGGCGGGGAGATCGCGCCCGAGAAGCTGATCGTGATCGGGGAGATCGCCCGGGACTTCGGCCTCTACACGAAGATCACCGGCGGCCAGCGGATCGACATGTTCGGCGCCCGCGTCGAGCAGCTCCCGCTGATCTGGGCCAGGTTGGTGGACGCCGGCTTCGAGTCCGGCCACGCCTACGGCAAGTCGCTGCGCACGGTGAAGTCCTGTGTGGGCTCCACCTGGTGCCGGTACGGCGTGCAGGACTCGGTCCGGATGGCGATCGACCTGGAGCTGCGCTACCGGGGCCTGAGGTCCCCGCACAAGCTGAAGTCGGCCGTGTCCGGGTGTGCCCGCGAGTGCGCGGAGGCCCAGTCGAAGGACTTCGGTGTGATCGCCACCGCGAACGGCTGGAACCTGTACGTCGGCGGCAACGGCGGCGCCACCCCGCGCCACGCCGACCTGCTGGCCCAGGACCTGTCCGACGCCGAACTGGTCCGGCTGATCGACCGGTTCCTGATGTTCTACATCCGCACGGCGGACCGCCTGGAGCGGACCAGCACCTGGCTGGAGCGCATCCCGGGCGGCCTGGAGCACGTACGGGACGTGGTGGTGCACGACTCGCTCGGCATCTGCGACGAGCTGGAGAAGCTGATGCGGGCGCACGTCGCCCACTACCGCGACGAATGGGCGGAGACGGTGAACGACCCCGAGAAGCTGTCCCGGTTCGTGTCCTTCGTGAACGCCCCGGACACCCCGGACCCGGTCGTCTCCTTCGTCCCCGAGCGCGACCAGATCAAGCCCGACCTGCCGCTGCTGAACATCGGCCTGCGGCCCGCCGACGACGTCCTGGAAGGAAGCGCCCAGCGATGACCCTGGCAGTTGAGACGACCGACCTGAAGGTCCAGCTCCAGCTGGCGGACGCGTGGTTCACGGTCTGCGACCTGAGCACGCTGGTTCCCGGCCGCGGGGTGGCCGCCCTGCTGCCGGACGGCCGCCAGGTGGCGCTGTTCCGCGACCGCGCGGACCGGCTGTACGCCGTCGACAACCGCGACCCGTTCACCGGCGCGGCCGTCCTGTCCCGCGGCCTGACCGGCAGCCACCGGGGCCGCCCGTTCGTGGCGTCCCCGCTGCTGAAGCAGCGCTTCGACCTGGTCACCGGAGAGTGCCTGGACGACGCGTCGGTGCGGTTGACCGCGTACCGGGTACGCGCCCTCTGACACCCCCGGCTTTCTTGACCGAGCGTTCCCATAAGTCTAGGCTCGGGCACGTGGCCAGGACCAAGGAATTCGACCCGGACGCCGCGCTGCAGTCAGCCCTGGAGCTGTTCTGGCAGCGCGGCTACGAGGCGACGTCGATGGCCGACCTGGTCGAGCACCTGGGCATCGGCAGGGCGAGTCTGTACGCGACCTTCGGCAGCAAGCACGAGCTGTACCTGAGGGCGCTGGACCGGTACGGGCAGGCGCAGAACCCGCGGCTGACGCGGGAGCTGTCCCCGTCCGGCCCGGTACTGCCGGCCGTGCGCGCGCTGGTGCGGCGGTTCGCGGCCGAGGCCGCCGCCGAGGCGACCCGGGAGCAGGGCTGCCTGGTCACCAACACCGCGGTCGAACTGGCCCCGCACGACCGGGACGCCGCCCGCCGGGTGGAGCACAGCTGGGACACCCTGGAGACCCTGCTGCACTCCGCCCTGGTGCGCGCCCGGGCGCAGGGCGAGCTGGCCGGGGACCGCGACCCCCTGGCCCTGGCCCGGCTGCTGCTGGTGCTGCTCCAGGGGCTGCGGGTGGTGGGCAAGGCGTCCGCGGACCCGGCGCGGGTGCGGGACGCGGCCGAGCAGGCCCTGACGCTGCTGGACACCTGAACACGGCGATACGGGGCGCGCTTCCGGCAGGAGGCGCGCTTTTCTCTCGCTTCATACTGAACCGATCGGTCAAGAAAAGGACCCCACCATGACGCACCGCTTCTCCGGCCGGACCGCCCTCGTCACCGGCGCCGGCTCCGGCATCGGCCGCGGGGTGGCGCTCGCCCTCGCCCGGGAGGGCGCCCAGGTCGTCGTCGCCGGGCGGCGCCGTGACCCGCTCGACGAGACCCTGGCGCTCATCGAAGCCCAGGGCGGCAAGGGGCTCGCCGTCACCGCCGACGTCTCCCGCGCGGACGACCTCGACGCCCTGGTGGCCGCCGCCGTGGACCGGTTCGGCTCGCTGGACGTGGCCGTGAACAACGCCGGGGTCCTGGCGGGCCGGGGGCAGGCGGTCGGCGACCTGGCCGAGGCGGACTGGCGCCGGATGCTCGACATCAACGTCACCGGTGTCCTCCTCGCCCTCCAGGCCGAGATCGCCCGGATGCGCACCCAGCCGAACGGCGGTGCGATCGTCAACATCGCCTCCCGGATCGGGGCGCACAGCCGGCTGCCCGGCACCGCCGGCTACGCCGTGAGCAAGGCGGCCGTCTCGGTCCTCACCCGCGCCGCCGCCCTCGACCACATCGCCGACGGAGTACGCATCAACGCCGTCAGCCCCGGCGCCACCGCCACCGACATGTCGTACGGCGACGGCGAAACCGAGGCCGGCCGAGCCGCGCGCATGCGCACGGAGGTACCGCTCGGCCGGGTCTCCACCGTCACGGAAGTGGCCGCCGCGGTCCTCTACCTGGCCTCGGACGACGCCGCGTCGGCGGTAGGCACGGACCTGGTCGTCGACGGGGGCTCGACGGCTTGATCCCCGCGCCCGGTGAGCCGGCCCGGGCCCGCCCTGACGCCTCGTACGGGAAGAGGCCCTGGGGCCGGTGCGGTGCGCAGACCCGGACATCGCCGGACCGCGCGGCGAGCCGGGGACGCAGACCACCGGGCCCCGGTGGAGGACGCCGGCGTCTTCGAGGCCGTCGAGGAGAGCGGGTGCCCCGGGCGGAACGCACACCAGGGGCGGCACCCCCGCACAGGGTGCCGCCCCATTCTTTCGTGTGCCGGGGCCGCGCCGATCGGTGAGGGTCGGGGACCGGCGGCGGCTCCGGGGTCCGGGTGGGTCAGCGGTGGTCGCTGCCCGCCGACTGGGTGGCCGCGCGGCCGGCCTCCAGGCGGGCGACCGGGATGCGGAACGGGGAGCAGGAGACGTAGTCCAGGCCCGCCTCGTGGAAGAAGTGGACCGACTCCGGGTCGCCGCCGTGCTCGCCGCAGACACCGAGCTTGAGGTCGGGGCGGGTGCGCCGGCCGGCCTCCGCGGCCGCCTTCACCAGGGAGCCGACGCCGTCCTTGTCGATCGTCTCGAACGGGCTGACGCCGAAGATGCCCTTCTCCAGGTACGCGGTGAAGAACGAGGCCTCCACGTCGTCCCGGCTGAAGCCCCACACCGTCTGGGTCAGGTCGTTCGTGCCGAAGGAGAAGAACTCCGCCGCCTCCGCGATCTGGCCCGCCGTCAGGGCGGCGCGCGGCAGCTCGATCATCGTGCCGATCGCCAGCTTGAGCTTCGTCCCGGTCGCCGCCTCGACCTCGGCGATGACCTGGTCCGCCTCCTCGCGGACGATCTCCAGCTCCTGGACCGTACCGACGAGCGGGATCATGATCTCGGCGCGCGGGTCGCCCTTCGCCGCCCTGCGCTCGGCCGCCGCCTCCGCGATCGCGCGGACCTGCATGGTGAACAGGCCGGGGATGACCAGGCCGAGGCGCACACCGCGCAGGCCCAGCATCGGGTTCTGCTCGTGCAGCCGGTGCACGGCCTGGAGCAGGCGCAGGTCGTTCTCGTGCGGCTCCTGCCGGGACTCGGCGAGGGCCACCCGGACGGAGAGTTCCGTGATGTCGGGGAGGAACTCGTGCAGCGGCGGGTCGAGCAGGCGGACGGTGACGGGCAGGCCGTCCATCGCCTCGAAGAGCT
Organism: Streptomyces sp. NPDC023481; assembly: GCF_055560195.1. Taxonomy (NCBI): domain Bacteria; kingdom Bacillati; phylum Actinomycetota; class Actinomycetes; order Kitasatosporales; family Streptomycetaceae; genus Streptomyces; species Streptomyces sp. NPDC023481. Next base: position 551,413 of record NZ_JBVHJE010000002.1, read on the forward strand.
CGACGAAGTCCTTCTTCTGCAGGGGCAGCAGCTCCCGCAGGGCGGCCTCGCGCTCCTCCTCCGTGTCGGCGAGGATCAGCTTCTCGACCATCTCCCGGCGCTCGCCGAGGAACATGTGCTCGGTGCGGCACAGGCCGATGCCCTGGGCGCCGAAACGGCGGGCGCGCAGCGCGTCCTCGGCGTTGTCCGCGTTGGCGCGCACCCGCAGCCGGCGCTTGCGGTCGGCGAAGGCCATCATGCGGTGGACGGCCTCGACCAGTTCGTCGGCGTCGTCGGCGCCCGGGTGCATCCGGCCCTCGAAGTACTCCACCACCGGGGACGGGACGACCGGGACCTCGCCCAGGTAGACCTTGCCGGACGAGCCGTCGATGGAGATCAGGTCGCCCTCTTCCACGACGTGTCCGCCGGGGACCGTCATGCGGCGGCGCTTGGTGTCGACCTCCAGCTCCTCCGCGCCGCAGACACAGGTCTTGCCCATGCCCCGGGCGACGACGGCCGCGTGCGAGGTCTTGCCGCCGCGGGAGGTGAGGATGCCCTCGGCCGCGATCATGCCGTCGAGGTCGTCGGGGTTGGTCTCACGGCGGACCAGGATGACCTTCTCGCCCGAGCGGGACCACTTCACCGCCGTGTACGAGTCGAAGACCGCCTTGCCGACCGCCGCGCCCGGAGAGGCGGCGATGCCCCGGCCGACCTGCTCGATCCTGGCGCTGTCGTCGAAGCGCGGGAACATCAGCTGCGCCAGCTGGGCGCCGGTGACCCGCTGGAGAGCCTCCGTCTCGTCGATCAGGCCCTGGTCCACCAGCTGCGTCGCGATGCGGAAGGCGGCGCCGGCGGTGCGCTTGCCGACGCGGGTCTGGAGCATCCACAGCTGACCGCGCTCGATCGTGAACTCGATGTCGCAGAGATCCTTGTAGTGGTTCTCCAGCGTCTCCATGATCTGCATGAGCTGGTCGTACGACTTCTTGTCGATCCGCTCCAGCTCGGCGAGCGGGACGGTGTTGCGGATGCCCGCGACGACGTCCTCGCCCTGGGCGTTCTGCAGGTAGTCGCCGTAGACGCCCTGGTGGCCGGAGGCGGGGTCGCGGGTGAAGGCGACGCCGGTGCCGGAGTCGGGGCCGAGGTTGCCGAAGACCATGGAGCAGACGTTGACGGCCGTGCCGAGGTCGTGCGGGATGCGCTCCTGGCGGCGGTAGAGCTTGGCGCGCTCGCCGTTCCAGGAGTCGAAGACCGCCTTGATGGCGAGGTCCATCTGCTCGCGCGGGTCCTGCGGGAAGTCCCGGCCGGCCTCCGCCTTGACGATCTTCTTGAACCTGGTGACCAGCTTCTTCAGGTCGGCCGCGTCCAGTTCGGTGTCGACCGTGACCTTCTTGGCCTCCTTGGCCGCCTCGAGGGCCTCCTCGAACAGCTCGCCGTCGACGCCGAGGACGGTCTTGCCGAACATCTGGATAAGGCGGCGGTAGGAGTCCCACGCGAAGCGGTCGTCGCCGGCCTGCTTGGCCAGGCCCTGCACCGACTTGTCCGACAGGCCGATGTTGAGGACCGTGTCCATCATGCCGGGCATGGAGAACTTGGCGCCGGAGCGGACGGAGACCAGCAGCGGGTCGTCGGCCTGGCCGAGCTTCTTGCCCATCTTCGCTTCGAGGGCGTCGAGGTGTGCACTGACCTCGTCACGCAGTGCCGCGGGCTCCTCGCCGCTGTCCAGGTAGACCTTGCAGGCCTCCGTGGTGATCGTGAAGCCGGGAGGGACGGGGAGGCCGAGGTTGGTCATCTCGGCGAGATTGGCACCCTTGCCACCGAGAAGGTCCTTGAGGTCCTTGTTGCCCTCGGTGAAGTCGTAAACGAACTTCGCTACGTGGGGTTCTTTGTTTTCCGACACGGGTCTCGACTCCTTGAGGCCACGGTGGCTGCCCTGACGGGCAGGAACATACCCAGATCGAAGGTTCCTGGGTACGTCCACTTGACCGTCATGCGCCTGTAACCACCCGTCCGCCAGCGGATCGAAAGTCAAGGCTTGGCAAGCGAAGCCAGCCGTATGTTTTCACTTCTTGAACGCAACCGCGCCCACAGGTGCGGTTTTCCGCTCAGATGAGCGAAGGGATGCCACATCTGATTTCGATCGATGAACGATCACGGGGTGGCACCCAGTGCCACCCCTTGGAGAAGTGCAGTCGCGCTTGATCCGCTCATCTGAGCGCAACCCTTATCAAGGGTGGCGAGAATCACGCTGCCACAGAGTGCCCCGTTCCACCATGCGGACCCCCTGACGGACGCCGGCCGGCAGCGGAAACGGTCCCGTCACACGCCCATCTCGGACAGGCGTTCCTCCGCCCGCTCCGGCGCGTAGAGGTGCTCCACCACCAGCGCCCCGGCCCCGACCAGCCCCGCCCGGTCGCCCAGCCGGGAGGTGACGACGTCCAGGTGAGCGGTGGAGCGGGGCAGCGCCCGCTGGTAGAGCAGCTCGCGCACGCCGGTCAGGAACGGGGTGCCGGCCAGGTCGCCCGCGACCATCAGCACGCCCGGGTTGAGCAGCGTCACGACCGTCGCCAGTACGTCCCCGACCTGGCGCCCGGCCTCCCGGGCCAGCGCGGCGGCCCCCGGGTGGCCGGCGGCCAGCAGGTCCCGCACATCCGAGCCGGAGGCGGCCGGCACGCCGGACGCGGCCAGCCGCCGGGCCACGGCACCGCCGCTCGCGACGGCCGCGAGACAGCCGTACGACCCGCAGCGGCACAGCGCGTCTGCGCCGACCCGGATGTGCCCGATGTCACCGGCGCCGCCGTCGACGCCCCGGTAGATCGAGCCGTTCACGACCATCCCGGCGCCGATACCCGTGGACACCTTGACCAGCACGAAGGCCGCGCAGTCGGGGTGTCCGGTGCGCTGTTCGCCGTAGGCCATGAGATTGGCGTCGTTGTCGACCAGGACCGGGACCGCGGGGGCGCCGGTGTGCTCGGTGAAGGCGCGGGAGAGGCGGCCGCGTATGTCGTAGCCGTCCCAGCCCGGCATGATCGGCGGCTGCACCACCAGGCCGGTCTCGCTGTCCACCGGGCCCGGCACCGCGAGGCCGATCCCGCACACCTCCTCACCCGTGTGCCCGGCCTTGGTCAGCAGTTCGCCGAACCAGCGGCCCAGCTCGGCCAGGACGGCGTCCGGACCGTCCTCGACCACCAGCGTGCCGGCGTGCTCGGCGAGGATCTCGCCGGTCAGGGTGAGGACGGCCGCGCGGGCGTGCCGGGTGTCCAGGTCGGCGGCGAGGACCACCGCGTGGGAGCCGTCGAACTCCAGGGTGATGGAGGGGCGGCCGCCGAGCGGTGAGCCGACCGGGCCGCCGGCGCCCTCGCGCAGCCAGCCCGCGCGGAACAGCCGGTCCAGGCGCTGGCCGACGGTGGCCCGGGACAGCCCGGTGGCCTGCTGGAGCGCGCCCCGCGTCACGGCCCGTCCACTGCGCACCAGTTCGAGCAGATCGCCGGCTCCCGCCTGGCTCCCGCTCCGGCCGGTCCTTCCCGGACGTCCCGTCATGCGCACCCCCTTGTGTTCATCCAGCTTGCATTACATAGTGGGTTCTGCGTGTTAAATAGACGTAACCCTTCGATGGTCGCGGCCGGACCCGCCGGCATCGGCGTGCGGCCGGACGTCTTCGGGGAGCCCCGAGTGGATCGCACCGCGCAGCTCACTGCCCGTCCCGCCACCGCCCGTCCCGCGAGGAACGGGACCGCGTACGATCCACCGGCCGCCCCCACGGCCACGGCGTCGCTGCACGCCAGAGCGGCCGAGGTGCTGGAGGCGAACTGGACGGGCGGCTCGACGGTGCCGTCCCGGAACCTGTACCCGCACCAGTGGTCCTGGGACTCCGCGTTCATCGCCATCGGGCTGCGGCACGTCTCGCCGCTGCGGGCCCAGACCGAGCTGGAGACGCTGCTCGCCGCCCAGTGGGCCGACGGTCGCGTCCCGCACATCGTCTTCAACTCCTCCGTACCGCTCGACGCGTACTTCCCGAGCCCCGACTTCTGGCGCTCCTCCACCGCCGGGCGCGCCGCGGGCGCCCCGCGCACCGTACAGACCTCCGGGATCGTGCAGCCACCGGTGCACGCGCTCGCGGCCTGGCTGGTGCACCGCGCCGACCCCGGTCTGTCCGCGGCCCGCGGCTTCCTGGCCCGGGTCTATCCGCGGCTGGCCGCCTGGCACCGGTATCTGCTGCACCGGCGCGACCTGGGCGGCGGCGGCCTCGCCTGCGTGGTCCACCCCTGGGAGCAGGGCATGGACAACAGCCCCTGCTGGGACGCCCCGCTCGCCCGGATCACCCCGGCCCCGGCGCGCTCCTTCCGCCGCGCCGACCTCGACCACGGGGCGCCCGAGGACCGGCCGACGGACCTGGACTACGGGCGGTACGTGCGGCTGGCCGCGGACTACCGGGACGCCGGGTACGCCGACGGCGCGTCGGAGTTCGCCGTGGAGGACCCGGCGTTCAACGCCCTCCTCATCGTCTCCGAGCACGCCCTCGCCCGCATCGCCGAGGAACTGGGCGCCCCCGCCACCGCCCGCCGCGCCCGCGCGGAACGCCTGACGGCGGCACTGGTGACCCGCCTGTGGGACGAGGAGGCGGGCATGTTCCTGTGCGGGGACCTGCGGGGAGGGGATCCCCGCCCGGGAGACGACGGCCCGGGTGCGGGGGCTGGGCGGGGCCGCGGTGTGTCGGGCACCGGGGGCGCGCCGGGGCGCGGCGCCGGCGATCCTGGCCGGGCATGCGGGTGCGGCACGTCCGGCCCCGGCACGTCCGGCCACGCGTCCCACACCGCTTTACCCGCCACCCTCCACACCTCCGCCCCCGCCACCCTCCACACCTCCGCCCCCGCCCGCCGTCTCATCCCCGACCGCAGCGTCTCCGGGCTCGTCCCCTTGCTGGTGCCCGGGCTCCCCCGGGAGATCGTCGCCGCGCTGGTCCGTGCCCTGTGCGGGCCGCACTTCTCGGTCGGGGGGCGTACCCGGCTCGTGCCGAGTTACGACCTGCTCGGTGAGGCCTTCGACCCGCACCGCTACTGGCGGGGCCCGGCCTGGTTCAACACGAGCTGGCTGGTGGAGCGCGGGCTGCGCACGCACGGTGAGCGGGAGCGGGCCGACGCCCTGCGCGAGTCGGTGCTGGAACTGGCCGGCGCCACCGACTTCGCCGAGTACGTCGACCCGTACACCGGCGAGCCCTGCGGAGCCACCCGCTTCAGCTGGACGGCGGCCCTCGCGCTCGATCTGCTGCACCGGCGACCCACCCCGCCGGAGCGTCAAAAGCTGGACAAGAGCCCACAAAATGGCGCACCCCCCACGGACACCACACCGTTCGACTGGAGTGACAGAGGAGGGGACCGGGGATGACGGACCGGCATCATCTGCTCGTGCACGGCGCCACCTTCGCCGCCGTGGGCGACCATGGCGACATCAGCGGAGTGCGCGGCAGCGGCCCCCCGGACGGGTTGTTCGTCCGGGACGCCCGGCACCTCAGCCGCTGGCAGCTCACCGTCGACGGCGCGGTACCCGAGGTGCTCACCCCGGTGGCGGACGGCGACGAGACCCGCTGCGTGCTGGTCCCGCGCGGCGGCCGGCAAGAGCCCCCGGCGCACACCCTGTTCCGTGAACAGGCCGTCGGGGACGGCTCGTTCGTGGAGTCGGTGAAGGTGACCAGCAACCGGCCGGTGCCCACCACCGTCCGGCTCGCGCTCACCGTGGACGCCGACTTCACCGACCAGTTCGAACTCCGCTGCGACCACCGCACCTACCTCAAGTCCGGCGCCGTACGCTCCCGCGAAGTCCTCGACGACGGCATCGAGTTCAGCTACCGGCGCGCCGATTGGCGGTCCTGTACGACGATCACGGCCGACCCGGCGCCGGACGCCGTGGAGGAGACGGGCACCGGCGCCCGCCGCCTGGTGTGGACCCTCGACCTCGCTCCGCACGGGACGACCGAGCTGCTGCTGCGGGTGATCGCCCGCCCGCACGGCGAGAAGCGCGCCGTCCGCGTGCCCCGCGACCCCGCCGCCGTCCACGCGCAACTCCACGCCAGGGAAGCCGAGTTCATGGAGGGCGTGGCCTTCCCGACCGGCTGGCCGGAGCTGTCGGCGGCCTGCGCCCGGGGCCTGGCCGACCTGGCGGCGCTCCAGGTGCCGGCCACCGGACCGGACTGCGAGGAACTGCGCGTACCGGCGGCCGGCGCCCCCTGGTTCCTCACCCTGCTCGGCCGCGACGCGCTGCTCACCTCGCTGTTCACGCTGCCCTACCGCCCCCGGCCGGCCGCCGCCACCCTGCTCGCCCTGGCCGCCACCCAGGCCACCGACACCGGCGGCTCCCCGGTCGCCCAGCCCGGCAAGATCGTGCACGAGGTGCGGCACGGCGAGCTGGCCCACTTCGGCCAGGTGCCGTTCGCCCGCTACTACGGCTCGGTCGACGCCACCCCGCTGTTTCTGATCCTGCTCGGCGCGTACACCGAGCGGACCGGGGACACGGAGCTGCCCCGCCGGCTGGAGCCGCACGCCCGGGCCGCCATCGGCTGGATGCTCGACCACGGCGGCCTGACCTCGCGCGGCTATCTCGTCTACCGCGCCGACGAGGGCGGCCTCGCCAACCAGAACTGGAAGGACTCCCCCGGCGCGATCTGCTGCGCCGACGGCACCCGGCCCACCGGCGCGGTGATGGCGGCGGGCGCCCAGGGCTACGCGTACGACGCGCTGCGCCGCACGGCCGGGCTGGCGCGGACGGTGTGGGCCGACGAGACGTACGCCGCGCTGCTGGAGCAGGCGGCGGCCGACCTGCGGGACCGTTTCCAGCGGGACTTCTGGATGCGCGAGCGGTCCTTCCCGGCGCTGGCGCTGGACGGGCGGGGCCGGCAGATCGACGCGCTGGCCTCCGACGCCGGGCACCTGCTGTGGTCGGGGCTGCTGGACAAGGAGTACGGCGAGGTGGTGGGCCGGCGGCTGCTGGAGCCGGACTTCTTCTCCGGCTGGGGCGTGCGCACGCTGGCCTCGGGCCAGGCGGCGTACCACCCGCTGTCGTACCACCGGGGCTCGGTCTGGCCGCACGACAACGCGCTGATCGCCCTGGGGCTCGCGCGGTACGGCCTGCACGACGAGGCCCGTACGGTCGCCCACGCGCTGGTCGACGCGGCGACGATGGGCGGCCACCGGTTACCGGAGGTGCTGGCGGGGTACGAGCGTGCGCCGCACACGCCACCGGTGCCGTATCCGCACGCGTGCGGCCGGGAGGCGCGGTCCGCCGCCGCACCGCTCGCCCTGCTGACGGCGGTCGGGGGCGCCTGAGTTCGTACGGCCGGCCGTGTTGACCAGGTGTTTGCCCGGCCGGGGTGAACAGGGGCGCCCGGGGCGTCGTACGGGAGGGCATGAGTGCGCTCCAGTCAGCCGAGGACGCGGCCGAAGAGACCACCGAAGGCGCGGCCGCAGAGACCACCGAACCCGCCCCGCGTCCGTCCCGCCGCCCCCGGGCCGTCTGGTCCGCGTGGCGGCGGCGCCTGCGGGAACGGCATCCGGCCGCCGCCCGGTCCCTGTCCGTGAGCGTCACCGTGCTGGCCGCCCTGCTCGTGGTCGCCGCACTGGTGATGCCCAACACGGTGGTGCGGCTCGGGCCCGCGAAGTTCCTGCGGCTCCCGGCCGAGGCGGTCATCGGGGCGGCCGTGCTGCTGGCGCTCCCGCGGCGGCCCCGGGTGGTGGTGGCGGCCGTGTCCGGGGTGCTGCTCGGCGCCATGACCGTGCTGAACGCGTTCGACATGGGGTTCAACCAGTACCTGGGCCGTGATTTCAACGTCGTCCTGGACTGGAGCCTGTTCGGTGACGCGGAGTCGTACCTGGAGGACTCCCTCGGGCGTACGGCGACCCTCGCGGCCGTGGCCGGGGTGATCGCCGTGGTGCTGCTGCTCTTCGTGCTGCTGGCGCTGGCCATGGTCCGGCTGAGCGAGCTGCTCGCCCGCCATCCCGGCACCGCGACCCGCGCCACCCTGGTCGCCGGGGTCGTCTGGATCACCTGCTCCTCCCTCGGCCTGCAGATCGCCGGTGTGCCGATCGCCGCCGACCGGACCACGAGCGCGCTGAAGATCCAGGCCCGCCGGATCGCCGACACGCTGAGGGACGAGGCGGAGTTCCGGAAGGTGGCCCGGGTCGACGCGTTCGGGAACACGCCGGCCGGTCAGCTGGTGCCCGATCTGCGCGGCAAGGACGTGATCTTCACCTTCATCGAGAGCTACGGCCGCAGCGCGATCGAGGACCCGGTCATGGCGCCCGGCGTGGACCGGACGCTCGACGTGCGCACCAAGGCGCTGGCCAAGGCCGGCTTCCACGCCAAGAGCGGCTGGCTGACCTCGGCGACCTACGGCGGCAGCAGCTGGCTCGGCCACTCCACCACCATGTCCGGCCTGTGGATCAGCAACCAGCAGCGCTACCGCACGGTCATGGCCAGCGACCACCTCAGCCTCACGGACGCGTTCGAGAAGACCGGCGCGTTCGACACGGTCGGCGTCATGCCGGGCGTGCAGAAGGGGTGGCCGGAGCAGAAGTGGTACGGCCTGGAAAAGGTCTACAACGCCTTCCAACTCGGCTACCGGGGACCGAAGTTCAGCTGGTCGACGATGCCCGACCAGTACGCGCTCCAGCAGTACCAGGAGCGGGTGCACAGCAAGCCGGCGCCCGCCGGGAAGTCCCGCATGTCGCTGCTCATCCTGACCTCCAGCCACCAGCCGTGGGCGCCCATCCCGAAGATGGTGGACTGGGACCGGCTCGGCGACGGCTCGGTCTTCAAGGGCATCGAGGCGGCGGGCAACAAGGCGGCCGACGTCATCGCCGACACCACCCGGTCCCGCGAGGAGTACGGCAAGTCGATCCAGTACTCGGTGACCGCGCTGACCGAGTGGCTGGAGCGCTACGGCACGAAGGACACCGTGCTGGTCTTCCTCGGCGACCACCAGCCCATCTCCCGGGTCAGCGGCAACCACGCCAGCCGTGACGTGCCGGTGTCGGTCGTCGCCAAGGACCCCCGGATGCTCGACAAGATCGCCGACTGGAACTGGACGGACGGCCTCCGGCCGGCTCACGACGCCCCGGTCTGGAAGATGAGTTCCTTCCGGGACCGCTTCCTGACGGCCTACGGCTCGACTCCCCACCCGAAGAAGGGCTGACGGCCGGGGCCCTTACTGCCGAGCCGGCCGGGGCCCTGCCCCCCCCGAGCCGGCCGGGCGGGGGCGGGGCCCTTCGCGCCGGGCGGCGGTCAGCCGCCCGAGGTGTCCAGCTCGGCTTCCTCGGTGACCCCGGCGCAGTCGTACGGATCCTTCAGCCACCCGTCCGGCAGCACGACCCGGTTGTTCCCGGACGTACGGCCCCGGGGCCCCTCCGCCCCGACCGGCCACGGCTGGTCCAGGTCCAGCTCGTCCAGCCCGGCCCGCAGCTCCTGAAGGGACGAGGTGACCGCCAGCCGCTTGCGCATCTCGGAACCGACCGCGAAGCCCTTCAGGTACCAGGCGACGTGCTTGCGGAAGTCGACCACGCCCTTGGACTCGTCGCCGATCCACTCACCGAGCAGCGTGGCGTGCCGCACCATCACGTCGGCGACCTCCCGCAGCGAGGGCCGTACGACGTCCTGGAGCCGCCCCTCGAACGCGGCGACCAGGTCCGCGAACAGCCACGGCCGCCCCAGGCAGCCGCGCCCCACCACGACACCGTCGCAGCCGGTCTCCCGCACCATCCGCAGCGCGTCCTCGGCCGACCAGATGTCGCCGTTGCCGAGCACGGGGATCTCCGGCACGTGCTCCTTCAGCCGGGCGATGGCGTCCCAGTCGGCGGTGCCGCCGTAGTGCTGGGCGGCCGTACGACCGTGCAGGGCGATGGCCGTCACCCCCTCCTCGACGGCGATCCGGCCGGCGTCGAGGAAGGTGATGTGGTCGTCGTCGATGCCCTTGCGCATCTTCATGGTCACCGGCAGGTCGCCGGCGCCGGAGACCGCCTCGCGCAGGATCGCCCGCAGCAGGTTCCGCTTGTACGGCAGCGCGGACCCGCCGCCCTTGCGCGTCACCTTCGGCACCGGGCAGCCGAAGTTCAGGTCGATGTGGTCGGCCAGGTCCTCCTCCGCGATCATGCGGACGGCCTTGCCGACGGTCGCGGGGTCGACGCCGTACAGCTGGATCGAACGCGGCCGCTCGCTCGCGTCGAACCTGATCAGCTGCATGGTCTTCTCGTTGCGTTCGACCAGCGCCCGGGTGGTGATCATCTCGCTGACGAACAGCCCCTTGCCGCCGCTGAACTCCCGGCACAGGGTGCGGAAGGGCGCGTTCGTGATACCCGCCATGGGTGCGAGCACGACGGGCGGTGTCACGGCGTGCGGGCCGATGGAGAGCGGGTGGGTCATCGTCAGGGCTCCGGAGCGGATGGACGGCACAGGGACACGGAACAGGGCTCCATTGTCCCCCACCCGGCGGGCCGCCCGCCCCGAGCCCATGTACGGGTCATTAGTTAGACGCACTATTGATTACGGCGTACGATGGAACGCATGCCAGAGCTGAGCCCTCGCCGACGCCTGCTCGTGCTCGCGACCTGCTGCATGAGCCTGCTGATCGTCAGCCTCGACAACACCGCCCTGAACGTGGCGCTGCCCTCCATGCAGCGCGATCTGCACGCCGACACCTCGGGCCTGCAGTGGACGATCGACGCGTACACGCTCGTCCTGGCCTCGCTGCTGATGCTCGCGGGCTCCACGGCCGACCGCATCGGACGCAAACGCGTCTTCATGACGGGGCTGGTGGTGTTCACGGTCGGCTCGGCCCTGTGCTCCCTGGCCCCGAACCTGGAACTGCTGATCGTGTTCCGCATGGTCCAGGCGGTGGGCGGTTCGATGCTCAACCCGGTCGCCATGTCGATCATCACCAACACCTTCACCGACCCCCGGGAACGCGCCCGTGCGATCGGCGTGTGGGGGGCGGTGGTCGGCATCTCCATGGCGGCGGGCCCGCTGGTCGGCGGGCTGCTGGTGCAGTCGGTGAGCTGGCGCTCCATCTTCTGGGTCAACCTCCCGGTCGGCCTGGCGGCCCTCCTGCTCACCCTCCGCTTCGTCCCGGAGTCCCGCGCGCCGCGGGCCCGCCGCCCCGACCCGGTGGGCCAGCTGCTGGTGATCGTCCTGTTCGGCGCGCTGACGTACGCGATCATCGAGGCGCCGGCCTCGGGCGCCGGCCCGGTCGCGCCGTTCGCCGCGCTCGCCGTGGCCGCCCTGCTGGCCCTGCTCCGGTACGAGCCCCGGCGCGCGGAACCCCTCATCGACCTGCGGTTCTTCCGCTCGGCCCCGTTCAGCGGCGCCACGGTGATAGCGATCAGCGCGTTCGCGGCGCTGGGCGGCTTCCTGTTCCTGTCCACCCTGTACCTGCAGAACGTGCGCGGCCTCGACGCCCTGCACGCGGGCCTGTGGATGCTGCCGATGGCCGCGCCGACGTTCCTGTGCGCCCCGCTCTCCGGCCGCCTGGTCGGCAGCCGCGGCCCCCGTCTGCCGCTGCTGGTGGCGGGTACGGCGATGACCGCGAGCGGTGTCCTGTTCGCCGTGTTCGAGGCGGAGACGTCCAACTCCACGCTCCTCCTCGGCTACGTCCTCTTCGGTGTCGGCTTCGGCTTCGTGAACGCGCCGATCACCAACACGGCGGTCTCGGGCATGCCCCGCGCCCAGGCCGGCGTCGCCGCCGCCGTCGCCTCCACCAGCCGGCAGCTGGGCCAGACCCTCGGCGTCGCGGTGGTCGGCGCGGTCCTGGCCTCCGGCATCGGCTCCTCCCCCTACCGCCACACCTTCGTCCCGGCCGCCCGCCCCGGCTGGTGGATCCTCACCGCCTGCGGCGCGGCCGTCCTCCTCCTCGGCCTCCTCACCAGCGGCCACTGGGCCCGCAGAACGGCCGAGACCACCGCCGCGAGCCTGCGGTCCCCGGAGATCCTGGAGCCGGTGGGGAGCGGGGAGCGGGCGTAGCGGGCGCGAGTGAACGGGGCGGCCGTGGAGGTGCTGATCCGGGGATGCACCGAAGTCCGGAGAAGCGGGGTCCGTGCCGAGTACGCCGAGCGTCAGGCCGGCGCCGCCGCGCACGCCAGCTCGTACAACCGGTCCAGTCGTTCCCGGGTTTCCGGGTTCATCGGGGTGTAGGTCACCATCCGGGCGCCTGCCGCGGGGCCCAGCCAGAGGTCCGTGTGTTCCAGGGTGAGCAGGCCGACGTGGGGGTTGAGGAACTCCTTGGTCTTGGAGCGGGCGGCGACCACCTCGTAGCGCCGCCAGTTCTCGCGGAACGCCGGGGACTCCTCCAGCCGTTTCAGGAGCATCTTCCAGGCGGGCTCGCCCAGATGGCCGGCCAGGGAGGCGCGGAGCCGGGCGGCCATCAGCCGCTGGGTCTGTTCCAGGTGGACGACCGCCGCCTGCCACTCCTCGCTGGTGTGGACGAGGAGCATGCAGTTGCGGTCCTCGGGCGGGACGGCGTCCAGGTCGCCGAGGAGGCGGCCGTAGGTGCGGTTGTAGGCGAGGATGTCGTACCGGCTGTTCTGGATGCAGGCCGGGATCGGTTCCAGCCGGGTCAGCATCTCGCGCAGCGCGGGTGTGATGGTGGGGCAGTTCGCGGCCGGGGTCGGGTCGGTCGCGCCGGCCAGCTGGAAGAGGTGGGCGCGTTCGCCGGCGTCGAGGCGCAGGGCGCGGGCGAGGGCGTCCAGGACCTGCACGGAGACCTGGATGTCGCGGGCCTGTTCCAGCCAGGTGTACCAGGTGACGCCGACCGCGGAGAGCTGGGCGACCTCCTCGCGGCGCAGCCCGGGCGTGCGGCGGCGGGCCCCGCGCGGCAGGCCCACCTGCTCCGGTGTGATGCGCTCCCGCCTGCTGCGCAGGAAGGCGGCCAGCTCGTGCCGGCGGATCTCCGCCCCCCGGGTCGGCTGCGGCCGGGTGGTCTCCTGGGCCGTGGTCGTCATGGGCCCAGGGTGCCGCCTCGGGCCGCCCGTTTCCAGGTGCTCCCACTACCAGGATGACGGCGGCCCACCACCAGGCTGAGCCGCTGCGGGGCCTCCGATCCTGTTGCCGGGTACTTCCGCTACCGGGATGAGAAGACTCTGGTACCCCTCTGGGCGGTCCCGCAGGCTCGGGGCCATGAGTGAAACCGTCACCGCCCCTGCCGTACGGCCGACGGCCGCGCCGCCCGCGCTCGGCGGCCCCGGGCTGTTCACCGTCCTGCTCGCCGCGGCGCTGCCGCTGGTCGACTTCTTCATCGTCAACGTGGCCCTGCCGACCATCGGCGCCGATCTCGACGCGGGCGAGGCCGTGCTGGAACTGGTCGTCGCCGGGTACGGCGTCGCGTACGCCGTGCTGCTCGTGCTCGGCGGGCGGCTCGGGGACCTGTTCGGGCGCCGTCGGCTGTTCCTCGGCGGCATGGCCGCGTTCGGGCTCACCTCGCTGGCCTGCGGACTCGCACCCGGCGCCGGAATGCTGGTCGCGGCCCGGATCGCGCAGGGCGCCTCGGCAGCCGCGATGCTGCCGCAGGTCCTCGCCACCATCCAGGCCGCCACGAGTGGCGCGCGCCGGGCGAAGGCCATGAGCCTGTACGGCGCCACGGCCGGCCTGGCCATGGTGGTCGGGCAGATCCTCGGCGGGGTGCTGGTGGCCGCCGACGTCGCCGGGACCGGATGGCGGGCGATCTTCCTCGTCAACGTGCCGGTGGTCGTGCCGGGCCTGGTCCTCGGCGCGCGGTACGTGCCGGAGACCCGGTCGCAGCACCCGGAACCGGTGGACGGCCCCGGCACGGTGCTGCTCGCGGTGTCCCTGCTGACGCTGCTCGCGCCGCTCACCGAGGGCCGGGCCGCCGGCTGGCCGCTGTGGACCTGGCTGTCGCTGGCCGCGTTCCCGTTCGCGGTGACCGCGTTCTGGCTGGTGGAGCGGCGGGCGGACCGGTCCGGGCGGACGCCGTTGGTGCCGCCGAGCCTGCTCCGCGTGCCGTCCATGCGGCACGGTCTGGTGCTGCTGCTGCCGTTCTCCATGGGCTTCAGCGGGTTCATGTTCGTGATCGCGCTGGCGTTGCAGCAGGGCGCCGGGCTCGGTCCGGTGCCGGCCGGGCTGGCGCTCGCGCCGATGGCCGTGACGTACCTGCTCGTCTCCCTGGCCGGACCCCGGCTGGTCACGCGCCACGGCACCCGGGTGGTCACCGCCGGGGCCGGGGTCCAGGGGGTAGGCCTGCTGCTGATCCTGCTGGCCGCCTGGCGGGACTGGCCGCACCTGGACGTCGTCTCCCTGCTGCCGGGCGCGGCCGTGGCCGGTGCCGGTCAGGCGCTGCAACTGCCCAACGTGATGCGGATCGTGCTGTCCGAGGTGCCGGCGGCCCGCGCCGGAGTCGGCGGCGGGGTGATGGTCACCACCCAGCAGTCGGCGCTCGCCCTGGGCGTGGCCACGCTGGGCACCCTGTACCTGACCCTAGTGCCCCACCTCGGCATGCGGGACGCGCTGGTCGGGGCGCTGCTGGTGCAACTCGCCGGTCCGGTGCTGACCGGCCTGCTGAGCCTGCGGCTGCCCCGGACGGTCGGCTGAGCGCGGAGGGTGGCGGTTCGGGGACCGATGAGTTCCGGTGGCGGCCGGAGTCGTCACAGCAGAGCCACGGAGCGGCAGTACCCCTCTGCGACCGCCCCACCCCGACCGCCGAACGGAAGGCCCAGACCATGACCGCACTGCACGAGACGCTGCGCCGGTACGTCGAGGACGGGAGCGTGCCCGGCGCGGTGGCCCTGGTCGCCCGCGGGGACGACGTGGAGGTGGTGGCCGTCGGTCACCACGCCGTCGGTCCGCACGGCACGGCCGGTTCCGCGCCCATGGCCCGGGACTCCCTGTTCCGGATCGCCTCGCTGACCAAGCCGGTGACGGCGGCGGCGCTGCTGATGCTGGTGGAGGACGGCCGGCTGGCCCTGACGGACCCGGTGGAGCGGTGGCTGCCGGAGCTGGCGAAGCCGCTGGTGGTCCGCACCCCGTCCGCGCCGGTGGACGACGTGGTCCCCGCGGACCGGCCGATCACGGTCGAGGACCTGCTCACCTCGCGCACCGGCTGGGGCTTCCCGTCGGACTTCTCGCTGCCCGCCGTGCAGGCGCTGTTCGAGGTGCAGAAGGACGGCCGGGCCCCGCACGCCTACCCGGCGCCGGACGTCTGGCTCGCCGACCTGGCCCGGGTGCCGCTGCTGTACCAGCCGGGCGAGGCGTGGCTGTACGGCACCTCGTCCGACCTCCAGGGTGTGCTGGTCGCGCGGGTGTCGGGCCGTACCCTCCCGGAGTTCCTGGCGGAGCGGGTCTTCGAGCCGCTGGGCATGCGCGACACCGGGTTCATGGTGCCGGCGGCGAAGCGGGAGAGGTTCACCTCGTACTACCGGCGGGGCGCCGACCGGACGCTGGAGCTCGCGGACGCCCCGGACGGCGACTGGAGCCGGGTGCCCGCGTTCCCGTCGGGCGGCGGGGGACTCGCGTCCACGGCCGACGACTACGCGCGCTTCGCGCGGATGGTGCTGGCCGGCGGCGAGGCGGGGGGCCGCCGGCTGCTCTCGCCGGCCTCCGTGAGCCGGATGACGAGCAACCATCTCGGCGCCCGCCAGCGGGAGATCGGCCGGCTGTTCCTGGAGGGGCAGGGCTGGGGGTACGGCGCCCAGGTGGACATCGCCCCGGCCGAGCCGTGGAACGTGCCCGGCCGCTACGGCTGGGTCGGCGGCACCGGCACCACCGCGCACCTCGTCCCGGCCACCGGCGGCATCGCGATCCTGCTCACGCAGGTGGCCATGGCCGACCCGCGACCGACCCCGCTGATGCGGGCGTTCTGGCGGGCCACGGCGTGAGGCCGGCGCCCGCGGCCCCGTCCAGAGCCCCGTCCGCAGCCACAGCGCCGTCCACAGCCACAGCCGCCGTCACCGGGCAGCCGCGCCGAGGCCCCGGGTCAGCAGGTCCACGACCGCCGTGAACTCCTCCTCGATGCCCGGGCTTTGCCACTCGCGGGCGTAACAGGGGTCGTGGAAGCGGCCGGTGGCCTGGAAGACGGCCCGGGCGGCGGTGGCCGGGTCGGTCACCCGGAAGGCGCCCGTCTCCGCCCCGGCGGCGATGATCAGGGTGAGCTGGCCGGTGAGGTCGGCTATGTGCTCGGAGACCACGCCGCCGAGCTCCTCGACCAGCACGGTGTAGGTGGCGAACAGCTCGGGATCGTCGCCGGCCTTGTGCCGCTTCGCGGCGAACAGGGCGGCGAGCCAGTCCCGCAGCCGCTGCTCCGGTGACCGGTCCTCGGCGCCGACGATCCCGGCGAGCCGCTGCGAGGTCCGGTCCAGCCAGCGCTTGGTGACCGCCTCGCGCAGCGCCGCCTTGGTACGGAAGTGCCGGTAGACGCTGCCGTGGCTGACGCCGAGCGCGCGGGCCACGTCGACCACGGTGGCCTTGGCCGGGCCGTGGCGGCGCAGCACCTCCTCGGTGGCTTCGAGGATGCGCTCGGCGGTCAGGATCTCGCTGGTCGGTGGCATGCCTAGACGGTACCCGGCGCGCCGGTCACCGCTCGCTGTCGAGCATGGCCATCTGTTCCGCCGCGTACCGCTCGCCGGCCGCCGCGTCCGCCGGTACGGCGCTCTCGACGGCGGCGAGGTCGTCCGCGTCCAGCGTCACGTCCAGGGCGCCGAGGGCCTCGCCGAGCCGCTCGCGGGTGCGGGCGCCGACCAGCGGCACGATGTCCTCGCCCCGGGAGAGCACCCAGGCGATGGCGATCTGCGCGACCGTGACGCCCTTCTGTTCGGCGATCTTGCGCAGGGCCTCGACGAGCGTGAGGTTGTGCTGGAGGTTCTCGCCCTGGAAGCGGGGCGAGTGGGCGCGGAAGTCGTTCGCGGCGTACTGCCGGCCGGCCGTGACGTGGCCGGAGATCAGGCCGCGCGAGAGCACGCCGTACGCGGTGACGGCGATGCCCAGTTCGCGCAGGGTGGGCAGGATCTCCCGCTCGGGGCCGCGGGAGATGAGCGCGTACTCGATCTGGAGGTCGGCGATCGGGGCGGTGGCGGCGGCCCGGCGGATGGTGCCGGCGCCGACCTCGCTGAGGCCGATGTGCCGGACCCAGCCCTTCTCGACCAGTTCGGCGATCGCGCCGACGGTCTCCTCGATCGGCACGTCCGGGTCGAGCCGGGCCGGGCGGTAGACGTCGATGTGGTCGACGCCGAGGCGCTGCAGGGAGTACGCGGCGAAGTTCTTCACGGCCGCCGGGCGCCCGTCGAAGCCGGACCAGCCGCCGCCCGGGTCGCGCAGGGCGCCGAACTTCACGCTGACCAGCGCGTTGTCGCGGGCGCCTGCCGGGGCGGTGCGCAGCGCCTCGGCGATCAGCAGTTCGTTGTGGCCCATGCCGTAGAAGTCGCCGGTGTCGAGCAGGGTCACGCCGGCCTCCAGGGCGGCGTGCACGGTGGCGATCGACTCGGCGCGGTCCGCCTCGCCGTACATGCCGGACATGCCCATGCAGCCGAGGCCGAGGGCGGAGACCTGGGGGCCGGTGGTGCCGAGGTTCCTGGTTCGCATCGTCATGGCTCCACTGTGACATGACAGCTGACAGATTTCAATATCTGTCATTCCATTCTTGTTATTGCCGCCACCGGCCACCCGCGCTGAACAGATTGGTCCAGACCTCTTGACGGAAGGTCTGGACCAGCGCACTGTCATGGCTACGACACCCCGCCGACCCCTCACCGCACCCACCGGGAGGCCCCGCATGGTCAGACGCCTGCTCGCCGCCGCGCTCACCGCGGCTTTCCTCGTCCCCCTCGGCATCGCCACCGCGCCCGCCGCCTCCGCCGCCGACACCTGTGCGGTGAAGTCACGCCCGGCGGGCAAGGTGCTCCAGGGCTACTGGGAGAACTGGGACGGTTCCGCCAACGGCGTCCACCCGCCCTTCGGCTGGACGCCGATCACCGACCCCCGCATCGCCGCGCACGGCTACAACGTGATCGACGCGGCCTTCCCGGTGATCCGCTCCGACGGGACCGCGCTGTGGGAGGACGGCATGGACACCGGCGTGAAGGTGGCCACGCCCGCCGAGATGTGCGCGGCCAAGGCGTCCGGCCAGACGATCCTGCTGTCCATCGGCGGCGCGGCGGCCGGCATCGACCTGTCGTCGTCCGCCGTGGCCGACCGGTTCGTGGCCACGATCGTGCCGATCCTGAAGCAGTACAACTTCGACGGCATCGACATAGACATCGAGACCGGCCTGGTGGGCAGCGGGAACATCGCCCAACTCTCCACGTCCCAGGCGAACCTGGTCCGCATCATCGACGGGATCCTGGCCCGGATGCCGGCCGGCTTCGGCCTGACGATGGCCCCGGAGACCGCGTACGTCACCGGCGGCAGCGTCACCTACGGCTCGATCTGGGGCGCCTATCTGCCGATCGTCAAGAAGTACGCGGACAACGGCCGCCTGTGGTGGCTGAACATGCAGTACTACAACGGCAGCATGTACGGCTGCTCCGGTGACTCCTACCAGGCCGGCACGGTCCAGGGCTTCACCGCGCAGACCGACTGCCTCGACAAGGGGCTGGTGGTGCAGGGCACGACGATCAGGGTGCCGTACGACAGGCAGGTGCCCGGTCTGCCCGCGCAGCCCGGCGCCGGCGGCGGATACATGGCGCCGTCGCTGGTCTCCCAGGCCTGGAGGCACTACGGCACGTCGCTCAAGGGCCTGATGACGTGGTCGATCAACTGGGACGGCGCGAAGAACTGGACCTTCGGCGACAACGTCAGGGCGCTCCAGGGCCGCTGACAGCGAGAACGCCCGCCCTCCAGCCGACCGGGTCGGGTGGAGGGCGGGCGCGTGCCCGGGTCCGGGGGCGGTGCCCCCGGGGAGGTCAGCAGCCGACGAGGCGCTGGGCCAGGTAGCCCTCGATCTGGTCCAGCGAGACCCGCTCCTGCTTCATCGAGTCGCGCTCGCGCACGGTCACCGCGTTGTCGTCCAGCGTGTCGAAGTCGACGGTCACGCAGAACGGCGTACCGATCTCGTCCTGACGGCGGTAGCGGCGGCCGATGGCGCCGGCGTCGTCGAACTCGATGTTCCAGTTCTGCCGCAGCGCCTGGGCGAGGCCCTTGGCCTTCGGGGACAGCTCCGGGTTGCGGGACAGCGGGAGCACGGCGACCTTCACCGGGGCGAGGCGGTGGTCGAGGCGCAGCACGGTCCGCTTCTCCATCTTGCCCTTGGCGTTGGGCGCCTCGTCCTCGACGTAGGCGTCGAGCAGGAAGGCCAGCATCGCGCGGCCGACACCGGCCGCGGGCTCGATGACGTACGGCGTCCAGCGCTCGCCGGCCTCCTGGTCGTAGAAGGAGAGGTCCTGGCCGGAGGCCTTGGCGTGGGCGGAGAGGTCGTAGTCGGTGCGGTTGGCGACGCCCTCCAGCTCGCCCCACTCCGAGCCGCCGAACTGGAAGCGGTACTCGATGTCGGCGGTGCGCTTGGAGTAGTGGGAGAGCTTCTCCTTGGGGTGCTCGTACCAGCGCATGTTCTCCTCACGCAGGCCGAGGCCCCGGTACCAGTTCCAGCGCTGCTCCATCCAGTATTCCTGCCACTGCTCGTCCTCGCCGGGCTTGACGAAGAACTCCATCTCCATCTGCTCGAACTCGCGGGTGCGGAAGATGAAGTTGCCCGGCGTGATCTCGTTGCGGAACGACTTGCCCATCTGGGCGATGCCGAACGGCGGCTTGCGGCGCGAAGTGGTCTGCACCTGGGCGAAGTTGGTGAAGATGCCCTGGGCGGTCTCGGGGCGCAGGTAGGCGACGGAGCCGGAGTCCTGGGTGGGGCCGAGGTGGGTGGAGAGCAGACCGGAGAACTGCTTGGGCTCGGTGAACTGGCCCTTGTTGCCACAGTTGGGGCAGTTGACGTCCGCAAGGCCGTTCGCCGGGGCGTGGCCCTTCTTCTCCTCGTACGCCTCCTCCAGGTGGTCGGCGCGGAACCGCTTGTGGCACGAGGTGCACTCGGTCAGCGGGTCGGTGAAGGTGGCGACGTGGCCGGAGGCGACCCAGACCTCGGAGGCCAGGATCACGGACGAGTCGATACCGACGACGTCCTCGCGCGAGGTCACCATGTAGCGCCACCACTGGCGCTTGAGGTTCTCCTTGAGCTCGACACCCAGCGGTCCGTAGTCCCAGGCGGCACGCTGTCCGCCGTAGATCTCACTGCAGGGGAAAACGAAGCCACGGCGCTTGCTCAGGCTGACGATGGTGTCGATCTTGTCGGCGGCCACGGTGCTCTCTTCATTACGACGACGGGCGTTGAAGCGAGATGCTTCCAGCGAATGATTCAGGTTACCGGCGCAGCCTCCCCCACGACCAAATCGGCCCCTGCCAAGACCATCTGGTGAGCGTTGTTGACAACGGTTTCCATATTTGTTGAAAATGACTGTCATGAACGCACGACGACGCCCCCGCGCCGGCGCGCGGCGCCTCATACCCGCCGCCGCCGTCGCCGCGGTCACCGCCCTCGGAGCCGGCACCCTCACCGGCTGCTCCGACCTCGCGGCGTCGGCCAACACCTCCCGGTTCGACGTCGTCACGTCGTTCTACCCGATGCAGTTCCTGGCCGAGCGGATCGGCGGTGACCACGTCCACGTCACCACCCTCACCTCCCCCGGCCAGGAACCGCACGACCTGGAGATCAGCCCGCAGCAGATCGCCGCGCTGGAGGAGTCCGACGCGGTGCTGTACCTGAGCGACCTCCAGCCGTCCGTCGACAGCGCGGTGGCCCAGTCCCCGCTCAAGACCAAGATCGACGCTGCCTCCTTCACCACCCTGGAGAGCCACGGCAACGAGGTCGGCGGCCACGCGGCCGAGCACGACACCCACCAGGGCGAGGAGTCCGCCGGCCGGGACCCGCACATCTGGCTCGACCCGGTGCGCTACGCCCAGGTCGCCGAGGGCGTCGGCAAGGCCTTCGAGAAGGCCGACCCCGAGCACGCGGCCGACTACCGCGAGAACACCGGGAAGCTGGTCGGAAGGCTGCACGCCCTGGACTCCGCGTTCCGGCAGGGCCTCGCCCACACCCGCGGCAAGGTCTTCATCACCACGCACGCCGCCTTCGGCTACCTCGCCGAGCGCTACGGCCTCACCGAGGAGGCCGTCAACGGCCTCGACCCCGAGTCGGAGCCGAGCGCCGCCCGGGTCAGGGACCTGGAGCGGATGGCCGGGGCCGACGGCGTCTCCACCGTGTTCTACGAGACGCTGGTCAGCGACAAGACCGCCAAGACCATCGCCCACGACGCGGGCCTGAGGACCGACGTCCTCGACCCGATCGAGGGCATCACCGCCAAGTCCCGCGGCCGGGACTACTTCGCGGTCCAGCAGGCCAACCTCGAGGCACTCCGAAAGGCGCTGGGCGCCAAGTGACGGGAGACGACATGACCAGCGAACCTGTCATAGCCCTGCGGGGGGTGACCGCCGAGCTCGGGGCGCGTCCCGTCCTGCGCGGCATCGACCTGACCGTCGGCCGCGGCGAGGTCGTCGCACTGCTCGGCGCGAACGGCTCCGGCAAGTCCACGGCGATCCGCACGGTCATCGGCCAGGTGCCGGTCAGCGGCGGCACGGTCGAGCTGTTCGGCACCCCGCGCCGGTCCTTCCGTGACTGGGCGCGCGTGGGCTACGTACCGCAGCGCACGACCGCCGCGGGCGGCGTCCCGGCGACGGTCACCGAGATCGTCTCCGCGGGCCGGCTGTCCCGCACCCGCTTCGGCGTCTTCCGCCGCAGCGACCGGGAGGCGGTGCGCCGGGCCCTGGAGCTGGTCGGCATGGCGGACCGCGCCAAGGACTCGGTGAACGCCCTCTCCGGCGGCCAGCACCAGCGGGTGCTGATCGCCCGCGCGCTCGTCGCCGAACCGGAACTGCTGATCATGGACGAGCCGATGGCCGGCGTCGACCTGGCCAGCCAGGAGGTCCTGGCACGGACGCTGCGGCAGCAGGTCGAGGCCGGTGCGACGGTCCTGCTCGTGCTGCACGAACTGGGCCCGCTGGAGCCCCTGATCGACCGGGCGGTCGTCCTGCGCGACGGCTGCGTGCTGCACGACGGGCCGCCGCCGCGCGCGGTAGGCCAGCACGCCCTGCCCGGCCACGACCACGTACACCCGCACGCACCCGCGGGCGCCGAACCGATCCGCACGGGACTGCTGAGCTGATGTACTTCCTGAACTACGCCTTCATGCAGCGGGCGCTGCTGGCCGCCGTGCTGGTCGGCGTCACCGCGCCCGCGATCGGCATCTACCTGGTCCAGCGCCGCCAGGCCCTGATGGGCGACGGCATCGGACACGTGGCCATGACCGGCGTCGGCCTCGGCTTCCTGCTGTCCACCTCCCCGGTGTGGATGGCCACGGCCGTCTCCGTCCTCGGCGCGGTCCTGATGGAACTGATCCGCTGGTACGGCAGGACCCGCGGCGACATCGCCCTGGCCATGCTCTTCTACGGCGGTATGGCCGGCGGTGTGATGCTGATCAACCTCGCGCCGGGCGGCTCCAACGCCAACCTGACCTCGTACCTGTTCGGCTCCCTGTCGACGGTGTCCCCGTCCGACGTGACCGCGATCTGTGTGCTCGCCGCGTTCGTCCTGGTGGTCACGCTGGGCCTGCGCCGCCAGCTGTTCGCGGTCAGCCAGGACGAGGAGTTCGCCCGGGTGACGGGCCTGCCGGTGCGCGCCCTGAACCTGCTGACGGCGGTCACCGCGGCCGTCACCGTCACCGTCGCCATGCGGGTCGTCGGGCTGCTGCTGGTGTCCGCGCTGATGGTCGTGCCCGTGGCGGCCGCGCAGCAGCTCAGCCGCAGTTTCGCCGTCACCTTCGTGATCGCGGTGGCGATCGGCGTGGCCGTGACCGTCAGCGGCACGATCACCTCGTACTACCAGGACGTCCCGCCCGGCGCCACGATCGTCCTGCTCACCATCGCCGCGTTCCTCGCACTGACCGCGCTGGCCACCCCGGTGGCCCGGCGACGCGCCCGCGCCGCGGCCGCGGCACAGCCCGCCGGCGACCCGGCGGAGTGCTCGATCCCGGCCGCGCGCGGAGCCGGCGAAGGGGTCGGCGTCTGACCGCCGACGGTCCGGGCTGGCACAATGGCCCGGGCAGACGCCAGACGTGGAGGAGGCAACCGGTGACGACCGCTGGACCGCCCGTGAAGGGCCGCGCGACCCGCCAGCGGGCAGCCGTGGCGGCGGCCCTGGACGAGGTCGACGAGTTCCGCAGCGCGCAGGACCTGCACGACATGCTCAAGCACAAGGGCGACTCGGTCGGGCTCACCACGGTCTACCGCACACTGCAGTCCCTCGCCGAGGCCGGCGAGGTCGACGTGCTGCGCACCTCCGACGGCGAGTCCGTCTACCGGCGCTGCTCCACCGGCGAACACCACCACCACCTGGTCTGCCGCGCCTGCGGCAAGGCGGTGGAGGTGGAGGGGCCGGCCGTGGAGAAGTGGGCGGAGGCCATCGCGGCCGAGCACGGGTACGTGAACGTGGCGCACACCGTGGAGATCTTCGGCACGTGTGCGGAGTGCGCCACGGCCTGAGCGCCGTCCGGCCGCGCCGGCGCCCGGGCCCGGTGGGCCCTAGGAGGCGGGGTCGCCCTTCATGGCGGCCTCCATGGCGAGCAGTTCCTCGTTCGGCACGGCCCCGCCGAAGCGGCGGTCGCGGGAGGCGAACTCCATGCAGGCCCGCCACAGGTCACGGCGGTCGAAGTCGGGCCACAGGACGTCCTGGAAGACCATCTCGGCGTACGCGCTCTGCCAGAGCAGGTAGTTGGAGGTGCGCTGCTCACCGCTGGGGCGCAGGAACAGGTCGACGTCCGGCATGTCCGGGTAGTACAGGTACTTCTGGATGGTCTTCTCGGTGACCTTCGACGGGTCGAGCCGGCCCGCCTTCACGTCCTCGGCGAGGGCCTGGGCCGCGTCGGCGAGCTCGGCGCGGCCGCCGTAGTTCATGCAGAAGTACAGGGTGAGCAGGTCGTTGCCCTTGGTCTGCTCCTGGGCGACCTGCAACTCCTTGGCGACGGACTTCCACAGCCGGGGCATCCGGCCCACCCAGCGCACCCGGATGCCGAGTTCGTCGAGCTGGTCGCGGGTCTTGCGGATGAAGTCGCGGTTGAAGTTCATCAGGAAGCGGACCTCGTCGGGCGAACGCTTCCAGTTCTCGGTGGAGAAGGCGTACAGGGAGATGTTGCGCACACCGATCTCGATGGAGCCCTGGAGCACGTCCAGCACCCGCTCGGCGCCGACCTTGTGCCCCTCGGTCCGCGGCAGCCCCCGCTCCTTGGCCCACCGCCCGTTGCCGTCCATGACGATCGCGACGTGGTTCGGGACCAGCTCACCCGGGAGCTTGGGCGCGCGGGCCCCGGACGGGTGCGGCTCCGGCGCCCTGTACTCGCGCCGCTGGCGCCCCAGGATCCCGCGTACGACCATGTGCCTCTCGTCTCCCTCTGCTTCTCGCTCGTGCTTCTCGCGCTTACTTCTCGACGTACCTGAGGGAACGCAGCCCGCGCTCCAGGTGCCAGTGCAGGTAGGCGGACACCAGCCCGCTGCCCTCGCGGACGTGCCGCGCCTCGCACGCGTCCGCCGTCTCCCAGTCTCCCGTAAGCAGCGCCCCCAGCAGCACCAGGGTCTGCGGGGACGGTACGACACTGCCGGGCACCCGGCAGTCGACGCAGACGGAGCCGCCGGAGGCCACGGAGAAGAACCGGTTCGGGCCGGGCATCCCGCACTTCGCGCAGGCGTCGAAGCTGGGCGCGTACCCGTTCACGGCGAGGGAGCGCAGCAGGAAGGCGTCGAGGACCAGGTGCGGCGCGTGCTCGCCCCGGGCGAGCGTCCGCAGCGCCCCGACGAGCAGCAGGTACTGCTGCACGGCCGGCTCGCCCTCGTGGTCGGTGAACCGCTCGGCGGTCTCCAGCATGGCGGTCCCGGCGGTGTACCGGGCGTAGTCGGTGACGATCCCGCCGCCGTACGGAGCGATCGTCTCGCTCTGGGTGCACAGCGGCAGTCCGCGCCCGACCAGCTCGCTCCCGCGCGCGAAGAACTGCACGTCGACGTGGGAGAAGGGCTCCAGCCGGGCCCCGAACTTCGACTTGGTGCGCCGCACCCCGCGCGCCACGGCCCGCACCCGTCCGTGTCCGCGGGTGAGCAGCGTGATGATCCGGTCCGCCTCACCCAGCTTCTGGGTGCGCAGCACGATGCCGTCGTCGCGGAACAGACTCATGACACCATTCTCGCCCATGCCGGGGGCCGCTAGAGCGCCTCCCCGCGGCTGCGGGCGTTGGCGTGGGCGGTCGCCGCGCTCAGCCGCTCCGCCGGGGTCGCGGTGCGCAGCGCGCCCGGCTCCGCGTCCCACTCCCGCCCGCCGCCGTAGGGTCTGAGCTGTACGTACGGCCCCTCGTGCCCCATCACGACGCCGACCTTGCCGGTACGGGTGTCCACCACATGACTGCCGACGGCAGGCTTCACCGCGCCACCCTTTCGTCCGCCTCTGCGCCCACGCTGACTGTGCTCCCCCTCCGCTCCGAATTCCACGCTTCGCACACCCAGAGTGACGCTGCGCGTCTACACTCGGCCGGAATGCCGCTGCCGCCGCCGGGCGTGTTGGTGTCACCACTACTTTGCGTACGCACTTGTTGCGGGTGGGCGCCGGCCCAAGGATGGAGGCATGCCCTCGTCGACAGATTCCGTCGCCCGCGTCAGCCACGAGGAATTCCGCGCCACGCTGGGCCGGTTCACCACCGGCGTCGTGGCGGTGACCGCGGTTCGCGCAGGCGAACCGGCACCGGTCGGCCTCGCGGTGAACTCCTTCACCTCGGTCTCCCTCGATCCGGCACTCGTCCTCTTCTGCATCGCGCGGACGAGCACGAGCTGGCCCCGGGTCCGGGCCGCCGAACGCTTCTGCGTCAACATCCTCGGTGCGGACCAGCGCGAACTGAGCAGCCGTCTGGCCAGGAGCGGCCCCGGGAAGTTCCGGGGCGTCAAGTGGCATGCCACACCGGCCGGAACGCCCGTTCTGGACGGTGCCATCGGCTGGCTGGAATGCTCGGTGGAGGCGGAGTACCCGGCCGGGGACCACGACGTCGTCATCGCCCGTGTCCACCGGCTCGGCAGCCGTGGGGACGGGGCACCGCTGGTGTTCTACCGCGGGTCGTACGAGCGGCTGGCCGCCTGATGAACAGTTCTCCGAACAACAGTGAGTGGGTTGACCCTTCATGACACAGAGCACCGGTTCCCCGGGGACCCTCGGCGTCGGCATCGTCGGTCTGAGCGCCGACGGCGGCTGGGGATCCCGCGGCCACCTGCCCGCGCTCGCCGCGGTGGAAGGCTTCGAGCTGCGCGGACTGACGGCCTCCTCGCCCGAGTCCGCGCAGCGGTCCGCCGAGAAGTACGGGGTGCCGCTGGCCTTCACCGATGTCGCCGAGCTCGCCGCCCACGAGGACATCGACCTCGTCGTCGTGTCGGTCAAGGTGCCCCGGCACCGCGAGCTGATCGAGCCCGCGCTGGAGGCGGGCACGATGGTGCTCAGCGAGTGGCCGCTGGCCGTCGGCCTGCAGGAGGCGGAGGCGCTGGCGGCGCTCGCCGAGCGGCGCGGGGTGCGTACCGCGGTCGGTCTGCAGGCCCGCTCGGTCCCGGCCGTGCGCTATCTGCGCGACCTGATCGCCGAGGGGTACGTGGGCGAGGTGCTGTCCACCACCCTGGTGGGCTCCGGCGGCGGCTGGGGTCCCGTCGTGGGCGCCCGCGGCGCGTACACCGCTGACCGTGCCACCGGGGCCACGCTGATGACCATCCCGTTCGGGCACACCCTCGACGCGCTGACCATGTGCCTGTCGGGCTTCGCCGAGCTGACCGCCACCACGGCCACCCGGCGCGGCCGGGTGCGGGTCGCGGAGACCGGGGAGTGGCTGCCGCAGACCGCCGAGGACCAGATCGCCGTCTCCGGTGTGCTGGAGAGCGGCGCGGTCGCCTCCCTCCACTACCGCGGCGGCTCCAGCCGGTCCACCAACCTGCTGTGGGAGATCAACGGCACCGAGGGCGACCTGGTGGTCACCGGGGACACCGGGCACCTCCAGTTCGGCCGGTTCACCCTCCGGGGCGCGCGCGGCGACGAGAAGCTCGCCGAGCTGCCCGTGCCGGAGCGGTACCAGCTGGTGCCGGGCGTGAGCGGGGAGCCGACGGCGGTCGCCAACGCCTACGCCCAGCTGCGCCGGGACATCGAGGAGGGCACGCGGACGGTGCCCGACTTCGCGCACGCCGTCGAGCACCACCGGCTCCTGGACCGGATCGTGCGCGCCGCCGCGACCGGCACCCGCCAGTAGCCGCGGCCCGGAAGTCCCCCGGAAACGTCGGTTCCGGGGGGCTTCCGCCGTGCGGCCGGGCGGGTCAGGGCCGGGTGGCGTCGCCGGCGAGCAGCGAGTGGCAGGTGTGCACCAGGCGCGAGGTGACGTCCTCGGCGTGGTCGAAGAGGTAGAAGTGGCCGCCGGGCCAGAGGTGGCAGCCCAGCGGGCGGCGGGAGTGCGCCGACCACCGGCGCAGCAGGTCCGGGGGCGCCAGCGGGTCGTCCTCGCCGCCGAACACCGACAGGGCCGTGCGCAGCGGCGGGCCGTCGACGTAGGCGTAGCTGTCGACCACCTCCAGGTCCTGGCGGACGGTACGGGCCACCAGCCGGGCCAGGGCGGTACGGCTGTCGGTTCCGGCGGGGGTGCCGCCCAGGCCGTGCAGGTACCGGAGCACGCGGTGGGACGGCCGGGCGGCCGGGCCGGTGCCGTGGGCCGGCGGCGGCAGGACCGCCGACACCCCGAGCCAGCAGGGCGGTCGGGCCTCGGTCTCCAGCCGTCGCACCAGTTCGAACGCCAGCAGCGCGCCCATGCTGTGGCCGAACACGCCGTACGGCCCGGCGAGTTCGGGGCGCAGGGCCCGGCACAGGTGGTCGACGGCCTCGCCGGCGGTACGGCAGGAGGGGCGGGTGCGGTCCAGCAGCCGGCCCGGCAGGTCGGCGCCGAGCACCCGCCACCCGCGCGGGAGATGGGGCAGCAGCGGCGCGAAGCCGCGGGCGGAGCCGCCGGCGTGGTGCAGCAGCACCAGGGTGAAGGGCGGTTCGGGGCCGGCTGTGCCGGTGACGTCGTAGACGGGCATCTCAGGCGACCAGTTCGCCGAGGAAGGTGTTCTGCTTGCCCAGGGGCATCGGTTTCTCCTTGTACAGGCAGTCCATGGGGAGCCAGTGCACACGCAGCCGGGCGCCCGCGGGCTGGTCGCGCAGCGCGGCGGCGGCGGTGTGGCGGGGGCCGCACGGTACGTCGTGGAGGGTCCAGCGGTGGGGGTGGCGGCCGCTGTCGGCCCCGAGGTAGTCGGCGGCCAGGTCGCGGGCGAGGCCGGTGCCGATGCCCTTGAGGTAGGCCTCCTTGCGCGTCCACAGCTGCCCGAACGCGACGGTGCCGGGGCCGGTGGCGAGGAGTTCGCTCCGCTCGTCGGGGTGCAGGGCGGGGGTGCACACGCGGACGGTCTCCCGGGAGGGGACCTTCTCGACGTCCACGCCGATCGGCAGGGTCGAGACGCCGATCAGGGCCATGCCGGCGCTGTGGGACAGGGAGAAGTGCAGGTCGGACGCGGGGGCTTCGAGGACGGGCCGGCCGTGCGGCTGCCCGCAGCACGGGCAGGACGCCCGGCCGAAGCGGAGCCCGCGCGGCTCGGCGCCCAGGTAGGCGCCGAGCAGCCGGCGCAGGGCGATGTGCGCCGACGAGTACAGGAGCCGGCCTGCCTCGCGACGGCAGGTGCCGGCCCGGCTCTGTTCGGCCTCGTCCAGTTCGGTCAGGTCGAGTTCGCCGGTGCAGGTGCCGAGCCGGGGCTGGCGCAGCAGCCACAGGTCGGCGTCGCCTGGTGCGGGTATGGGCAGTCTCACGCTGACGGGACTCCTGCCGTGGGTACGCCGAGCAGGCCCAGGAGGTGCCGGGTCAGCGCGTGGGTGTTCTCGGCGCGCAGGATCGCGGGGAGGGTGGGCGCGGTGCCGAGCGCCTCCCGGATCCTGCGCTGCAACTCCAGTCCCGCCATGGAACCGATCCCGAGGTCGGTCATGGTCTGGTCGTGGTCGACGTTCTCCGCCGGGCAGTTCAGCACCCGGCCGATCTCCCGGGACAGGTAGTCACCGACCATCCGCTCCCGCCGTACGTCACCGGCGGCCGCCAACTCCGCTCGCGTGGGCGGGGTTACCTCGGCCGGAGCCCCGCCGCCACCGGCGTCGTCCGCTTCGTCCGGCACGCTCCGGAACCAGTCGAGCAGCGCCTGATCCACTGTGCTGCAACCTCCGTTCGGGGTGGGTGGGGGTGCCCCTGCATGGGCAGGGCCCGCTGCCCCCGCGTCCCTGGCGGACGCGGGGGCCGGTGTCGGTGCGGGTCAGGCCGCCGTGGTGGCTGCCTGCGGCGGGAGTTCGTGGGCGAAGCCGCAGCGGAGCTGGGCACCGGCCAGGGAGGCCTTGATCTCGACGCTGCGCCAGATGCCGCCGCGCAGGGGCAGCAGGCGCTTGCCGGTGAGGGCGGCCTCGGCGACGAGCGGGGCGTCGGCGTCCAGCGGGGAGCCGGCCGACGGCGCCTCCAGGACCGTCTGCATCATCCACAGCGTGTTGCTCTCGGCCCGGCTGATCGAGTCCAGCTCGTACATCAGGACCTGGACCAGCTGGAGGTTGACCACGAAGGCGTCGATGAGGGAGACGGACGGCTGGGTGCCGCCGTCGATGCCCTCCCGGCCCGTGTCCCGCTCCGGCGCGAAGTGCACCGCGGCGCGCGCGGTGAGGGCGTCCATGTCGATGCCGACGTCGCGGATGAAGTGCCGCCGGTTCTTGAACCCCTCGCCCCAGAAGCGCTCCGTGCCGGGCCCGAGCGCCTTCTCCAGGCTCTCGTGGCGCGCCTCCTCCACCGTGCGGACGGCGATGTCGTGCTCGATCTCGCACCGCACGCGCAGGTTGCCCACCGTGCAGTCGTGCACGGACAGGAAACGCCCGGTCGGCTCGGGCACTTCCTCGGTCCGCACCAGACGGGCCGCGAGCGGGATGCCCGTCAGCTCCTCCTGCGGCGCCCCGCCGGCCCGCAGGACGACCTTGCGCAGCCGCATCCGCGCCCGGCCCGCGCCGTCGAGCCCGTAGCCGTGCGCGAGGTGGAGTTCGGCGAGCTGGACACCGAGGACGAGGGCGTCGACGGTGCTCAGATGGGGCCGCAGGTCGGTGCCGTCCTTCTTGCGGGACCAGTCGGCGGGGTAGGTGACGTCCACCGTGGCCCGTACGCCCGCGTCGGGCGCGTCGGCCGGGGTGACGACGACGTCCGCGACCCGGTACGCGGCCCGCTGGTAGCCGCGCGAGAAGAAGCGGGTCTCGCTCGGGCCGAGGTAGTCGTCGATGGAGTCGAGCGCCAGGTGCTGTTCGCCGGCCACGGTCACACCCCCGCCGACGCGGCGCGTATCGCCTCTTCGTAGACGTCGATCAGCTCGCCGACGGTGCGGATGTCGGTGATGGACCGCTCCTCGGCGAACGGGTCGACGCCCAGCTCGGCCTCCAGCGTGAGCAGCAGCTGGGCCAGCAGCAGGGAGTTGAGGCCGGCGGTCAGCAGCGGGTCGTCCAGCGTGTAGCCGGCGCCGCCGTCCTCGTCCAGCAGGACGCTGTCGATCTCGCGCTGGATGGCCGCCCGGACGTCGGTCGCCGGGGTCTGCGTGTCGTTCAGCATGTGATGCCTCCATCGATGACAAGGGTGTGTCCGGTGATGAACCGGGCCTCGGGCGAGGCGAGGAAGAGGACCGCGTCGGCGATCTCGCCCACGGTTCCCAGGCGGCCCAGCGGAGTGCGGCGCTGGATCTTCTCGCGGTTGCCGGAGGTGACGTCCGCGGTCATGTCGCTGTCGAAGAACCCGGGCGTGAGGGTGTTGACCCGGATGCCCAGGGGGCCGAGTTCCCGGGCCAGGCTGCGGCCGAGGCCTTCGAGGCCGGCCTTGGCGGCGGCGTACACCGCGACGCCCCGGTAGCCGCGGATGGCGTTGATGGACGAGACGTTGACGATGGTGCCGCCGCCCCCGCGCACCATGGCCCGGGCGCAGGCCTGGGCCAGGTGCAGGGGCGCCAGCAGGTTGGCGCCGACGAGGTCGTTCATCCGGGCCGGGGCGGCGGTCAGGAACAGCTCCTGGTGGAGCACGCCCGCGTTGTTCACCAGCAGGTCGATCCGGCCGAAGCGCTGGACGGCGTCCCGGGCGAACTGCCGTAGCGCGGGGAAGTCCGTCAGGTCGACGGGCGCCCAGTGGAAGGCGTCCGGGTGCTTCCCGGCCATCGCCTCGGTGAACTCGTTGGGCGTGCGGCTGAAGGTGGCCACGCGCCAGCCGTCGGCGAGGAGCCGTTCGACCAGGACCCGGCCCAGTCCCCGGCTGCCGCCGCTGACGACGGCGACCGGGCCCTCGGGCGCGGCCCCGGCGGGGTCCGCGGCCGCGCTCACGCCGCGCTCCGGATCTTCTTGAACCGGTCGGAGTGCTGGTCGTCGTCGGTGACCTCGACCAGCAGCGGCACCTTGTACGCCTCCAGCCGCGCGCTGCAGTACCTGCGGATGCGGCGGGCCACCTCCCGCGGGTCGGCCGGCTCGGTGAGCTTCACCGTGGCCTGCACGACCTGGCCGGTGATGTGGCTGCTGCGGCCGGAGACGGTGGCGTCGGCGATGATGTCCATCTCCAGCAGGACGTTCTCCACCTCGCTGGGGTAGACCTTCTCGCCGGCGACGTTGATGATCTCCGACTTGCGGCCGAGGATGCGGACGTAGTCGCCGTCGGTCTCCACCGCGTCCTGGGTGTTGAAGTAGCCCTCCTCGTCGAAGGGCGCGGGTGCGTTGAGGTAGCCGAGCATGGCCATGTCGGAGCGGATCCAGAGGATGCCGTCGCGGATCTGGTAGTCGAACCCCTCGCCGCCGAGCTTCACCCAGAGGCTGTCGTTGTCCCGGGACCGGGTGGACAGGATGCCCAGTTCGGACAGGCCGTAGGTCTGCTTGAGGCGGACACCGGGCAGGTTCGCGTCGAGCCGCTGGAGCACGCCGAGCGGCATGGGCTCGGTGCCGTAGGTGATCAGTTGCAGGGAGCTGAGGTCGTGGCGCGTGTAGGCGCGCGAGATGAGCAGCATGTTGAGGAACGTGGGCGTGGTGGGCAGCACCTGGATCCGGTGGGCGGCGATCGCGGCGCACACGGTGTCGGGTGTGCGGTCGTCGATGGTGGCGAGCGCACCGCCCTGACTGAGCGTGTGCAGCAGGGTGTTGATGCCGCCGATGTGGTCCAGGTTCAGGAAGCCGAGCGTCCGCTTGGGCTTGCGGGCCTCCCCGTACTTGCCGAGCACCTTGGCGAAGTCGAGGACGGTCGCCTTGCTGCGGCCGGTGGTGCCGGAGCTGAACAGCACGAGCCCGGGGGTCCGCGCGGCGCGCAGCCGGCCGTACAGTTCGTGGTCGGCCGTGCGGCCGGTGGCCTCGAACCGGTGCCGCCCCTCGCGTGCGTCGACGGTGATGGCGGCCTCCACCTCGGCGATGTCCAGGAACTCGGCACGCTTGGCGGGTGGCAGCCGGGTCAGGGGTACGACGATGGCGCCGCGGTCGATCAGGGCGAGCAGCCCGGCGCAGGCCTCGACGCTGCTGGGTCCCTCCAGGGCGACCACCTGGCCGGCCCGCACCCGGTGGGCGTCGAGGAAGCCCTTCCACTGGTCGGTCAGTTTCAGCAGCTGTGCGTAGCTGTGGCTCCGGCCGTCGAAGATGATCGCGTCGGCGTCACCGAAGTTGTGCATCCGTTCGAAGAACCAGGCAGTCATGCGGTCTCCGGCATCTCGTATCGGGCGGTTGAGGACTGGGGGAAGGACGGGAAGGACGGGAAGGACGAGTAGGGGGAGTGGAAGGACGTACGGGTACGGGAGGCGGAGGTGTCGGGGGTGCGCGGCAGCGGCAGCTCGGGCGGCGGAAGGGGGCCGGGCAGCAGGGGCCAGCCGTGGACGCGGGCCGAGGTGCGCAGCCGCTCGTCGCCGCCGACGACCACGGCCGAGCCGACGGCCCGGAGCATCGGCAGGTCGGAGACGTGGTCGCCGTAGGCGACGCAGTCGGCCGGTTCGGCACCGCG
Source organism: Streptomyces sp. NPDC023481 (assembly GCF_055560195.1). Classification (NCBI taxonomy): domain Bacteria; kingdom Bacillati; phylum Actinomycetota; class Actinomycetes; order Kitasatosporales; family Streptomycetaceae; genus Streptomyces; species Streptomyces sp. NPDC023481. The sequence continues at coordinate 584,511 of NZ_JBVHJE010000002.1, forward strand.
CACGGTGAGGACGTGCGCGACCGCCTCGGCCTTGGCGGTGCCGATCATCGGCGGGCCGGTCAGTTCGCCGGTGTAGCGTCCCTGGGCCAGGCCGGGCCGGGTGCACCAGACCTCGGAGACGCCCAGGTCGGCGGCGATCGGGCGCAGCGCTGCCGGGAACGACCCGGACACGATGACCACGTGGTCGCCGCGGTCCTGGTGGGCGCGCAGCGCGGCCAGGGCCGGCTGGTGCCAGTAGCCGCCGGTGGCCAGTTCGGCCGCGAACCAGCGGTCCGCCACACCGTCGAGCACGGCGGCGTCCACGCCTTGGAGGCCCGCGAAGTAGGCCCGGTTGGTGGCCTCCCTGGGGCAGCCGATCGCGGCCATGGCCTTGAGTTCGCGGCGCCGCTCCTCGTACACGCGCGGTGGGTGGCCCATGGCGGCGAGGTAGTAGGCAAGCAGCCGGAACATGCTGCCGGACGTGGTCAGGGTGCCGTCCACGTCGAAGAAGGCGACTCGCGTGCGGTTCATGGGGCGTACGCTCCTGGGGTCGAGGGGCGGTGGGTCGGCCGCGGTCGCCGCTCCTACCGGCGCCGGCTGAGGGCGACGGCCCTGCCGGCATCCATGACGGTGGGCAGGCCGGTGACCGCGAGGACCTTCTCCAGCCGTTCCTCGGGGCTTCCGGTCACGGAGTGGACCGGTATGCCGAGTTGGTCGAGAACGGGCAGCATCACCTGGTCGGACAGCGAGCGGAAGTGCTCGTTGACGGGCCGGTTGTCCTCGGCGAGTCCGAATTCGATCGGCAGGTGGAAGAAGACGTCGTACGCCGTTGTGGCGTGCTGCCGGGCAAGGCGGCCGATGTTGTCGGCGACTTCTTCGAGGGCGGCGGTGACTTCGTCGCGGATTCGGGTGTCCAAAGACGCGTCGGATTCCGGGACGGGGCCGACGACGAGCCGGAGTCTGGCGAAAACGTACTCGTGGAGGATGGAGCCGTCGGAGACGAAACCGCCGGTCAGGCGGCCCTCGTTGACGACCCGTTCGGTGTACCGCTTCACGGTCAGCTGGAGGAGTTCGCCCGGCGTCCACTTCCAGATGTGTTTGCCTTCGCCCCCGATGGGCTCCCGCATGGGGGTTCCCTGGGTGTAGGGAAGTCCGGTGGCGTGGGAAAGAGCCCGGGAGAGCAGGGTTTTGCCGGATCCATAAGCGCCGACCACGGCGATGTTCTGGCTCATGGCAGAAATCATTCCATCGGTGGCCGCCGGTCCCCAGACTTCAATGTCACCGGCTTCCCCGACGACAGCACCGAAGATGCTGCCGCCCCCACCAACATGTTCGGCATTGCCACCCGCGGCGCGTTCCGGGCGGCCCCGGACAGCGAAAGAGCGGGCCCGGCACGGGGGTTGCCGTGCCGGGCCCGCTCTTCACGGGGTCTCGCCTACGCGGGGTCTTCGGTCAGCGGCTCCCAGCGCGCCGTGCCGCCGCTGTGCGTGACGCGGCCCAGCTGGCCCTGCGCGAAGTGGTTGGCGAAGGCCAGGGTGTCCGGGCGGGTCAGTTCGGCCAGCGTCTCGTGACGGGTGCGCACCGCCTGCTCCGGCAGGGCGTCCATCGACACCCGCCAGTCGGGGCGGGCCAGTTGGGCGGGGGTGTGGAACACGTCCCCGAACGCGATCAGCCGCCGCCCGCCGCCGGAGACGACGTACGACAGGTGGCCGCGTGTGTGTCCGGGGGTGGCCCAGGCGGTGACGCCGGGGAAGATCTCCTCGCCCGGGCTCACCCGGCGGACGCGGGAGACGGCGTCCGGGGGCACCGGCCAGCCGTCCCACTCGCCGGCGGACGCCAGCAGCGCGGCCCCGGCGAACGGGGAGGTGCGGTCCGGGCCGGGCCGGAACGCCCACCCGATGTGGTCGTCGTGCAGGTGGGTGAAGGCCACGGCCTCGATGTCGGCGGGGTCGCGCCCGGTCTGCGCGAGGGCCTCGGGGAGCCGTCCGCCGTGCAGGGCGCCGATGGTGTCGATGGTCTGCTCGGCCGGGATGTCGTGCGGTCCGAACCCGGCGTCGAGGAGCAGGGCGCGGCCGTCGTACTCCACGAGCAGGCCGGCCACGGACGTGCCGATGTAGCCCTGTTCGTCCAGGACGCCGGCGTGGTCGCCCGCCCAGTCGTGGTCCGTCGAGTCGGGCAGCCAGCGCCGCGGGTGGAGCTGGACCGCGCCGTCGGGGACGACCGTGACGGTGAGTTCGCCCAGGCGCAGTGAACGCAGCGCGCCGGGCCGGGGATCGAGCCCCGTGGGGAGCGGCATGGTGATCCTTCGGTGGATGTCGGACGTGGGGCCGGCCGGCGCGCCGGGCACGCGTGGGCGCTCGGCGCGCCGGCCGTGGCCCAGGCCCTTTCTTCCGGATCCTGCCGGCGTCGCGGGGCACCGCCGCGCCCGAAGCCGGCCTGATCCGAAGGAAAGGGCCTGGCCGGGGAAGCCGGAGGGCCTCCGGCTTCCCCGGGCGGACGGTCAGACCGCCTCGCCGGCCTTGACGGGGGCCTCGACCGGTACGGCCTCCTCGGCGGCGGCCGCCGGCTTGGGCAGCGCGAGCGCCAGTCCGACGGTGAGCAGGATCAGGACGGCGGAGGTGAAGGTCGCCGCCTGGAGCCCGTCGGACAGCTTCGCCGGGGAGGGGTCGGAACCGCTGGCCGCGTTGGAGACGGCGACCAGGACGGCCAGGCCCACGGCGGCACCGACCTGCTGGCCGCTGGTGGCCAGGCCGGACGCCAGACCCTGCAGCTTCGCCTCGACACCCGAGGTGGCCGCGGAGAACATGGCGGTCCAGATCACGCCCTGCGCGATGCTGAAGATCACGATGCCGGGGACCATCTGGGCGTACGACGAGCCGCTGCCGAGGTAGGCGGCGAACACGGCCGTGCCGACGGCGCCGACGAGCAGGCCGATGACCAGGGTGCTGCGCACGCCGATCGCGGTGGACATCCTGCCGCCGATGACGGTGCCGACCAGGATGCAGGCGCACGGCAGGATGAAGGCCAGGCCGGTGGACAGGGCGCTCCAGCCGCGCACGGTCTGCAGCGCGAGCGTGATGAAGTAGGCGCTCGCCCCGAAGGTCGCCATGAACGCGAACGTGATCATGGAGCCCAGGCGCAGGCTGCGGAAGGAGAACACCCGCAGCGGGACCAGCGGGTCGGCGGTGCGCGACTCGATGACGACGAAGCCGATGATCAGGGCCGCCGCGGCGACGAAGCTGACCAGGGTGACGGGCGCGGCCCAGCCGATCTCGGGGCCCTGCACCAGGCCGAAGACCAGCAGCAGGGCACCGCCGGTGACGGTGACACCGCCCGGCAGGTCGAAGCCCTGGCGGCGCTCGGTGCGCTCGTCGGCGGGGATCGCGCGCAGGCCGAGCAGGGCGACGCCCAGGGCCAGCGGGACATTGACGAAGAACACCGCGGCCCAGCCGAAGGCCTGGGTCAGCACACCGCCCAGCAGCGAGCCGACGACCATGCCGCTGCTGCCGGTGGCACCCCAGATGCCGAGGGCGCGGTTGCGCTCGGGCCCCTCCTCGAAGTTGCCGGTGAGCAGGGACAGGGTGGCGGGCGCGAGGAAGGCGCCGCCGACACCCTGTACCGCTCGCGCGGCGACCAGGACCCACGGGTCCTCGGCGAGGCCGCCGAGCACCGAGGCCAGCGCGTAGAGCGCGAGGCCGGTCAGGAACATGCGGCGCTTGCCGAGCAGGTCGGACATGCGCCCGCCGAGCAGCAGGAAGCCGCCGAACGCGACGGCGTACGCGCCGATCACCCACTGGAGCTGCTGGTCCGAGAAGCCCACGCCGGAACCGATGTCCGGGAGGGCGACGAACACGATGCTGTAGTCCAGGGCGATGATCAGCTGGGCCAGCGCCAGGGCCGCCAGGATGAGCCCTTTGTGACGCGCGGAACCAGACGAAGTCATGGCTCTCTGTACCTCTCTGAGTAGAGCGGAAGGCAGGGAAGGGACGGGCCGGACCGGGTGGTGAGCCACCCGGCCGGCCACCGAGCCAGTGTTGATTCTAGCTCGGAAACTACTAGCTCGAACTAATTGATTCGAAGCTAAGGCTTGGTGACGAGCTTCCGCAAGGGAAGATCGACTTCGAATGTTTTGAACTCGTACGAACGGGTCGGCCGGTTTCGAAGGTCCGCCCGGTACCATGTCGACATGGCGCCCTCGAACACCCCCGGCCGGATCGCGGACAGCGACGTGTGCAGCCTCGTCAACGCGCTGGCACAGGCGATCGAACGGCACACCCGGCAGGTCTCCGACCGCTTCGGCCTCACCTCGGCCCAGGCCGTCGCCCTGCGGGAGCTGCCCGAGCCGCGCACCCTGCGGGAGCTGGCCCAGCGGATGCACTGCGAGGCGTCGAACGCGACGTTCGTCGCCGACCGCCTGGAGGCCATGGGCCTGCTGGAGCGGCGCCCGCACCCCACCGACCGGCGCGCCAAGCTGCTGCACCTCACGCCCGAGGGGGCCGCCCTGCGCAGGAAGGTGGTCAAGCAGCTCGGCGTGGACTCGCCGATCGGCCGGCTCACCGGCGAGGAGCAGACGACACTGCGCGACCTGCTCGCCCGCGCCACCGACTGAGGGTGCGCGCGCCGGCCGTCAGGCGGGCACCTTCGAGACCGAGAAGGCCGGCGCGGCCTCCCCGATCCAGCGGCCGATCCGTTCGGCGTCACCGCCCGGTTGCGGCCTGAGCAGGATCAGCTGGTGCCCGGGCCGGCACGACAGATCCAGACAGACCTGGGTCAACGTCACCTGCCCGAGCCCCGGTTGGCGCACCACCTGGGTGATGCCCGCACCGTCGCTGATGCGGTGCTGGTCCCACAGGTCGGCGAAGACCGGGCTGCACTCGCGCAGGTACCCCACCAGGGCGGCGAGCCGGGGGTCCCCCAGGAACTCGCCGCTCTGCGTACGGAACCGGGCCACCGCGTCGGCCGCGTCCCGCTCCCACAGCGGGAACCGGCTCCGGGCGCCCTGGTCGAGGAAGAGCGTCTCCAGGTAGTTGGAGTGCCCCCCTTCGACACCCAGCAGGCGCTCGGCGGCGGCGTTGGCCGCCGTGATGTCCCAGTAGCGGTCCATGAAGTACGCCGGGCTGGGCAGGAAGTCGTCGACGATCCTCGCGCCCAGCAGTTCGTCCTCCTCCATGGCGGCCCGGGGCCGGCGCGGCGCGGTGTAACCCGCCAGCCGCATCACGTACAGACACTGCGCCTCGTCCAGCCTCAGGACACCGGCTATGGCCGCGAGGATCTCCGGGGAGACGTTCTTCGCCCTCCCCTGCTCGATCCACGCGTACCAGGACGCCCCGATACCCGCCAGCATGGCCACCTCCTCGCGGCGTAGACCGCTCAGCCGGCGGGATCCTCCGCCGGGCAGTCCGACCTGTTCCGGAGTGACCTCCGCCCGCCTGGCCGCCAGGAAGCTGCCGAGTTCGGCGAACCTCAGGTCGGCCGGCTTGGCCGCCGCGACAGCCTGGACGGCAGCGCGCCGTGGGGCGGGTCCCGCCTCCCGGCGCTCGCGGCGGATCACTGACAACGCGACGCCGGATGCCGGAGATCCAGTACCAGTCATCGTGGTGCTCCTCCTCCGTGTACAACGCTCGCGCCCCCCGTTACGGCGCGCACTGAACATAATAGGTACCGTTATTTTTCTTGTGCCGCCAAGAGAGTAACTTTTTTTATTTTTGCCGTTCCTTGACTATCCGAGGGGCGGGTGGGGCACACTCGGATCGCGCCACCTTCCTGACCAGGGGTTGCGAGGTGTCGCCTCACCTATAAAGATAACGAGCGCTATCATTGTTGATGGACGGGCGGGTCTCCGCAACCGTCCCTGGGCTGCTTCCGGGCAGAGTGCGAGCCGCGACTCACGGGTGCGGGACCAGCCCCACCGAACATGCGGAGGCCACGGAGCATGGTCAGTCAGGAGCGGGCCGAGCGGACGCGGGGGCGTCTTCTCCAGGCCGCCGCGCGGGAGTTCTCGCTGCACGGGTACAGCGGTACGTCACTCCAGCGCATCAGCAGGTCCGCCGGGGTCACCCTGGGGGCCCTGACCTTCCACTTCCCCACCAAACCGGCCCTGGCGGCGGCCATCCACGCCCAGGGGTTCACCGTCACCGGCGACGCGGTGGCCCAGACCGACACCGGGCACACGGGGGGCGAGGACGACCGGGAATGCCCGCTGCTCCGACGGGTCATGCGCATCTCGCACACGGTGGCGGCCCTGCTGTACGAGGAGCCGACGGTACGGGCGGCCGCCCGGCTGACCCGGGAACAGGCGCCGGGTCTGGACGACTGGAACGACTCCTGGCTGCCCGAGGTGCGCCGGCTGCTGGACCAGGCGAGCCACGAGAAGGAACTCCGGACCGGCGTCGACCCCGAGACCGTGACCCTGCTGCTGCGCTACCTGGTCCTGGGCATGCTGGACTCGACCCGTCCCCTGGAGGCCGCGGCCTCCCATCTGCCCCAACTCACGGCGGTGTGGGACGTGTTGCTGCCGGGGCTTGTCGACGGGTGAGGGTGGGAGCGGGATGCCGGGGGTTGTGGGCGGGCGCGTGTACGGCCGCCACCCGCCCCTGGTGGGCCGGATGGCCCGGACACCGCGAGGCCGGGGCGCGATCGGGAACCGGAGGCGACGCAGGAGAAACAGAGCCGGGGTCGGCGCAGAACTGAGTGCGGCCCAGAACCCGTGGAGGCCCGGAACCGAGTACGGCCCGGAACCCGTGCAGGCCCCGAACCGAGTGCGGTCCAGAACCTGTACGGGCGGAACCGGGTGCGGCCCAGAACCCGGGGCGGCGCCGGCGCCGTGCGCACACCGCCCCGCACGCCACCGCCGACGCCGTACCCCTACCTCACACCGCCCCGCACGCCACCACCACTGCCCGGCCCCGGCCCCTGTGCCTACCCCCGTCCCTCCCTCACACCGCGCTGCATCCCCCGTCCACCGGGACGGCCGCGCCGGTGACGAAGGAGGACTGGTCGCTCAGGAGCCAGGCGGCGGCCCGGGCTATCTCGAGGGGGTCGGCCATGCGCCGCTGGATCGCGCGGGACACGCCGTTGGTCTCCACCTCCGGGTACTGCTCGACCACCGCCTCCATCAGCTCCGTCCGCGTGGTGCCCACGACCAGGGCGTTGACCCGGATGCCCTGGGCGCCGTACTCGGCCGCCGCCGCGCGCGTCAGACCGATCAGCGCGTGCTTGGCGGCGACGTACGGGGCCACCGCGCCCGTGGCGAACTGCCCTGCCGTGCTGGAGGTGTTGAGGATGGTGCCGCCGTGGTGGGCGAGCATCGCCGGTATCTGGTAGCGCATGCAGTTCCAGCCACCGCGCACATTGACGTCCATGATCTGGTCGTAGACGTCGTCGGACAGCTCGTGCAGCCGCGCACCCGCCGTGCCCCAGCCGGCGTTGTTGAACGCCGCGTCCAGGGAGCCGTAGGCGGAGACGGCGGTGTCGACGACGCGGCGCACGTCCTCCGCCGACGTCACGTCCCCCGGGCACGGCAGCGCCCGCCCCCCGTCCGCGGCGATCTCCGCCGCCAGTTTCTCCAGCTTCTCCTCGCGTCTTGCCATGAGCACGACCGCCGCGCCCTGCGCCGCGAGATGGCGGGCCGTGGCGGCACCGATGCCGCTGGACGCCCCTGTGATCATGACCGTCTTGTCCGTGAACACGTTGTTCCCCTCCCCGTTGTCTCCGGACAACCGGTTCGGTCCCCACCGAACCGGCCCCTCCCTGTCATGCCGGAGTCAGCTGAACTCCCCGGCGTGATCAGTGGTCCACTCGGTGAATGCCCCCGGCGGCCGTCCGAGCGGCTCCGCCAGGGTCCTCTCCGCACGCCCGGCGGCCGCTCCCCCGGCCCACCGTCGTGCCTCCGCCTCGATGGTCTCCTCGAACTCCGGCCGTCGGCCGATGACTTCGCCGCGTACGGCGGTCCGCTCGCGCGGCGCGAGCGCCTCCGGGCCGGCATCCGCGTACGCGCGCCCGACGCACCGGGGCCCGGCCCCGGACGGACCACTGCCCCACGGCAGGCCCTCACTGCGCCGGTACCGGCAGGCGCGCAGGTCACCGGCGCCCGCGCACCGGGCGAGCCGCGCGTGCCGCGCGAGGAGCCGTACCCCGTGGCGCCCCACGGCTCCGGCAGCGGTCGGCGGGCCCGGCGGGGTCACGTGGACTGCCCGCGGGAGTCGTCGAGTTGCATCCGGTTCAGCGCGCTCGGGGTGGCGATGGTCGGCAGCAGCACGTTCCACATCTCCCTCACTCGCTCCGGCAGGTCACGGCGACCACTCTCAAGGTGGGCATGCATCTGTGCACCGGTGCACGCGTTGACGAGCAACCGTGCCACCGCGTTGACGTCGACGTTGACGCGCACCTCACGCTCGGCCTGGGCGAGGGCCAGGTCCTGGGCCATCACCTCGGTCCACTGCTGGTGCGAGTTCTCCTCCGGACCGATGAACAGGTCCTGTTCCATGACGAGGCGGGCACCAGCGAGCAGAAAGGGATCGTCAAGGAGCGCGTGAGCCCATGTCAATGTGACGTCGATCGCATGCTGGAGCCCACGGGACTCGTACGGCGGTGTCACCCGGTCCGGCTGACTGCGCACGATCTCCCGGGCCAGGGCCTCCTTGTTCTCGAAGTGGAAGTACATCGCCCCGAGGGTCAGCCCGGCGCGCTGCGTGATCTTCGTGACGCTGGCGCCGGAGAACCCGCACTCCGCGAACACCTCGGCCGCGGCACGCGCGACCAGCGCCCGGGTCCGGATCGCACGCTCCTGCTTGACCTCCCGTTTGCCCGTGAGCTCAGCCATCGATCGACCCTCCGAAGTAACACCCTCGACAAAAAAAAGAACTATCTCTATCTTACGACCTGGCTCCGGCCGGTACCACGCTGTCACCCACACCGTTGCGACAACACACACCTTGTTCGGGGGATCTGATGGCTATGCTCACCAGGCAGAGAACCGCTTCTTCCGGCTCCGCTGCCGCCGACGTCAAGCACTACGCAGGCAAGGTCGACCTCACGGAAGTGCTGGTCTCCGACTGGCGCCCGCTGACGGATCTCACCCACGTGGTGACCGTCGACTGGCCCGCCCGGCACCCGTTCTACACCGCCACCGCACACCGGCACGACCTGCTGTTCTTCACCGAGAGCGTCCGCCAGGCCCTGGCCGTGGCGAGCCACCTGGGCATCGGGGTCCCCCAGGGCTACCGCATGGGCTGGGAGCGGCTGAGCTGCACGGCCTCGCCGGAGGCCCTGGCCACCGGCCCGGACCCGTCCGTGGTGGAACTGACGATCACGCACGACGCGGTCGTCCGCCGCAAGTCGGGCGTGTTCCGGCTCACCGCCCACATCCAGGCCACCCGGGACGGCCGGCGGCTCGGCACCGCCCGGGTCGGCTACACCGCCTACCCGCCGGCCCTGTACGACAGGCTGCGCGGCGCCCGCGCCGACGCGCGGGCGGTCTTCGCCCGCGCCCTGCCACCGGGGCCCGCCGTCGAGCCCGCGCTGGTGGGCCGTGGCGACGCGCGCGACGTGACCCTGGCCCCGGACACCTCCGCGGGCCCCGAGGGCACACCGCGCCGGTGGGTCCTGCGCTCCGACACCACGCACCGCATCCTCTTCGACCACCCCCACGACCACATACCCGGCATGGTCCTGCTGGAGGCCGTGAGCCAGGCCGCCCAGGCCGACGCGGCTCCGCTGCGGATCGTCCCGGTGGAACTCGACACGGTCTTCCACCGCTACGTCGAGCTGGACCTGCCGTGCGCCATCGTCGCGGACGACGCCGGGCCCGAGGCGTCGGGTCTCGCGCCCGGACTGGACCGCCGGCGCGTCAGCGGCATCCAGGACGGGGAGCCCGTCTTCACCACACTGATCACCAGCGTCGTCCAGGACCCGGCGGTGCCGTCCGCAGGCCGGACCCTTCAGGCGACGGCGGGCTGAGCACCCCAGGCGACCGAAGGAACGTTTCCTCTCGGCGTGCCCCCCTCCGGCGGGCCGCGGTGGCACCAAGCCACCGCGGCCCGCCGCTTTTTCGTGTCCGGGGCCGTGTCCGGGGCCGGACGAAAGGGCTGCCCCGCACCTTGTTGGTGACAGCAATCGTGTCTGTGGTGATGGGCTCGGCGACGCTGTTGAATTTGGAGTCTGGGTAACTCCCGCGGCGGACGCCATGATTATTCCGTCCCGCTCAGTCCGACACGAATTCCCACGAGGAGACAGAGATGAATCTGTCCATTTCCGGTACCTATTCCGTCGGCAAGACGCTCACCAGCATGGCGCTCGCGCACCTGACCGGCATCCCGCGCACCTCCGCCCCGACGATGCGCGAGCTGCTCCCCATCTCGCTCCCCGGCAAGACGCTGGAGGAGTGCAACGGCGCCGAGCTCATCATGCTGATCACGCGGCGGATCCAGGGCCGGGCGGTCGCCGAGAGCCACCTGCCGAACGGATTCATCTCCGACGGGTCCGCGCTCCACGAGTGGTCGTACGCCACCGTGCGCGTCAAGGTCGGCATCAACCCGAACGACTCCGTGGACCTCGACACCGTCGAGATGACCGACGAGGTCCGGTTCTACGCCGAGGTGATGAAGCAGATCGCCGTTCCGGCGAAGCAGCACACCAAGCAGTCGTACGACGCTTTCGTGCACCTGCCGATCGAATTCCCCATTGTCGAGGACGGCCACCGCCCGGTGAACGAGCGTTTCCGGCAGCTCGCGGAAGAGCTGCTGCTGAAGACGCTGGAAGAGCTGGAAATCCCGGTCCACGTCGTCGGCGGCACCATTCCGGAGCGCCTGGCCAAGATCGTGGACATCTTCGGGTTCACGCCCGTGATGAGCATCGAGGAGGCCATCGACCGGGCCGAGGACGAGTACTCCAAGATCGACACCCGCAACGAGCTGGAGCGCCTGGCCGACGTCGCCGCGTGAGCGGCCGGCCGGCCCCGAGCCGGCCGCCCGGTCCAGGGCAGCGCGCAGGGCATCACAGAAGAAGGAGAGAGACCACGTGAGAATCGCATTCGTCGGCGCCTACGGAAACGGCAAGACGACCCTCACCACCGAACTGTCGAAGCGGCTCGGTCTGGAGCGGGTCCACGGCAGCGCCATGCGCGACCCGGCCGGTGGCACCCCGAAGGCGCTGGAGGAGACCAACGAGCCCGAGCTGGTCCAGCTCGCGGTGCGCCGCTACACGGAGCGCGCGGTCGACGAGGCCGCTCTCCAGGGCGGTTTCCTCTCGGACGGCTCGGTGCTCCACGAGTGGGTCTACAGCAAGGTGCGGCTCGCGGTGGGCCGTTACCCGGAGCCGTCGGTCACCCTGGCCGACGTGCAGAAGGCGACCGGCCCGTACGTGGAGGTCGTGGACCAGCTCGGGCTGCTGGCCAAGGAGTACGCGCAGGCGAACTACGACGTCATCATCCACTGCCCGGTGGAGTTCCCGCTGGGCGAGGGCATCGACCCGATCAGCGAGCGTTTCCGCACGCTGTCGGACGAGGTGATGCTCGACATCGTCAGGACGCTCGACGTCCCGCTGCACATCGTCACGGGCAGCCTGGAGGAGCGCATCGAGCAGATCCTCAAGATCACCGGCCTCCCGCAGACCGCGTAACCGGGCCGGGCGTCGTCCACCCCCGGGGCGACGCCCCCACCCCCCCTTCCTTCCCCTTCGTCCACCCTTCGTTCCCCTTCACTCCCCTCCACCCCCTCCCCGCCATTCCCCCCATTCCCCCCATCAGCAGCCCAGTTCACGGCAAGGAGAGACCGTGCACACCGGAATCGGAGTGTTCCTTTCCCCCCTGCACGCCCCCGGTCAGGACCCCCACCTGACCATCCGGCGTGACCTCCAGCTCGTCGAGCACCTGGACGAGCTGAACTACGACGAGTGCTGGTTCGGCGAGCACCACTCCCTGGCCTGGCCGACGATCGGCGCCCCCGAGACGATCATCGCGGCCGCCGCCGAGCGGACCCGGCAGATCAAGCTGGCCAACGGCGTGGTCCCGCTGCCCTTCCACCACCCGTACAACGTGGCCACCCGCGCCCTGATGCTCGACCACCTCACGCGGGGCCGCTACATCCTCGGCATCGGCCCGGGCGCCACCCCGAACGACTCCCACCAGTTCGGGGTCCCGCAGGACGAGCTGAAGCGCATGGCGAGCGAGGCCATCCCCGTCGTGCGGGAACTGGTCAACGGCGAGGAGCGGGTGAGCGCCAAGACCGACTGGTTCGTCGTCCAGGACGCCAAGATGCAGCTGCCCCGCTACAGCAAGCCGGGCATCGAGATGGCGATCTCCAGCATCGGCACGCCCAACAGCCCCAAGGTGGCGGGCCAGTACGGCCTGAGCCTGGTGTCCTGGGGCGCGCCGCCGCCCGGACTGCCGGCCGTGGACCTGGCCCAGCAGTGGCGCTACGCCGAGGAGTCCGCCGAGGAGCACGGCAACACGATGGACCGGGCCAAGTGGCGGGTCGTCGTACCGCTGTACATAGCGGAGACGCGGGAGGAGGCCTACCGGGACGTACGGGAGGGCTTCTCCGACTGGCTGTGGAACTACTGGGGCACGGCCGCCGGCTTCGACGTGGCTGCCAGTATGGAGGGCGTCAAGTCCTCGCAGGAGCTGGAGGCGGGCATCGAGCAGGGGCTGGCGATCATCGGCTCCCCCGAGGACGCGGTCGCCGCGCTGGAGCGGCTCCAGGAGCAGACGGGCGGCTTCGGCACGTTCCTCGTCTACGCCATGAACTGGGCGTCCTTCGAGAAGACGAAGCGCAGTTACGCGCTGCTGGCCGAGCAGGTGGCACCGCGCTTCTCCGGCAGCACGGCGCGCGGTGACGAGTCCATCCAGTGGAGCGTCGACAACCGCCACATCTTCCCGCACACCGAGGCCCGGCGCGCCCGCGCGGCACGGGAGGCCCAGCAGGCCTGACCCAGCCCCACGCGTCCCCCGCCCGGACCGACAGCGACCCACCCCCGTCGCTGTCGGTCTCTCGCGTTGACGGCCATTCGTGTGTGCTGTCCCGACCGCCCCCTGTGCCCCTCCTATGGTCGCGCCACCGACCACGTAGGACGTAGGACGTCGTATCTCCCCGCCGCACTCCTCTTCCGTCGCGCTCCTCCCAACCTCAGGGAACGCCTCGGGCTCGCCCTGGTGTTCGTCTCGCACGACATCCAGACGGTACGGCGCCGCGGTGGGAAGGCGGACGACGTCTGCGCCGCGTCGATGCCGGAGTTCCCGGCCACGTCACGCCCCGGACACCGCTTCCGGTGCCACCATCCTGTGCAGGGGGACACGCCGACCCGAGACCCAGCGCGCCAGGAGCCCTGAATGACCTTCCAGCTCACCGGTGTCGTACCGCCCGTCTGCACGCCCCTGACACCGGAGCGGGAGGTGGACGAGCCGTCTCTGCTGCGCCTGGTCGACTTCCTGGTGGAGGCCGGGGTGCACGGGCTGTTCCTGCTCGGCTCCACGTCGGAGGCGGCCTTCCTCACGGACGCGCAGCGCCGGCGGGTGGTGGCGGCCGTGACCGCTCACGTGGGCGGCCGGCTGCCCGTCCTCGCGGGCGCCATCGACATGACGACGCCCCGGGTCCTGGAGCATGTCGCGGCGGTCACCGCGGCCGGCGCGCAGGCCGTCGTCGTCACCGCGCCGTTCTACGCCCGCACCCACCCCTCGGAGATCGTCCGCCACTACCGGCGGATCGCCGCCGCCAGCCCGGTCCCGGTGATCGCCTACGACATCCCCGTCGCCGTGCACACCAAGCTCCCCGCCGACCTGGTGCTGGGGCTCGCCGGGGACGGCGTGCTCGCCGGGCTCAAGGACTCCAGCGGGGACCTGGCCGCCTTCCGGCAGGTCGTCATGGGCGCCCGCGCGCACCCCGGGTTCAGCGTGCTGACCGGCTCGGAGCTGATCGCGGACGCGGCGCTGGCGCTGGGCGCGGACGGGGCGGTTCCGGGCCTGGCCAACGTCGACCCGCACGGCTACGTCCGCCTGTACCGCCGGTGCCGGGCGGGCGACCAGGAGGGTGCGCGGGCCGAACAGGAGCGGCTGTACGCGCTGTTCGGGATGGTCCGCGCCGGCGATCCGGCGCGGATGGGCGGCAGCTCGGCGGCGCTGGGCGCGTTCAAGGCGGCGCTGCACCTGCGCGGGATCATCGACTGCCCGGTGACGGCGGAGCCGCAGGTGCCGCTGTCCGGCGCGGAGGTCGAGCAGGTCGGCAAGTTCCTGGCGGCGGCCGGGCTGCTGGGCCCCGACGGGGGCCCCGACGCCTACGGCACGCGGAGCCGGCGGAACTCCAGCGACTCGTAGGGGCCGTGGACGCCGGTCTCGTAGAGGACGCCGACGGTGCCGGGGGCGAGCCGGACCAGGTCGGAGTAGGCGGCCGGGCGGTTGGTGAGGACGCGGAGCCGGGTGAAGGTGCGGCCGGTGCCGGCCCACAGGGCCAGGGCGCGGCGGGCGGTCGGCACGGAGGGCGCGGAGAACAGCAGGGGCGCGCCCGGGCCGCCGGCCTGGAGGACGCTGCCCTGGACCACGGGGACGGCGTTCAGGGACGGCTGGACGGTGAAGGGGCGTTCCAGGGTGCGGCCGCCGTCGCGGGAGGTGGCGTCGAGGCGGTTGCCGGGGGCCGTGCCGTTCTGGTCGCGGGCGCTGAAGTAGACGCGACCGTCCGGGAGCTGGGCGGCGCCGGTCTCGTTGGTGTTGGTCCGGCCGTCGTAGGTGTCGTCCACGAAGCCCAGGTGCCAGCTGTGGCCGGCGTCGTCGCTGTAGAGGGCGTGGCCGCCGTAGTACCGGGCCTCCTGGCCGGTGTCGCGGGAACCGGCGGGCGGGGCGGCGGAGTGGTCGGCGGGGACGAGGAGGCGGCCGGCACGCGGACCCCGGGTGAGGGCGAGCGCGTGGCCGGGACCGGTGGCGTACCAGCGCCAGCCCGGCCGGCCGACCTGGGCGGTGATGTCCCTGGGTGCGGTGAAGTGCCGGCCGTCGTCCGCGCTGCGCTGCACCAGGACCCGGCGGCCCTGTCCCGGTCCGGCCTCGCCGCGCATGATCTGCGCCTCGGTCACGGTGCCGCTGTTCGCGCAGGTCACCAGGACGATCACACCGGTGCGCGGGTCGACGACGGGCGCCGGGTTGCCCCGGGTGTGCCCCCGTCCGACGGTCACCACGGTGAGTGGGCCCCAGGTGCAGCCGCCGTCGGTGGAGCGGCGCAGGACGACGTCGATGTCACCGCTGTCGGCGGGGGAGGACCGGCGGCCCTCGGCGAAGGCCAGGACGGTGCCCCGCCGGGTCGTGACCACGGCCGGGATGCGGAAGACGGCGTAACCGCCCTGCCCGGAGACGTAGGGCACGGAGGAGGCGCAGCCGCCGGGCGCGGCGTGCGCGGGCAGCCGGGCGGTGAGCGAGCCGAGCAGTGCCAGGCAGGCGAGGACGGAGCGGCTGCGCGGGGTCACCCCCTGATGCTCCCCGGATCCACCGGGGCGGCGTCACCTCCGTCCGGGTGACGCGCCGGCGTGAGTCGTTCCGCTGGTTCAGGAGGGGGTCCGGGCGGCGGCCAGCAGCCGGTTCACATCGTCGGAACAGATGGTGAGGGCGGCGCCGACGGTGGCGAGGGCGTCGCGTTCGGCGGGGGTGTAGGGGCCGTCGGCGAGGGCGATACGGGCGGCCTGGAGGAGCAGGGACTCGCGGCCGGCCGGGGCCAGGTGCGGGGCCAGCGGGTCCAGGGCCTCGTGCAGCTCTATGGTCAGCCCGGCGCCGCACGGCCGCTCGGCGTACCGGCCGGTGTCGGCGGCGAGGGCCTCGACCAGGGCCGCCAGCTGGTCCTCGGTGCAGTCGGCGAAGCCGGCCGCGCGGACGGCGGAGGCGGCCGTCTCCAGGGCCGTACGGGAACCGGTGCCGCCCGCGGCGAGCACGGCGAGGGCGACGGTGTGCACGGCGTCGCGGAGCATCGCGGAGAAGCGGCGGGTGGTGGGGTGGTCCAGCACCTCGGTGCCGAAGTGGAGTGAGCAGGCCGCGCACTCCACCACCGGTCCGGTGGCCCCGCGCGACAGCACGGGCACGCCGAGCAGGGTGAGCCGGCGCCGCCCGGTCAGCCGCTGGTAGTTGCGGTCGCCGCCGCAGCCGGGGCAGTAGAACTCGCCGTCTCCCACGGGTGTCCATGCGGTGCGGGTGCCCAGGATGCGCACAGCCCTGGCGGCACGGCCGTCTCGTCCCCGTACTGGCAGCACGTCGCACCTCCGTAACCGCACGGCATCATCGCCGCGCTGGCGTGATGTTAGCCACATCACCGAGGTGGAGTCAGTACCCCGTAAGAGACCTTTCCGTGACCTGAGGGGCGCGGTGGCCGATAAGTGACGGCGCCCCGACCGCCGTACACAGCGGTCGGGGCGCCGAAAGGGCCGGTCGGGGCGGGGTCAGCGGGCCGCGCGGTTCACCGCGGAGACGACCGCCTTCAGCGACGCACGCGTCGTGTTCGCGTCGATGCCGATGCCCCACAGGACCTTGCCGTCGATCGCGCATTCGATGTAGGAGGCGGCCTGCGCGGAGGCGCCCTCGCTCATCGTGTGCTCCTGGTAGTCCAGCAGGCGTACGTCGATGCCGATGGACTGCAGGGCGTCGAAGAAGGCCGAGATCGGGCCGTTGCCGGAGCCGGTCAGGACGGTGTCCTGGCCGTCGACGGTGGCCTCGACGGTCAGGGTGTCCACGCCGTCGGTGTCGGTGGTCGACTGGCCGGTGCGGACCTGGACGCGGCCCCAGGGGTTGTCCGGGTTGGGCAGGTACTCGTCCTGGAAGACCGCCCAGATCTCCTTCGGCGTGATCTCGCCGCCCTCGGCGTCGGTCTTGGCCTGGATCAGCCGCGAGAACTCGATCTGCATCCGGCGCGGCAGCTCCAGCTTGTGGTCGTTCTTCAGGACGTAGGAGATACCGCCCTTGCCGGACTGCGAGTTGACGCGGATGACGGCCTCGTAGGAGCGGCCGACGTCCTTGGGGTCGATCGGCAGGTACGGCACCGCCCACTCGATGTCGTCCACCGTGACGCCCTTGGCCCGGGCGTCGGCCTCCATGGCGTCGAAGCCCTTCTTGATGGCGTCCTGGTGGGAGCCGGAGAAGGACGTGTAGACCAGGTCGCCCACGTACGGGTGGCGCGGGTGGACCTCCATCTGGTTGCAGTACTCCCACACACGGCGGATCTCGTCGATGTCGGAGAAGTCGATCTGCGGGTCGACGCCCTGCGAGAACAGGTTCATGCCGAGGGTGACCAGGTCGACGTTGCCGGTGCGCTCGCCCTGCCCGAACAGGCAGCCCTCGACGCGGTCGGCGCCGGCCATCAGCGCCAGTTCGGCGGCGGCCACGGCCGTGCCGCGGTCGTTGTGCGGGTGGACGGACAGGCAGACGTGCTCGCGGCGGGACAGGTTGCGGTGCATCCACTCGAAGCGGTCCGCGTGCGTGGACGGCGTCGAACGCTCCACCGTGGCGGGCAGGTTGAGGATGATCTCGCGGCCCGGGCCGGGCTGCCAGACGTCCATGACCGCCTCGCAGACCTCCAGCGCGAAGTCCAGCTCGGTGTCGGTGAAGATCTCGGGGCTGTACTGGTAGCCGAACTCGGTCTCGGGGCCCAGCAGTTTCTCGGCGTACTCCATCACCAGGCGGGTACCGTCGACCGCGATCTGCCTGATGTCGTCCCTGGAGCCGCGGAAGACGACCCGGCGGAACACCGGGGCCGTCGCGTTGTACAGGTGGACGGTGGCCCGCCTGGCGCCCTTCAGGGACTCCACGGTCCGCTCGATCAGGTCCTCGCGGGCCTGGGTCAGCACGGAGATCGTGACGTCGTCGGGAATCGCGCCCTCTTCCTCGATGATGGAGCGCACGAAGTCGAAGTCGGTCTGGCCGGAGGCGGGGAAGCCGACCTCGATCTCCTTGTAGCCCATCTTCACCAGCTGGTCGAACATCCGGCGCTTGCGCTCGGGCGACATCGGGTCGATCAGGGCCTGGTTGCCGTCGCGCAGGTCGGTGGAGAGCCAGCGGGGGGCGGTGGTGACGCGCTGGTCGGGCCAGGTGCGGTCCGGGATGTCGACCTGCTCGTAGCGGCCGTACTTGTGGATCGGCATGGGGCTGGGCTGCTGGCGGTTGGCCATGATGGCGTGGGCTCCTCAGGATGTCCGGATATCCGAGTGGACGGCCGACGACGCAACGCCGAGCTCCGCGGGGAGGGAGTCGGCCTCGACTACAGGCCCTCGCCGCGGCAGCTAAGAAGAAGCAGCCAGAATCGCATGATGCTCCGCAGCCTAGCCGAGCCGTTCCGGGTGCGGGGGCCTGTCCCAGTATGCGGGACCGCACGGCAAAATCGGACAAAAAGTGCGCGGCACCACATCGGTGTAGCACATCGTCACGGACCGTCGCGCTCCCTGTCCGGGTATTTCACCAATCATGGTGGCAGGTAGTGACATCGACGTCACCCAGTGCAAGGGTGCCGACATGACCACCCACGGGGGCTGTCAGCCCGTCTTCTGCACGATCGTGCCGCCGCACGTCCTCGACCGGCTCGCCCGCAGCGAGGACCCCGCGCTCTCCGGACCGGCCCGCCGGTCCCTGGAGCACGACGCCTACCAGCGCACCCGGCGCCGCCTGACCACGGTGATCGGCGCGCCCACCGTCGCCGCGCCCGCCGGCGCCGCCGCCGACCAGCCGCACCGCACCATCTACGACGCCCGGCACACCCAGGACCTGCCCGGCACCAAGGTCCGCGCGGAGGGCTCCGGGCCCGGCCCGGACGCCACCGTCAACCGCGCCTACGCGGGCCTCGGCGCCACCTTCGAGCTGTACCTGAAGGCGTACGGCCGGCACTCCATCGACGGCAGCGGGCTGCCGCTGGACGCCACGGTGCACTTCGGCGAGGGCTACGACAACGCCTTCTGGAACGGCGAGCAGATGGTCTTCGGCGACGGCGACGGCGAGGTCTTCCTCGACTTCACCATCCCGGTCGACGTCATCGGGCACGAGCTGACCCACGGCGTCACCCAGCACACCGCCAACCTGACCTACTTCGGGCAGCCCGGCGCGCTCAACGAGTCGCTCTCCGACGTGTTCGGCTCGCTGATCAAGCAGTACACGCTGGGCCAGACCGCCGCCGAGGCCGACTGGCTGATCGGCGCCGGGCTGCTCGCCCCGCGCGTCACCGGCACCGCCCTGCGCTCGATGAAGGCCCCGGGCACGGCGTACGACGACGACGTCCTCGGCAAGGACCCGCAGCCGGCGAAGATGGCCGACTACGTCCGCACCGGCCGCGACAACGGCGGGGTGCACATCAACTCCGGCATCCCGAACCACGCCTTCTACCTGGCCGCCACCGCCCTCGGCGGCCACGCCTGGGAGCGGGCCGGGCAGGTCTGGTACGACGTGCTCACCGGCGGCGAGCTGAAGGAGGACGCCGACTTCGCCGAGTTCGCCACGCTGACGGTGAAGGCGGCCCGTCAGCGGTTCGGCGCCGGCGACGAACTCCGGGCCGTGGGCAAGGCGTGGGAACAGGTCGGGGTGCACACGTCCTAGGTCCGTGGGGGAACATCGACCCATGCGGATTCGAGTACGGCGCACGGGCGGCTTCGCGGGCATCGAGCGCCGGGCCGAGGTGGACACCTCGGGCCGGCCCGACGCCGGCGAGTGGCAGACCCTGGCCGAACACGTCCTGGCCGCCGGCCGGACCACCCCTGCGCCCGGCGTCCCGGACGGCTTCGCCTACGAGATCACGGTGGACGACCGGACGGTCTACGCGGCGGATCCCCGGCTGACGGAGGCCGAACGCGCGTTGGTGTCACGACTGCTGAAGGAGGGGGCGTAACGGCCGGTTCACGCCAGGGCGTTGACTTCTGTTACCGGGGGTAAGGATGATCCGGTCATGGCGACTGACGCAGGTGCTGTGATCCCCCGGTTCCCGCCCGGTTTCCTGTGGGGCGTGTCGACCTCGGCCCATCAGATCGAGGGGGCGGCCGGGCAGCGGGAGCCGTCCGTCTGGGACGTGTTCACGGCCGAGCCCGGGCGGGTGAAGGACGGCTCGACGGCGGCGGTGGCCTGCGACCACTACCACCGCTACCCCGAGGACGTGGCCCTCCTCGCCGGCCTCGGCGTGGACGCCTACCGCTTCTCGGTCTCCTGGCCCCGGGTGAACTCCCCCGGCGGACTGGACTTCTACGACCGCCTGGTGGACGAGCTGTGCGCGGCGGGCGTACGGCCCGTCCCGACCCTCTTCCACTGGGACCTGCCCGCCTCGCTGGACTGGCTGGACCGCGACACGGCCGCCCGGTTCGCCGCGTACGCGGCCGTGGTCGCCGAGCGGCTCGGCGACCGAGTGCACAAGTGGATCACCCTCAACGAGCCGGCGGAACACACCCTGCTGGGGCACGCCCTGGGCGCCCACGCCCCCGGCCGGCGGCTGCTCTTCGACGCGCTCCCGGTCGCCCACCACCAGCTGCTGGCCCACGGGCTGGCCGTACGGGCGCTGCGCGCGGCCGGTGCGAGCGACATCGGCATCGCCAACTCCCACGGCCCGACCTGGCCCGCCTCGCGGGAGCAGCCGGACCTGGAGGCGGCCGGTTTCCACGACGTCCTGCTGAACCGGCTGTTCGCCGAGCCGGTCATCCTGGGCGAGTACCCCGAGGGCATGGGCGACCTGATGCCGGGGGACGTCGAGGCCGACCTCGAGGTCATCTCCGAACCGGTCGACTGGTACGGCGTCAACTACTACGCCCCGACCCGCGTCGGCGCCCCCGGCGGCACCGACACCGAGTACGGGGGGCTGGCGCTGCCCGCCGAACTCCCCTTCTCCGTCCGGGAGATCGAGGACCGGCCGGTGACCGACTTCGGCTGGCCGGTGGTCCCCGAGGGGCTGACGGAACTGCTCACCGGCTTCCGCGACCGGTACGGCGACCGGCTCCCGCCCATCGTCATCACCGAGAACGGCTGCTCCTACGAGGGCATCGACGACCAGGAGAGGATCGCCTACCTCGACGCCCACATCCGCGCCCTGCACCGGGCGGTCGAGGCCGGCGTCGACGTGCGCGGCTACTTCGTGTGGTCCCTGCTGGACAACTTCGAGTGGGCCGAGGGCTACGCCCGCCGGTTCGGCCTGGTGCACGTCGACTACGCGACGCTGGAGCGCACGCCCAAGGCCTCCTACCACTGGTTCCGGGAGCTGCTGCGGGCGCGGGGATGACCACCGTCCGCCCCTCGGCCGCCGCCCTCGCCGAGCCGGCCGAACCGGTGGGCCGGGGCTGGACGGCGTCGCTGGCGCTGGCCAACGGGGCGATCTGGGTGGGCTGGTTCGGCCCGCTGCAGATCCTGCTCGCCGCCCAGGCGAAGGACTTCGCGCCCGGCTCCGGGATGTCGAAGGAGACGCTGCTGGCGTGGGTGACGGGCGCCGGCGCGGTGGTCTCGCTGCTCGCGAACCCGCTCTTCGGCGCGCTGTCCGACCGGACGACCGCCCGCCGGGGCCGCCGTACCCCGTGGATCGTGGCCGGGTCGGCGGGCGGCGCGCTGTCGTTGCTGCTGCTCGCGGGCGCGGGCGGGGTGTGGTCGATGGCGGCGGGCTGGTGCCTGGCGCAGCTCACGCTGAACGCGGCCTTCGCGGCCGTCACGGCGGCCGTCCCGGACCGGGTGCCCCGGCGGCAGCGGGGCGCGGTGGGCGGCTGGCTGGGCGCGGCCCAGATCCTCGGCGTGGTCGGCGGCACCGCCCTGGCCACGGTCGCGGGCGGGACCGGTGCCGGGTACGCGGCCTGCGCGGTGTTCACGGTGGTGGGCGTGGCGCCGTACGTCCTGCGGTACGCGGATCTGCCGCTCGCCCGCCAGGACCGGCCGGCCTGGTCCTGGCGGGGGTTCCTCGCCGGGTTCTGGCTGAGCCCGCGCCGCCATCCCGACCTGGGCTGGGCCTGGCTGACCCGGTTCCTGATCAACCTCGGCAACTCGCTGGTGCTGCTGTACCTCCTGTACTACCTGCGCGACGGCCTGCACCGCCCCGACCCCGAGCAGGGCGTGCTGATCCTGACGGCCGTCAACGGCCTGACGCTGCTGGCGACCGTCGTGGCCGGTGGGGTGTGGTCGGACCGGGTGGGCCGGCGCAAGCCGTTCGTGGTGTGGTCGGGCGTGCTGATGGCGCTCGCCACGGCGGTCCTGACCGGCTGGCAGACCTGGCCCGGGGCGATCGTGGCGGCGGCCGTGCTCGGGGTGGGTTTCGGGGTGTTCACGTCCGTCGACTTCGCGCTGATGACGGACGTCCTGCCGGCGGCGCGGGACCGGGGCAAGGACCTCGGCGTGATCAATGTGGCCAACGCCCTCCCCCAGGTCGCCGCCCCCGCGTTGGCGGCGCCCATCGTCACCCACCTCGGCGGCTACCGGGTGCTGTACCTGGTGGCGGCGGCGATCGGGCTGGCCGGGGCGGTACTGGTGGGGCGGATCAGAGGGGTGGAGTGAGGGGGCGCGAGGGGGCGCGGCCTCACAGGGCGCCGGCGTCGCGGGCGCTCCACAGGGTGGGGAAGCGGGGCCGGTAGCCCAGTTCGCGGCGGATGCGGTCGGTGGAGGCGACGCCGTACCAGGGGTCCGGGTCGGGGCCGTCCGCCGGCGGCTCCAGGCCGAGGAGCTGGTGCAGTTCCAGCACGCTGACCGTGGCGTCGTCGCCGATGTTGTAGGCACGGCCGTCGGCGCCGGGGGCGTACAGCAGGCGCAGCAGGCCCTGGGCGGCGTCGGCGACGTGCACGAGCTGGAAGAGGCGCTTGGAGGCGGGCCAGCCGGCGATCTGCCGGGCGGCGTTGGCCAGGTGCGGGTCGCCCTCGCCGTAGACGAAGGCGAGGCGGCCGATCCGCACGTCCAGCCCGTCCAGCGCCAGCAGGGCGCGCTCGGCCTCCAGCTTGGACTCCGGGTACGTCATCCACAGCGGGCCGCCCGGCACGCTCGGGTCGTCCTCGACGAGCGGCCGGTCGCGGCCGGTGCCGTACACCAGGATGGTGCTGGTCTGCACGAACCGCCGTACCCCCGAGGCGACGGCCGCCCGGCCCAGCTCCACGGCGGCGTCGCGGTTGACGGCCCGCATCTCCTCGTCGGGCACGCCCCGGAAGGCGGCCGCGATGTTGACGACGGCGTCCGCCCCGGCGAGCGCCTTGCCGAGGACGTCGGTGTCGCGCAGGTCGCCGACGACGACCTCGGCACCGCGGTCGGCGAGGCCGTCGGCACGGGACGCGTCCCGCACGATCACCCGGACCCGCTCGCCGGGGCGGGCCTGGGCGAGCAGCCGGGGGACGAAACCGCGTCCCACCTGTCCGGTGGCGCCGGTGACCAGGGTCAGCATGGTGGTGCTCCTCTCGATCGGGCCCCATACGGATCCGCTCGGTTCCGTGGGGTGCGATCAGCCTCGCCCGGGGGCCGGGGCGGCGGGAGAGACCTCCTGATCGGGGGATCGGCAGTCCCTGGATAAGCCGGCCGCGCTGCCGCACGCTGGACGGGTGGACCGACCCGAACTCGCCGACTTCCTGCGCCGTGGCCGCGCCCGGCTGGAACCGTCCGACGTGGGCCTCACGGCCGGCGCCCGCCGCCGTACGCCCGGACTGCGCCGGGAGGAGGTGGCGGCGCTGGCCGGGATGTCGGTGGACTACTACACGCGGCTGGAGCAGCGCCGGGGCCCGCGGCCGTCCCGTCAGATGCTGACGGCGCTGGCGCGTGCGCTGCGGCTGACCGACGACGAGCGGGACCACCTGTTCCACCTGGTGGGCGAGGAGCCGCCGCGGCGGGACGCGGCGTCGGCGCACGTCCGGCCCGGTCTGCTGCTGGTCCTGGACCGGCTGTACGACTCACCGGCGCAGGTGGTCACGGACTGCGGCGAGGTACTGGAACAGAACGCGCTGGCCAGGGCGCTGGTGGGGGACGTGTCCGCGCGTCCGCCGCGCGAGCGGAACCTGACCCGGCGGTTCTTCCTGGACCCGACGGCCCGCGCCCTGTTCCCGCCCGAGGACCTCCCGGCCCACGCCCGGGACCACGTGGCCAACCTCCGCGCGGTGGCCGCGGCCCGCCCCGACGATCCGGAAGCGGCGGCGCTCGTGGCCGAACTCCGCGCCGAGAGCGAGGAGTTCGCCCGGCTCTGGGAGGAACACCGGGTGTCCCTGCGCCGCCCGGGCGTGAAGCGCTTCCTGCATCCGGTGGTGGGCCTGCTGGAGCTGGAGTGCGAGGTCCTGATGAGCCACCACGGCCACCACCACCTCATCATCCACACGGCCCGCCCCGGCACCGCGTCACACGAGAGGCTCCAGCTGCTGAGAGTGATAGGCCTGCAGGACCTGAGCCCCCGGCCGGCCCCGCGCTAGGTGTGCTGTTCGGACAGGTGAGGACCTAGAACCCCAGCCGCCGCAGCTGCTTCGGGTCGCGCTGCCAGTCCTTCGCGACCTTCACGTGCAGGTCCAGGAAGACCGGTGTACCCAGGAGGGCCTCGATGTGCTTGCGGGACTTGATGCCGACCTCCTTCAGGCGCTTGCCCTTGGGGCCGATGATGATGCCCTTCTGGCTGGGGCGCTCGATGTAGACGTTGGCGTGGATGTCCAGCAGGGGGCGGTCGGCAGGGCGGTCCTCGCGCGGGAGCATCTCCTCCACGACGACGGCGATGGAGTGCGGCAGCTCGTCGCGGACGCCCTCCAGGGCCGCCTCGCGGATCAGCTCGGCCACCATCACCTGCTCGGGCTCGTCCGTGAGGTCGCCCTCGGGGTAGAGCGCGGGGCCCTCGGGCAGCAGCGGGATCAGCAGGTCGGCCAGGAGGTCGACCTGCTGGGCGCCGACCGCCGACACCGGCACGATCTCCGCCCACTCGATGCCCAGCTCCTTGCCCAGCTGGTCGATGGCGATCAGCTGCTCGGCGAGGGTCTTGGAGTCGACCAGGTCCGTCTTGGTGACGATCGCGACCTTCGGGGTCTTCCTGATCCCCGCCAGCTCCTTGGCGATGAAGCGGTCACCGGGGCCGATCTTCTCGTTCGCCGGCAGGCAGAAGCCGATCACGTCGACCTCGGCCCAGGTCGCGCGGACGACGTCGTTGAGCCGCTCGCCGAGCAGCGTGCGCGGCTTGTGCAGCCCGGGGGTGTCGACCAGGATCAGCTGGGCGTCGGGCCGGTGCACGATGCCCCGTACCGTGTGCCGGGTCGTCTGCGGGCGGTTGGAGGTGATCGCCACCTTCTGCCCGACCAGAGCGTTCGTGAGGGTGGACTTGCCCGCGTTGGGGCGGCCCACGAAGCAGGCGAAGCCGGCGCGGTGGGCGGCCTCGGCCGGCTGCTCGGAAGACTGGGTACGCACGCTCATGGCGTTCATTGTCCCTGATCCACGAGGCTCCGCCGCACAGCCCCGGCCCACCGCCCCGCCCGGTGAGCTTCCGGAAACCCGCCCGCAACGAAACGTCACGGAAACACACCCGTACGCGACCGGAAACGCGCACCGGTGACCCTCTGACGCAGCCCCCACACCGTTGGAGACGTCCGTGACCCTCGCCGCCGCCCACGTGAACACCGGCGACACCGCCTGGCTGCTCGCCGCGACCGCCCTCGTCCTGCTGATGACCCCGGGCCTCGCCCTGTTCTACGGCGGCATGGTCCGCACGAAGAGCGTCCTCAACATGCTGATGATGAGCTTCGTGTCGATCGCCCTGGTCACGGTCGTGTGGCTGGCCGCGGGCTACTCCCTCGCCTTCGGCGACGACCTCGGCGGCGGACTGCTCGGCGGCCTGGAGCACGCCGGCATGCGCGGCCTCGGCCCGGACAGCGTGCACGGCACGGTCCCCACCGTCCTCTTCGCCACCTTCCAGCTGACCTTCGCGATCATCACGGCCGCGCTGGTCAGCGGCGCGGTCGCGGACCGTACGAAGTTCTCGGCATGGCTGGTCTTCGTACCGCTGTGGACGCTCCTCGTATACGTTCCGGTCGCCCACTGGGTGTGGGGGCCGGGCGGCTGGATCCTGGAGAGGCTCGGCGCCCTGGACTTCGCGGGCGGGCTGCCCGTCGAGATCACCTCCGGCGCCTCCGGGCTGGCGCTCTGCCTGGTCCTCGGCCCCCGCCTGGGCTTCAAGAAGGACGCCATGCGCCCGCACAACCTGCCCATGGTGATCCTCGGCGCCGGCCTGCTCTGGTTCGGCTGGTTCGGCTTCAACGCCGGCTCCGCGCTCGGCGCGAACGGCCTGGCCGCCGCCGCGTTCCTGAACACGCTCGCCGCCGGCTGCACCGGCCTGCTCGGCTGGCTCTTCGTCGAGCAGAGGCGCGACGGCCACCCGACCACCCTGGGCGCGGCCTCCGGCGCGGTGGCCGGCCTGGTCGCGATCACCCCGTCCTGCGGCACGGTCTCCCTGCTCGGTGCCCTGGTCGTGGGCCTCGCCGCCGGTGTCGTGTGCAGCTACGCCGTCGGCTGGAAGTTCCGGCTGAACTACGACGACTCCCTGGACGTCGTCGGTGTCCACCTGGTCGGCGGGGTCATCGGCACCCTGCTGATCGGCCTGTTCGCGGAGAAGGCGATGACCGGCGGCGCCGAGGGCCTCCTCTACGGCGGCGGGCTCGCCCCGCTCGGCAGGCAGGCGCTCGCCGTGGTGGCCGTGGCCGGGTACGCCTTCGCGGTGACGTACGGGCTCGGCAAGCTGCTCGACAAGGTGCTGGGCCTGCGGGCGAGCGAGGAGCAGGAGTACACCGGCCTGGACCTTACGGTGCACGCCGAGACCGCATACGATCACGGCGTCCTGGGCCACGGCGCCCCGGTCAGCTCGTCCGCCCTCTCCTCCGCCCAGAAGGTCAAGTCCCAGGCATGAAGCTCATCACCGCGATCGTCAAGCCGTACCGTCTGGACGAGGTCAAGACCGCCCTGCAGGAGCTGGGGGTGCACGGTCTGACCGTGACCGAGGCGAGCGGCTACGGCCGGCAGCGCGGCCACACCGAGGTGTACCGGGGGGCCGAGTACCGGGTCGACCTGGTGCCGAAGGTGCGCATCGAGGTCGTGGTGGAGGACGCCGCCGCCGACGACGTGATCGACGCGGTCGTCAGGGCCGCGCAGACGGGGAAGATCGGGGACGGGAAGGTGTGGTCCGTGCCGGTGGAGACGGTCGTCCGGGTGCGGACCGGCGAGCGCGGACCCGACGCGCTCTGACCAGCAGCGCCCCGGTCAGCACGCCGGCGGTGAACACGAGGGTGACCACGAGCCAGGGCAGCGCGAGGAAGCCGGCGCTCGCCGTCTCCCGGGTGTCCTGGGCGCTCGCGGTGAGCGTCACGTCCGCCCGGTCGAACTGGGGCGCCCCGCGCCAGGTCTCGGTGAGCCGCACCCGCTGACCGGGCAGCAGCTCGGCGGGGACCCGGGTCAGCCGCCGGTCGAGCAGCGCCCGGCCGAACAGCCCGCGCGCCGTCAGCTCCACCCTGGGGCTCAGCGTGACGTTCCCGGTGTTGCGCAGGGTGTAGGAGACGGTGGCCGTGCTGTCGCCGAGGCCCGGCACGAGCGGCTGGTGGTGGCTGATCCGCAGGTGCTCGACGGCGAGCGCGGCCAGTGCGGGCCCGTCGACCCGGAGGTAGACGCGGGCGCCCACGGCCCGCCGGACGCCGAGGGCCAGTCTGCCGCTGCCCGGGTCGACCCGCTCGTCGAGGGCGACGATGGCGCCGGGGTGGTCGCCGGGTCCGGCGTCCTCGGGCACCTTCAGGGTGAAGGGCACGGTGACGGTCCGGTGCCCCGGCACGGTGATCCGGGACCTGGCGGTCCTGGCCCAGGCGCCGACCCCGTGCATGCGTTCCCCGGCGGTGCGTACGGCGAAACCGCCGTCCCGGGCGGTGTTGTAGGCGTCGGCCGCGTACAGCCGGAAGGTGAGCGGCCGGCCGGTCTCGTTGCGTACGGCGACCTTGTCGGTGAGGGTCTGGCCGGGCTCGGCGGAGAGGGCGAAGTAGGGCCGCGCGGCGATCTTCGAGGCGACCGGGTAGACGGACCAGCTGCCGTTGTCGGCGGCGTGGGCGGGCGCGGCCTGCCATGCCGGTGCCAGGCCCAGGAGGAGGCCCAGGAGCAGGCCCTGGAGGAGGACGTACGGCTTGCGCATGGGTGCGGACCCCCACGGACGAGGGACGAGGGACGGGCGGGTGCGGACGCCCGTACGCTCAGGTGAGCGTCAGCGTGAGCACGCCGGAGTACGCGCCGGGTGGGGTGAACGCCGGTACGTCCAGGGAGAGCCGGGCGTCCACGGTGAACTCGCCGCCGGTGAGCGTCCCGTCGGCGGTGGAGGCGAGGGTCGCGCCCGCGCTGCCCACGGTGCCCGCCGAACCGGCCTTGCAGGTGCTGGGGCTGCCCGCCTTGGTCGCGCAGGCCGGGGTCCAGCTCAGCGCCCCGGCGCCGATCTTGGCGCCCGGGCCGGTGAAGTCGGTGACCTTGCCGGTCAGCGACCAGCCCGCGGGCCCGCCGCGGAAGTCCTTGACGGTCACCGTGTTCAGGCTCCCGGTGGAGGCGCCGCCCTGGCCGAAGTCGACGCCTGACAGGGCGACGGAGTCCCCGGCCTGGGACATCGACAGGGTGCCCGCCTTGACGGTGGTGGTCAGCTTCTGGCTGCCGGCCGGGACGGGCGTGTCGTCGTTGACGACGTAGGCCGCGGGGCCGGCGCCCTTGTCCGGGTTCCAGGAGGCGCCCTCGTAGGCCACGATCCCGGTCGTCGTCTTGTCGTTGACGACCAGGGAGCCGCTGAAGGAGCCCTGGGCGTTCGCGGTCACGGTCGCGGTGTCCGCGGTCTGCTTGTCGCCGGCCCGCCCGGCCAGGGTGACGGTCGCGCCGGGCGTGAAGCCGGTCCCGCTCACGGTCACACCGGCCCCGGGGGCACCGGAGGCCGAACCGAGCGTGACGGCCCGGGTGTTGGCCGGGGTGCCGTCGGTCGCGGTGACGGTCTGGGAGACCGGGGCGGGCGGGTTGGTGACGGTGCAGGGGGTGTCCAGCTCCAGGATGTAACTGGTGTGGATGTTGTAGTCCCCGGGCGAGAGGGTGATCCGTCCGGGCTTGGTGACGGTGAAGGTGCCGGTCATGGAGAACGACGGGAAGGCGGCCTTCCCCGGCACCGGGGGGTTCTTCTTCGGCCCGGCGACGGTGATGTCACCGCTCTGGGCGCCACCGAGGGTGACCTTGCCGGTCGGGGTCATGATGTCGGCCGGCAGGGCCAGGTCGGTGGGGTTGCTGGCGGCGGCCGTGACCACGGTGTAGGTCACGGTGACCGTGTCGCCGACCTTGGGGCTGGTGTTGTCCGCCGACACGTTGGCGGTGGTGGTGCCGTCGATCGGCGGGATGCCCGCGACGGCCGGCGGGATGCAGTGCGTGGCGAAGTCCACGTTCGTACCGGCGGCGCCGGCCGGACAGGCCAGCGCGCCGCCCGCGGTGACCGCGAGCGCGGTCGAGCCGAGCAGTGACGCCCAGCGCCACCGTCGGGCTCTTCGGGATGTCGGACCCATGTCCCCCTCCTGAGGGTTGCGGGCGCAGCGGCTCCTCTGCGCCGACAGGGGGCATTGATGTGGAGCGGGGGTGAGAAGTCAATGGAGATGCCGCAGAAAGCTGACGGCTCATCAGTTTCCGCGGCATCCGGGGTGGTTGCGGCATGATCCGGAAGGGATCGCTCAGGGGCGTCAGCTGAAGACGAAGGGGCCCGGCGACTGCTTGGCCGTGGCCGTACAGGTCACGGTGACCCCGAAGATGACCATCTTCAGCGAGCCGCCGTACGCCTCCAGGCTGTCGCCGGAGGCCACGGTGCCGGGCAGCGGGCCGACGGTGACCGCCGAGCCGCTGGCCATGGCCGGGTTCTTCGTCCCGCTGAAGACGGTGGTGCCGCCGCTCGCCTTGACCATGGTGAGCGTGGAGGCGATCGTGTCCTGGGCCACCGCGACCGGCGTCTTGATGGCGGTGGAGGTGAGGGTGAGAGTGGCCGAGCCGCCGCTCTGGGTGGCGGTGAGTGTGGCCGCACCGCCGCCGAAGATGCCACAGTTCGCGGTGATGGTCGCCGACTGGGGAGTGACGGCGGCCGCGGTGGGCGCGAAGGCCAGTCCGGTGACCGCGAGGGCCCCGGCCGCCAGTGCCGCACCTGTTGCCGTGCGCTTGCCTCTCATGGGGATCCGCTTCCCTTCCCTGGTGGGGAGTGCCATGTGGGGACGGCCGACGGACGGGAGGCTGCGCGGGCGGGTGCGGGCACCTGCGCGGCGGTGCGGATCTGACGGTCCGTCGGATGGTACGGGACCATTGACGCGCGCACACCGGACCACGGCAAGGTTGAATTCCAGCCGACCTGCTGGTCGGTCGGTTCAGGGAGCGGTGACGGTCCGCACGGTCCCGGCCGACCGGTTCGGAGGGCGGGGCCGACAGCCCCGCTCACTCCTGTCGGCCGGTCGGTTCAGGGGGCGGTGACGGTGGCCCGCACGGTGCCGTCGGGCGCGGCGAGCAGCACCGGCGTCCCGGCACCGCCCAGGTCGGCGACGGCGGCCAGGTCCTCGGCCGGCACCGACTCCGCCTCGCTGACGACGGCCGCCGCCTCCAGGGAGGCGGCCCCCGACGCCACGGCCATGGCGACCGCCGTCCGCAGCGCGCTCAGCTTCAGCGAGGCGAGCCCCACCGACCCGGCGACATACGTCCGCCCGGTGTCGTCCCGTACGGCCGCCCCCTCGGGCACTGCGTTGCGGGCCCGCGCGGAACGGGCCAGGGTGACGATCTTGCGGTCCTCGGGGTCGAGCGCGTTGCTGTCGGTCATGCCCCGAGCATACGAAGCCACCGGACGCTCAGCCCGCCACGGGGTACATGGCACCCCGGCGGCCCTCCGGCGAGGCCAGCCACTCCAGCTTGGCCGCGGTGTTCGCCTCGTCCAGCGGGGTGTGCAGCACGATCATCAGGTCCGGCCGGGCCGGCACCTTCATCACGGTGGACTCCACCGCCAGCACGCCCACCAGCGGATGGTGCAGCTCCTTGCGGATCTGCCCGTGGTCCTCGATGTCCCGCTCGGCCCACAGCTTCAGGAACTCGGGGCTGCGGGCCGACGCCTCGGCGAGCACCGCCTGGAACCCCTCGTCGTCCGGCCGGGCCGCGCACGCGGCCCGGAACTGCGCCACGACCGTGCGGGCGTTGCGCTCCCAGCTGTTGCTGCGCGACCGGTACAGCGGGTCGACGAAGAAGTCGATCAGGCAGTTCTGGGTGATGTCCGGCCGCATCCCGAGCACGATCGCCGCCGCGTCGTTGTACATCACGCAGTTGTAGTACGCGTCCATGATGTGCGCCGGGTACGGCATCCAGGTGTCGATCAGCCGCCGCAGCCCCTCGCACATGTCCCGGCGGTCCGGGGCGACCTGCGGCGCGGGCGGGTTCAGCCCGGCCAGCAGGTACAGGTGCCGGCGTTCGGCGTCGCTGAGCCGGAGCACCCGGGCGACGGCGTCGAGGACCTGGGGCGAGACGGAGATGTCCCGCCCCTGCTCCAGCCACTGGTACCAGGAGACGCCCACGCCGGCGAGTACGGCGACCTCCTCGCGCCGCAGCCCCGGCGTACGGCGCCGGCCGCCACCGCCCGGCAGTCCGGCCTCCTGGGGACTGACCCGGGCGCGCCGGTTCATCAGGAACTCGCGCAGCTCCCTGCCCCGTTCACTCCTCGTCGCCTCCGCAGCGTGCACGGACCGCTCCTCCCCCGTGGTGTCTGGTGGTTCCACCACCACCATAAGTTCCGACTCCCCACGATTGTTCCGGCCGCCGCAGGCTCGTGCCATGGCGATCGACACCACCACATCCCCCGCACCGCCCACCACCCCCGCGGACGCACCGCTCGGCACCCCCCGGCTGTCGACGCGCGACAAGCTGGTCCTGTTCGTCCTGTGCGCGGCCCAGTTCATGGTCGCGCTGGACTTCTCCGTCCTCAACGTGGCCCTGCCCGCGCTCGGTACCGACCTCGGCATGAGCCGGGCCGCCCTGCAGTGGGCGATCACCGCGTTCGCGCTGCCCTCCGGCGGCTTCCTGCTGCTGTTCGGCCGCATGGGCGACCTCTACGGCCGCCGCCGGCTCTTCCTGTCCGGGCTGGCCCTGTTCGGCGCGGCCTCGCTGCTGGCGACGCTGGCCTGGGACCCGGCGTCCTTCCTCGCCGGGCGCGCGCTCCAGGGTGTCGGCGCGGCGGCGATCGTGCCGACCGGGATGTCCCTGCTGACCACCACCTTCCCGGAGGGCCCGGCCCGGGACCGCGCCCTCGGCATCTCCGGCACCCTGCTGTCGCTGGGCTTCACCGTCGGCATGGTCGCGGGCGGTGTGCTGACGGACGCGCTCGGCTGGCGTTCCACCATGGCGCTGCTCACCGTCTTCGCGCTGATCGTGCTGCCGCTCGCGCCCGGCCTGCTGCCGGAGTCCCGCACCCCGCGGCGCCCGCGCCTCGACGTGCCGGGGGCGGCCACCGTCACCACCGGTCTGCTGTCGCTGATCTACGCCCTGTCCACCGCCGCCGACCACGGCTTCGGCCGGGCGGACGTCATCGCGGCGCTGGTCGCCGGGGTTCTGCTGCTGGCCGCGTTCACCCTGATCGAGTCCCGCTCGCCGGCCCCGCTCGTCTCGCTGCCGATGCTGCGCCGCCGCACGGTGGCGTGGGGCAACCTGGGCGGTCTGGTCACCTTCTCGATGATGTCGACGGTGGTCTTCGTGCTGAGCCTGTACCTGCAGGACGTCCTGCACCTGTCGGCCTTCGAGACGGGCCTGGTCTTCGGCGCGCAGGGCATCCTGTCGGTCGTCGCCGGCTCCCTCGCGGCCAGGGTCGTCGGCCGCTTCGGCGCCCGGCGCACCCTGGTCGGCTCGCTGGCCGGCCAGGGCGCGCTGGTGGCGACGCTGCTGCTGCTGAACGCCCACACCTGGTCGGTCTGGCTCGCCACGGCCGCCGTGTCCCTGGCGAGCATGTGCCACCTGGGCGCGATCGTCTCGTACGGCATCACCGTGACCTCCGGTGTCCCGGACGAGGAGCAGGGCCTGGCCACCGGCCTGGTGACCTCCACCCAGCAGGTCGGCATCACGGTCGGCATCCCGCTGCTGGGCGTCCTGGCCACCACCTCCGACGACCTGCTGACCGGGACGCACACGGTGCTCGCCCTGGACGCGGTGGTCGTCCTCGCCGCGGCCGTCGCGGTCGGCCTGGGTCTCGGCCGTGGCCGGTCCGGGGTCTGACCACCCCGCCTCTGCCCCCCTGCGCTCCGCGCGGCCGTGCACACCGCACGGCCGCGCGCCGTTCACCGACGGCGGCCGGGGGGCGGGGCGGCTACGGCCGGTCCAGCCGCAGGCGCTCCGCCCTCGGCAGGCCGGCGACGACGAGGTCGTACGAGTCCTCGACCAGCTCGCGCAGCAGCCGGTCGGGGAGGTCGCCGTCCGCGGTCACGGTGTTCCAGTGCCGCTTGTTCATGTGCCAGCCGGGGACGATCAGCCCCTCGTGCTCGCGGCGCAGCCGCAGCGCGTCCTCCGGGTCGCACTTGAGGTTGACCGTCAGGGGCCGCGCGTCCAGGTTCGTCAGCGCGAACATCCTGCCCAGCACCTTGAAGACCGAGGTCTCCGGGTTGAACGGGAAGTCCTCCACGGCCGCGTTGAACGACAGGCACAGGGCTCGCAGTTCCCGGGGCGTCACTCGGGTTCCTCCCCGTTCTTCCCGGCGGGCTCGACCAGCACCGTCACGATCTTGTTGCGGCGGCCGGCCGCCGCCTCGGCGGTCAGCTTCAGCCGGCGCTCGTCGGGCAGTTCGACCTCGGCGGAGGCGCCGGCGATGGGGACGCGGCCGAGCGCCTTGGCGAGCAGTCCGCCGACGGTCTCCACGTCCTCGTCGTCGTACTCCTCCAGGCCGTACAGCTCGCCGAGGTCGGTGATGTCCAGGCGGGCGGTGACCCGGAAGCGGTCGTCGCCGAGGTCCTCGACGGGCGGGAGTTCCCGGTCGTACTCGTCGGTGATCTCGCCGACGATCTCCTCCAGGATGTCCTCGATGGTGACGATGCCGGCGGTGCCGCCGTACTCGTCGATGACGACGGCGACGTGGTTGCGGTCCTTCTGCATCTCGCGCAGCAGGTCGCCGGCGTTCTTGGTGTCGGGCACGAACACGGCCGGCCGCATCGCCGTGGACACCAGGTCGCCCTCCGCCTCCCGGCTGATGTGCGTCTTGCGGACCAGGTCCTTCAGATACACGATCCCGACGATGTCGTCCTCGCTCTCGCCGGTGACCGGGATCCGCGAGAAGCCGGAGCGCAGGGCCAGGGTGAGGGCCTGGCGGATGGTCTTGAAGCGCTCGATGGTGACGAGGTCGGTGCGCGGCACCATGACCTCGCGTACGAGGGTGTCGCCCAACTCGAACACCGAGTGCACCATCCGGCGCTCGTCGTCCTCGATCAGCGACTCCTTCTCCGCGAGGTCCACCAGCGCGCGCAGCTCCGCCTCGGAGGCGAAGGGGCCGCGCCGGAAGCCCTTGCCGGGGGTGAGCGCGTTGCCGATGAGGATCAGCAGGGACGGGATGGGCCCCATGATCCGGGCCAGCGGCAGCAGCACGTACGCCGCCACGGTGGCCGTGTTCAGCGGGTGCTGGCGGCCGATGGTGCGCGGGGAGACGCCGACGGCGACGTAGGACACGAGCACCATGACACCGATGGCGACCAGCAGGGCCTGCCAGGTGGCGGCGAACTGCTGGAGGCAGGCGTAGGTGACCAGGGCCGCGGCGGCCATCTCGCAGGCCACGCGGACCAGCAGGGCCACGTTCAGGTAGCGGGTGGGGTCGGCGGCGATCTGGGCGAGCTTGGCGCCGCCCCGCCGGCCGGACTTGACGGCCTCCTCGGCGCGGAAGCTGGAGACGCGCGCGAGGCCCGCCTCCGCGCAGGCGGCGAGCCAGGCCACGACGACCAGCGCGATCGCGCCGGCCACGATCTGCGGAGACATCCGGCCCGCTTACGAGACGGTCGGCGCCGGGGACGGCCCGGTCAGGCCGTGCTCGGCCCGCCATCCGTCCACGATGGCGGCCTGGAGGCCGAACATCTCGGCCTTCTCGTCGGGCTCCTCGTGGTCGTACCCGAGCAGGTGCAGCACGCCGTGGACGGTGAGCAGCTGGAGCTCCTCGTCCATGGAGTGCTGCGTGGGCGCCTCGGCCCCCTGCTTGGCGGCGACCTCGGGGCACAGCACGATGTCGCCGAGCAGCCCCTGCGGCGGCTCGTCGTCGTCCTTGGACGGCGGCCGCAGCTCGTCCATCGGGAACGACATGACATCGGTCGGACCCGGCAGGTCCATCCACTGGATGTGCAGCTGCTCCATGGCGTCGGCGTCCACGACGATCACCGAGAGTTCGGAGAGCGGGTGGATGCGCATCCGCGCGAGCGCGTAGCGGGCGATGTCGAGGATCGCCTGCTCGTCTACCTCGGTGCCGGACTCGTTGTTGACGTCGATCGACATGGTCGTGCTGGTCTACTTCCCCTTGGTTCCCGCGGCGCCGGACCTGCCCCGGCCGCCCTTGGGAGCGCCGTTATCCGTGCCGTGGTCGCTGTCGTACTTCTCGTACGCGTCGACGATACGGCCCACCAGCTTGTGCCGTACGACATCGTGGGACGACAGCCGGGAGAAGTGGACGTCCTCGACGCCCTCCAGGATCTCCTGCACCTGCCGCAGACCGCTCTTGGTGCCGTTCGGCAGGTCGACCTGCGTGACGTCACCGGTGATCACGATCTTCGAGTCGAAGCCGAGGCGGGTGAGGAACATCTTCATCTGCTCGGGGCTGGTGTTCTGGGCCTCGTCCAGGATGATGAAGGCGTCGTTGAGCGTCCGGCCGCGCATGTAGGCGAGCGGTGCGACCTCGATCGTGCCCGCCGCCATCAGCCGCGGGATGGAGTCCGGGTCGATCATGTCGTGCAGCGCGTCGTACAGCGGGCGCAGGTACGGGTCGATCTTCTCGTAGAGCGTGCCGGGCAGGAAGCCGAGCCGCTCGCCCGCCTCCACCGCCGGACGGGTCAGGATGATCCGGTTGACCTGCTTGGACTGCAGGGCCTGCACGGCCTTGGCCATGGCCAGGTAGGTCTTGCCGGTGCCTGCGGGGCCGATGCCGAAGACGATCGTGTGCCGGTCGATCGCGTCCACGTACCGCTTCTGGTTGAGCGTCTTGGGGCGGATGGTGCGGCCGCGCGAGGACAGGATGTTCTGCGTCAGCACCTGCGCCGGGGTCTCCGCCCCGTCGCTCGTCCCGTTCTCGCTCGACTTGAGCATGGCGATCGAGCGTTCCACTGCGTCCTCCGTCATCGGCTGCCCGGTGCGGAGCACCAGCATCATCTCGTCGAACACGCGCGAGATCAGGGCGACGTCCCCCGGGTCGCCGACCGCGCTGATCTCATTGCCCCGGACGTGGATGTCGGCCGCCGGGAAGGCCCTCTCGATCACGCGCAGGAGGGAGTCGCCGGAACCCAGCACGGTCACCATGGGGTGCTGGGCGGGGACGGTGAACTGCACTCTCGCCTGCTCCTGCGCGGGGGTGTGAGCTGTGGGTGTCTGTGTCATGGGCCGGCGCTGAAGGCCTGCGCTTCCTCCTCGTCACGGCCGCACAGCTGAGGGGCGGCCTCGCATGTCCAGGGTACGACGCGGGGCTGACAACGCCGTAGGGCTTTTCGCACGGCCGCTTCCGGGCTGACACCGGCCGCGGCCCCGGCCGGTGTCAGCCCGAGCGCCGGAAGCCGATGGTCGGCACGGCCCGCCGGAGCGGCCACGGCCGGTCCAGTCGCCGCGGGACCAGGCCCTCCAGGAACTCGTACCGGCGCAGCGCCGCGGGCGACTGCCCCGGCAGGGACTGCACGCGCCGCCACCACGCCCCGATCTCCGACCACCCCGGCGCCGACAGCGACCCCCCGAACTCCTGCACCGACAGCGCGGCCGTGAGCCCGGCGAAGGCCAGCCGGTCCGCCAGCGGCCACCCCGCCAGGGAGCCCGTCACGAACCCGGCGACGAACACGTCCCCGGCCCCCGTCGGATCCAGCGCCTCCACGGCGATCGCCGGCACCTCCGCGGTCTCCCCGGTCCGCCGGTCCACCGCGTACGCGCCCTCCGAGCCCAGCGTCACCACGGCCACCGGCACGTACGCGGTCAGGGCGTGCGCGGCCAGCCGCGGGCAGTCGGTCCCGGTGTACCGCTTGGCCTCCTCCGCGTTGGGCAGGAACGCCTCGCAGTGCTCCAGGTCGGGCAGGCCGGCCAGGTCCCACGCGCCGGTCTCGTCCCAGCCGACGTCGGCGAAGACGCGGGTGCCGGCGCGGGCGGCCTGCGCGATCCACGGCGCGCCGCGCCCGGGGGTGAGGGAGGCCACGGCGGCCCGCGAGCGGTGCGGCCGGTCGGCGGCGCCCTCCTGGAGGAGGACGGCCTCGGGGGGTGGCTCGTGCCCGTGGGAGACCATGGTCCGTTCGCCCTCGTAGGCCATGGAGACGGTGACCGGGGAGTGCCAGCCGGGCACGGTCCGGGAGGCGGAGAGGTCGATGCCCTCGCCCTGTTCCAGCGCGTCCCAGCAGTACTCGCCGTAGTGGTCGTCGCCGAAGGCCGCGGCGAGGGCGGTGCGCAGGCCGAGCCGGGCCAGGGCGGTGGCCATGTTGGCGACCCCGCCGGGGCTGGAGCCCATGCCCCGGGCCCAGGACTCGGTGCCGCGCACCGGTGCCGAGTCCAGGCCGGTGAAGATGATGTCGAGGAAGACCGTGCCGGTGAGGTAGACGTCCCAGGGCGGGTCGCCGGGGGCGCGCAGCGCGGCGAGCGGGTCGACCTGGGTCTGGCAGCGCGCTGCCTGGGTGAGGTGTTCCGGTTCCTCTCCGGTGAGGGTGTGCGACGGCGTCACGGGGCGCTCCCTGGCGTGGTGCGGTTCTGGCCAGTGTGCACCAGGCCGCGCACCGGTATCCCGTGCGGCGCCGGTCACCAGCGGGGCATCACCGGTGTCCGCCAGTCCGGTTCGGCCGCGCGCATGGCCGCCGCGTCGTCGCGGTCGCGCAGCGAGCCGTCGTCCTCGGCCCACCGCCGGTGCAGCCGGGCCAGTTCACCGCGGTCCAGCTCGACGCCGAGGCCGGGCGCGTCGGACACGGCGACCCGGCCGCCCCGGAAGACGAGCCGCTCGGTGAGGACGTCCTCGGACTGCCAGGGGTAGTGGGAGTCGCAGGCGTGGTGCAGCTCCGGGACCGTGGCCGCGACCTGGGTCATCGCGGCGAGGCTGATGCCGAGATGGGTGTTGGAGTGCATGGACACCCCGACTCCGAAGGCGGCGCAGATCGCGGCGAGGTGGCGGGTGTTGCGCAGCCCGCCCCAGTAGTGGTGGTCGGAGAGGACGACCTGGACGGCGTCCTTCGTGAACGCCTCCCTGATCTCGCCGAAGGTGGTCACGCACATGTTGGTGGCCAGGGGGACGTCGGTCCCGGCGGCGACCTCCGCCATGGCGGGCGTGCCGAGCGTGGGGTCCTCCAGGTACTCCAGGACGTCGCCGAGTTCCTCCGCGACCTTCAGCGAGGTCGGCACCGACCAGGCGCCGTTGGGGTCGAGCCGCAGCGGGTGGCCGGGGAAGGCCTCGGCGAGGGCGCGGACGGCGGCGATCTCCTCGTCGGGCGGGAAGACCCCGCCCTTGAGCTTGAACGAGCCGAATCCGTGCAGTTCCCGGAGCCGGCGGGCCTGTGCCACCACGCCGGCCGGCTCGAGCGCGGCGCCCCACGGGTCGGGCTCGGCCCGGACGCCCGCCGGGTGCCGGTCCCACTTGTAGAAGAGGTAGGCGCTGTACTCGACGGCGTCGCGCACCCTGCCGCCGAGCAGCGCGTGCACGGGCAGCCCGAGCACCCTGCCCTGGGCGTCGAGGCAGGCGACCTCGAAGGCGGACAGCACGGACAGCCGCAGTTTGTCGGCGCTCTGCACCCCGCGCAGCCCGCCGGCGTCCACCTCCCCCTGGACCCGGGAGGCGTCGACGCCGAGGTCGAGGGCGAACAGGGCGTTCACATCCATGACCGAGCGTCCGGTGAGCCACTCGGCCAGCGGCCGGGCCAGCTCCAGGTACCTGGTGTCGCCGTAGGTCTCGCCGAGCCCGGAGACCCCGTCGGCGGTGACGATCTCCACGATCAGCCGGGGGGTGTACGGCTGGTGCACGCCCTGGGTGTTGAGCAGCGGCGGGTCGGCGACCAGGATCGGGGTCAGCCGCACCTCGGCGATGGTCAGGTCACGGGTCACAGGGAGGCTCCTACGAGGTCGAGTCCGGCGGTGAGGAGGGCCTTCAGGTCGGCGAGGTCGGCGGGAGAGGGGTCGGTGAGCGGGGCGCGCACGGGCCCGACGGGCCGGCCGCGCAGCCGGGCCGCCGCCTTCACCAGGGAGACGGCGTAGCCGGGTACGCGGTCGCGGAGTTCGACGAAGGGGACGTAGAAGGCGCGCAGCAGGGTGTCGACGGTGGCGTGGTCGCCGCCCTGGAGCGCGGCGAAGAAGGCGCCGGCGATCTCGGGGGCGAAGGCGTGCACGGCGGAGGAGTAGGCGGGGACGCCGACGGTGGCGTAGGCGCGGGCCTGGATCTCGGCGGTGGCGGCGCCGTTGAAGAAGAGGAAGCCCTCGGGGGCGGCGAGGGTGAGGCGCTGGAGCCGGTCGAGGTCGCCGTGGCCGTCCTTGAGCCCGACGAGGTGCGGGATGCGCGCGATGCGCCGCAGGGTGCCGGCGGTGTAGGCGACCTGGCCCCGCTGGTAGGCGATCAGCGGCAGCCGGGTGCGGGCGGCGAGCTGTTCCAGCTGGGCGGCGAGGCCGTCCTGCGGGGCCTCGGTCAGGTAGTGCGGCAGGACGAGCAGGGCGTCGGCGCCGGCGTCCTCGGCGATCCGCGCGAAGCGGGCGGCCTGCGCCCAGCCGTATCCGGTGCCGGCGACGACGGGCACCCGGCCGGCCGCCTCCTCGACGGCGATGGTGACGACCGTGCGGTACTCGTCCTCGTCCAGCGAGAAGAACTCGCCGGTGCCGCAGGCCGGGAAGACGGCGCCGGGCGCGGCGGCGAGACGGCCGGCGATGTGGGCGCGGGTGCCGTCGGGGTCGAGGGTGCCGTCGTCGTGGAAGGCGGTGAGCGGGAAGGAGAGCACGCCCCGCGCCATCCCCTCCCGCAGCCGCCGCGCCACACCCTGCGGAGCCGGGTCGCCGCCCACCCTGACCATCTCCTCTTGTGAATCACGTCTACATATGAGAATCGAGGCTAGAGGCGTGGGCGGGCGACGTCAATGGCCGCCCCGTCCGCGGGGCCGCGTCCTGCCGTAGCGGCGTTACGACACCCCCGGCCCGAACTCGTACGCCTCGACCTCGGCCAGGTAACGGGCCCTCAGCTCCTCGTCGTCCTCCAGGAAGGAGGCGAGGAAGGAGTTGCGGGCCAGCTCGCGCAGCCGGTCCTCGCCGAGGCCCAGCGTCGCGCGCACCGCGTCGAAGTTGTCGCCCACGTACCCGCCGAAGTACGCCGGGTCGTCGGAGTTGACCGTGCACAGCAGGCCGGCGTCGAGCATGGCGGGCAGGGGGTGGTCGGCGAGGGTGTCGACGGTCCGCAGCCGTACGTTGGACAGCGGGCACAGGGTCAGCGGGATCCGCTCCCGGACCAGCCGCTCCACCAGCGCGGGGTCCTCCATGCAGCGCAGGCCGTGGTCGACGCGCTCCACGCCGAGCACGTCCAGCGCCTCGGTGATGTACTCCGGCGGGCCCTCCTCACCGGCGTGCGCGACCCGGCGCAGCCCGAGCGCGGCGGCGGCCTCGTACACCTCCCGGAACTTCACCGGCGGGTGCCCGACCTCGGCGGAGTCCAGGCCGACACCGGTGATCCGGTCCAGGTACGGCTCCGCCATCTCCAGGGTCAGCCGGGCCGAGTCGGCGGACTCGTCCCGCAGGAAGCACATGATGAGCCGGGTGGAGACGCCGTGGTTCGCCTCGGAGCGGCCCAGCGCCCGCCACAGCCCCTCCACGATCACGCCCATGGGCACACCCCGGGACAGGTGCGCCTGCGGGTCGAAGAAGATCTCCGCGTGCCGGACGCCCTGTGCGGCGGCCCGGGCGAGGTAGGCGTCGGCCAGGTCGGCGAAGTCCTGCTCGGTGCGCAGGACGGTCATCAGCTCGTAGTACAGATCCAGGAAGGACTGGAGGTCCTGGAAACGGTAGGCCTCGCGGAGGGCGTCGGTGTCCGCGCAGGGAAGGGTCACACCGTTGCGGGCGGCCAGCTCGAAAGCCAGCTCGGGTTCCAGGGTGCCTTCGATGTGGAGGTGCAGTTCTGCTTTCGGGAGGGGCATCGAAGAATGGTACGGGTGCTTTACCGCCGTTTCGGAACCGGCACCCGCAGCAGGTCGTACGCCACGGTCAGCTCGCCCTCGAACCCGGCCGCCCGCGCCTGCCGCTCGAACTCCTCGGGTTCGGTGTAGCGCTGGCTGAAGTGGGTGAGGACCAGGTGCCGCACACCGGCGTCCCGGGCCGCGGCGGCTGCCTGACCGGCCGTCAGGTGGCCGTGCTCCTCGGCGAGTTCGATGTCCTCGTCGAGGAACGTGGACTCGATGACGAGCAGGTCGCACCCCTCCGCGAGCGCGTGCACGCCGTCGCAGAGCCGGGTGTCCATGACGAACGCGAACCGCTGTCCGCGCCGCACCTCGCTGACGTCCTCCAGGGTCACGTTCCCGAGCCGGCCCTCGCGCTGGAGACGGCCCACGTCCGGGCCGGTGACTCCGTGCGCGGCGAGCCGGTCGGGCAGCATGCGGCGGCCGTCGG
Source organism: Streptomyces sp. NPDC023481 (assembly GCF_055560195.1). Lineage (NCBI taxonomy): Bacteria > Bacillati > Actinomycetota > Actinomycetes > Kitasatosporales > Streptomycetaceae > Streptomyces > Streptomyces sp. NPDC023481. Next base: position 626,191 of record NZ_JBVHJE010000002.1, read on the forward strand.
GTTCGGTCAGCCGGTAGCCGTAGGACTCGACGGGGTGCGAGAGCCGGCGGGCTTCGAGGGTGTACGACCGGGTCACCGCGAGGACGCCGTCGGCGGCGACCGGGGCCTCGGTGAGGCCGACCGTCTCCCGGTAGGCGGTCGCGTAGCGCAGGCGGTCGAAGAAGCGCCGCCCGGAACGCGGGTAGTGCGCGGTGACCTCGTGCGGCACCCGGTCCAGGTTGATCCGCTGGATGACACCGGCGAGGCCGAGGCTGTGGTCGCCGTGGAAGTGCGTGACGCAGATCCGGTTCAGGTCGTGGGCGGCGACCCCGGCGCGCAGCATCTGCCGCTGCGTGCCCTCGCCGGGGTCGAACAGGATGCCCTCGCCGTCCCACCTCAGCAGGTAGCCGTTGTGGTTGCGATGCCGGGTCGGGACCTGGCTGGCGGTGCCGAGGACCACCAGTTCACGGACGGACACGGTGACTCACCCGGGGGGCCACTGGAGGTCACGACCACCGATGACGTGGGCGTGGGCGTGCCAGACGGTCTGGCCGGCGCCGCCGCCCGTGTTGAAGACGAGGCGGTAGCTGTCGAGCTTCTCCTCGTCGGCGACGGCCTTCGTCTCGGCGAGCACGTCCGCCGCGATCCGCGGGGCGCCCGCGGCGAGTTCGGCCGCGTTCTCGTAGTGGGCCCTGGGGATCACCAGGACGTGGGTCGGGGCCTGGGGGTTTATGTCCCGGAAGGCCACGGTGGTCTCGGTCTCGCGGACGATCGTCGCCGGGATCTCACCCTTGACGATCTTGCAGAACAGGCAGTCGTCCTGCGGTTCTCCGGCCATACGCTGCACTCGCTTTCACCGATGATCAATACGGTTCGCATGGTAGTCGCTCGGCCGCGGCTGGGTCCGCGGCCCGTCACGCCGTTCCCCGCACCCCTTACGCGGGCAGGCCCGGCGGGGTTTTCGCGGGGCTGGTCTCCAGCGCCTCCAGGGCGATCCGGACGGCCGCGTCCAGCTGGGCGTCGCGGCCCTCCGCCCAGTCCCGGGGGGTCTGTACGACCTCCACGTCGGGGTCCACCCCGTGGTTCTCCACGTCCCAGCCGACGCCCTCCAGCCACATCGCGTACTTCGGCTGGGTGACCAGGGTGCCGTCGACCAGGTGGTAGCGGCTGTCGATGCCGATGACACCGCCCCAGGTGCGGGTGCCGACGACCGGGCCGATGCGGAGGGCCTTGATGGCCGCGTTGACGATGTCGCCGTCGGATCCGGAGAACTCGTTGGCGACGGCGACGACCGGACCGCGCGGCGCGTCGAGGGGGTAGCTGGTGGGGCGCATGCCGCGCGGGAGGTCCCAGCCGATGATCCGGCGGGCCAGCTTCTCGATCACGAGCTGGGAGGTGTGGCCGCCTCGGTTCTCCCGGACGTCGACCACGAGACCCTCCCGGGCCACCTCGACGCGCAGGTCGCGGTGGATCTGGGCCCAGCCGGGTGCCTGCATGTCGGGGACGTGGAGGTAGCCGAGCCGGCCGGCGGAGGCCGCGTGGACGTGGGCGCGGCGGTCCGCGACCCAGGCGTGGTAGCGCAGGGGCTCCTCGTCGGCGAGCGGGACGACGACGGTGTGCCGGGGTTCGCCGCCGGCGGCCGGGGAGACGGTCAGCTCGACGGGGTGGCCCGCGGTGCCGACGAGCAGCGGGCCGGGGCCGGTCACCGGGTCGACGGGGTGGCCGGCGACCGCGATGATCGCGTCCCCGGGGCGGACCGCGACCCCCGGCGCGGCGAGCGGGGAGCGGGCGTCGGGGTCGGAGGTCTCCGAGGGGAGGATCCGGTCGATGCGCCAACTGCCGTCCGGGTGGCGGGAGATGTCGGCGCCGAGCAGGCCCTGGCGGGGGCCGCCGGAGCCGCCGCGCGGGATGACGTAGGCGTGCGAGGTGCCGAGTTCGCCGTGCAGTTCCCACAGCACGTCGACCAGGTCGCTGTGGGTGGCGAGCCGGGCGAGCAGCGGGCGGTAGCGGTCGAGGACGCCGGTCCAGTCGGTGCCGCCGAGGTCGGGGCGCCAGAAGTGGTCGCGCATGAGCCGGCCGGTCTCGTCGTACATCTGCCGCCACTCGGCGGCCGGGTCGACGGTCTGCCGGACGCGGGCGAGGTCGACGGTGACGCTGGTGTCGCCGTCGTCGTCGGTGCCGGTGCGGCGGTCGCTCGGGACGACCCGCAGCCGGCCGTCGCTCCACAGCAGGACGCGTCTGCCGTCGCCGCTGACCTCGAAGTGGTCGGCGGCGGCGAGGTGTTCCAGGCGGCGCTGGGCCAGGTCGTAGCGCTCCAGCTCGCTGTGCGGGTGGGGGTCGTCGGGGTGGGCGCGGGAGGCGCCGAGGACGCCCTCGACGGGGTGGCGCAGCCAGAGGACGCCGTCCTTGGCGGCCCGCAGGGTGGTGTAGCGGCCGGCCTCCACCGGGAAGGGCACGATCCGGTCGGCGAGTCCTTCGAGGTCGATCCGGGTGGCCGGGGTGCCCTCGCTGTCGGGGGTCTCGTCCTTGTCGGGGGCCTCGAAGGGGCGGCCGTGGCGCTGCGGGCCGAACGGCGAGGGGGTGGTGGCGGCCAGGGTGATCAGGTGCGGGCGGGCGCCGGCCACGAACGCGAGGTCGAAGACGTGCTCGTCGTAGACCGGGTCGAAGGCGCGGTGGGAGAGGAACGCGAGGTGCTTGCCGTCGAGGGTGAAGGCGGGCGCGTAGTCCTGGAAGCGCAGCGGGGTCGCCTCGGTGACCGAGAGGTCGGTGGTGTGGGCGATGCGCAGCTGCGAGAGCGGGCGGGGGCCGGGGTGGGCCCAGGCGAGCCAGGCGGAGTCGGGTGAGAAGGCGAGGCCGGAGACCTCGCCGTCGTCGCCGCGGTCGACCTCGCGGACCTCGCCGGTCTCGCGTTCGACCAGCAGCAGCCTGCCGTCGTGCGTGGCCACGGCGGCCCGGCCGCCGTCGGGGGCCATGGCCAGCTCCAGGACCCGGCCCAGCTGTCCCGCGGCGAGCCGGCGCGGTGGGGCGCCGGGCACGGTGCCGGTGGCGGGCGCGAACTCCAGGGCGTCCTCGCCCTCGGCGTCCGTGACCCACACCGCCCACTCCTCACCGTCGGCGCGGAAGGCGCGCGGCATCCGGGCGCGGACGCCGGGGGCGGCGGCCAGGGCACGGGCGGGGCCGGAGCGGTGGGTGACCCAGTGGATGCCGCCGCGCACGCAGACGGCGCTGCCGCGCGCGGTGTGGTCGGGGGAGGCCGCGTCGAACCAGCGGGCGGCGTTCACCGGGCGGGCCCGCAGATCGGTCCGCGGCCCGCCGAGCCGTACGTCCAGCCGGCGCGGCTCGGCGCCCTCCAGGTCGTCCAGCAGCCACAGTTCACCGCCCGAGGCGTGGACGACCCGGGTGCCGTCGCCGGAGGCGTGCCGGGCGTAGAAGCGGCCGAGCGGGCTGTGCCGGCGCAGGTCGGAGCCGTCGGCGAGGGAGGAGTACAGGGCGCCGGTGCCCTCGTGGTCGGAGAGGAACGCGATCCGGTCCCCCGCCCACACCGGGCACTCGATGTTGCCGTCGACGTCGTCGTGCAGCCGCACGAACCCGCCGTCGCCGTCGCGGTCGATCCACAACCTGCCCGCCGTGCCGCCCCGGTAGCGTTTCCAGTGGGCGGCCTCGCGGCCCATCGGCGCGGACAGCAGCACGGTGGCCGGGCCGGGCGCCACGTCGCCGACCGGGCCGTACGGCAGGGTCTCGGCCGGTCCGCCGTCCAGCGGGACGGCGTGCGCCCAGCTCTGCCGGAAGCTGGGCCGGCCCTGCGCGCCGAGCGCGAGCACCCGTCCGTCCGGGGTCCAACCGAGCACCTCGGTACGGCGGTTGCCCCAGTACGTCAGCCGCCGGGCGGGGCCCCCGTCGACCGGGGCGACATGCACCTCGGGGGCGCCGTCCCGGGTGGAGGTCCAGGCGAGGTGTCGTCCGTCCGGCGATATCCGGGGCCGGGTCACCGGCGTGTTGTCGGCGCTGACCCGCCAGGCCCGGCCGCCGTCCAGCGGGGCGAGCCACACGTCGTCCTCGGCGACGAAGGCCACCAAGTCGCCGTGCAGATGGGGGAATCGGAGGTAGGCGGACGTTCCGGTTTCCGTGGTTCCCGTCGAAGCACCCTGAGTCACGCCGTCACTCTACGCAGCGACCGGCGTGCCCCGCTCCCGGTTTGGGATCACTTGCCCTGCACGGGCCGGACGGTCCGCGTCACGGTCACGGTCACGGTGACGCCCGGCTTCGGCTGCCCGGCGGTCGGCAGCCGGTACGACGGCCGGTACGTCGGCCCGCGCGTGGCCGAGCAGTCGCCGAGCCCGTCGACGCGGAACACCCGCCGGCCGCCGACCTCCGCCGTCAGGTCACCGCGCACGCAGGCGCCGTCGACGGCCTTGGTCACCCGCCCGGTGACGACGATCTTCCGTCCGTCGTCCGTCTCGCCCCGGCAGTCGACGGAGACGACGGTGCTCCGGGACGGCGCGGGCGAGCCCGCGCGCGTGGCGTCGCGGCCGTCACCGCCGGTGCAGGAGAGCCAGTCGACGTGCACGTGCCGGTGCTCCAGCGCGGCGGTCGCGGTCCGGTCGGTGGTGTACGCGACGCTCGCCGACCCGAGTCCCCCTCCGGGCCGGCAGGCCGCGAGGGCCCCGCCGGCCACCGCGACCGATCCCGTGAGGGCGACCAGCCGCGCCCACCGCCGTGTCCGCCTCGAAGCCCCCATACCGGGCAGCGTGCCACCGGCCCCCCTCGCGGGGAAGCCCGGTTACGGCCACTCACCCGTTCGGCGGCATCAGCCGCGCAGCAGCAGCCACTCCTGGAGTTCGACCAGGTTGCCCTCGGGGTCCTTGAGGTGGGCCACCCGCATCCGGTCGGTCATGGGGGCCGGGCCGTGCAGCAGGACCGCGCCCCGGCCGGTGATCTCGGCGCAGTAGGCGTCGAGGTCGTCGACGCGCAGGACGACCAGGGAGCGGTGGCCGGTGGCGGTGTCGCCGAGTTCGTCCAGGACCTCGGCCATCATCGCCCGGTCCTGCAGCGCGATCCCGGCGGAACCGGTGTGCGGGCTGAACTTCTCGTACGGTCCCCCGCTCGCCCCGGACTGCGGCTTGAGGCCGAGGACGTCGGCGTAGAAGCGGTAGCAGGCGGCGAAGTCGGTGACGAGCAGCCGTACTTGGGCGAGTTCCACGGTGTCCCCCGGGGAGTCAGGACCAGCGGCCGGTACGGCCCAGCAGCAGGGCCGCGGCGGCGGTGCCGGCGGTGGATGTGCGCAACACGGTGGGCCCGAGGACGTACGTCCCGGCGCCGGCCTGCTCGAACAGCGCCAACTCGTCCCGGGAGACGCCTCCTTCGGGGCCGACGACGAGCACGATCTCGCCCTCGGCGGGCAGTCCGGCGGTGGCCAGCGGCTCGCTGCCGTGCTCGAAGTCGGAGTGCAGCACGGCGGCGAAGTCCGCCTCGGCGAGGAGCGCGGCCACCTGCTTGGTGGTCGCCGCGTCGGCGACCTCGGGGAAGCGGACCCGGCGGGACTGCTTGCCGGCCTCGCGGGCGGTGGACCGCCACTTGCCGAGGGCCTTCAGCCCGCGGTCGCCCTTCCACTGGGTGATGCACCGGGCGGCCTGCCAGGGCACGATCGCGTCGACGCCGACCTCGGTCATGGTCTCGACGGCGAGTTCGCCCCGGTCGCCCTTGGGAAGGGCCTGGACGACGGTGATGCGCGGGCTGGGCGCCGGCTCCTCGCGGATCCCGCTCATGTGGACGATGAGCCGGTCCTTGCCCTCGCTGCCGATCACCTCGCACACCGCGTAGCGTCCGGAGCCGTCGGTGAGGACGACCTCCTCGCCGGGCTGGAGCCGCTTCACGGAGACGGCGTGACGGCCCTCGGGGCCGTCCAGGACGTACCGGTGGCCGTCCGGGTCGAAACGGTCGACGACGAAGACGGGCGCGGTCATCGCGGGTCACCTCCGGGCCACGGCAGGTCCGACAACGCTGTCCGGGCCGCGGCGAGTTCGGCCGCCAGCACCTCCACCAGCCGCCCGGCGGGCAGCTCCCGGGCCATCCGGTGGCCCTGCCCCGCCCACAGCGCCATGCCCTGCGCGTCCCCGGCCTTGGCGGCGGCCTTGCGCAGCGGCGCGGTGAGGTGGTGGACCTCCGGGTAGGCGGCGGGGGCGTACGGGCCGTGTTCGCGCAGGAAGCGGTTGACCAGGCCGCGGGCCGGGCGGCCGGAGAAGGCGCGGGTCAACTCGGTGCGCGTGAACAGGGGGTTGGTCAGCGCCTGCTTGTGCAGGGCGTGCGCGCCGGACTCGGGGGTGGCGAGGAAGGCGGTGCCCAGCTGGGCGGCGCTCGCGCCCGCCGCGAGGACGGCGGCGATCTGGCCGCCGCGCATGATGCCGCCGGCGGCGACCACGGGGATGCGGACGGCCTCCCGGATCTGCGCGACCAGCGACAGCAGTCCGATGCCGGAGCCGTCGTTCTCCGGGAGGTCCCGGTGGGTGCCCTGGTGTCCGCCGGCCTCCACGCCCTGGGCGATCACCGCGTCCGCGCCGGCCCGCTCGACCGCGCGGGCCTCCTCGGCGGTGGTGGCGGTGACCAGGGTGAAGGTCCCGGCCCGGCGCAGCCTGTCGAACACCTCGGGGGCGGGCACCCCGAAGTGGAAGGAGACCACCGGCACCGGGTTGTCGAGGAGGACGGCGAGCTTGGCGTCGTAGCCGTCGTCCCGGCCGCTGTCCGGGTCGCCCAGCTCGGTCTCGTACCAGGAGGCCTCGCCGGCCAGTTGGTGCGCGTACACCTCCACCGCGCCGGAGGGGGGCGCGGCGCAGGCCGCTCCGGTGGAGCCGGTGCTCGCGCCGGGGTGCTCCGGCTGCGGCATGAACACGTTCACCCCGAAGGGCCGGCCGGTCAGTCCGCGCAGCTGCTTGATCTCCTGGTACATGCCGTCGGCGGTCTTGTACCCGGCGGCGAGGAACCCGAGGCCCCCGGCCTCGGAGACGGCGGCGGCGAGCTGCGGGACGGAGACACCGCCCGCCATGGGGGCCTGCACGATCGGGTGAGGGAAGAGATCGGTCAGCGCGGAGGACATGACGGCATGGTGTCACGTCCCCCGGACAAGTCCGAATCCGGGCGCCGCCCGGCATAGGCCCCCGGCATACCGGGGTCCTGGGCCCGCGCGCGCCCGGTGTCAGCGCCCGTTGAAGGCGTCCTTCAGCCGCGAGAACAGGCCCTGCTGGCCCGGCTGGAACTGGCCCTGCGGGCGCTCCTCGCCGCGGAGCTTGGCCAGCTCGCGCAGCAGTCGCTCCTGCTCGGGGTCCAGCTTGGTCGGCGTGGTCACCTCGACGTGCACGATCAGGTCGCCCCGGCCGCCGCCGCGCAGATGCGTGACGCCCCGGTTGTGCAGCGGGATCGACTGGCCGGACTGGGTGCCGGGCCGGATGTCGACCTCCTCCATGCCGTCCAGCGTCTCCAGCGGCACCTTCGTGCCGAGGGCCGCCGCCGTCATCGGGATCGTCACCGTGCAGTGCAGGTCGTCGCCGCGCCGCTGGAACATCGGGTGCGGCAGCTCGTGGATCTCGACGTACAGGTCGCCGGCCGGACCGCCGCCGGGGCCGACCTCGCCCTCGCCGGCGAGCTGGATCCGGGTGCCGTTGTCCACACCGGCCGGGATCTTCACGGTGAGCGTGCGCCGCGAGCGGACCCGGCCGTCGCCGGCGCACTCCGGGCACGGCGTCGGCACGACCGTGCCGAAGCCCTGGCACTGCGGGCAGGGGCGCGAGGTCATGACCTGGCCCAGGAAGGACCGGGTGACCTGGGAGACCTCGCCGCGGCCGCGGCACATGTCACACGTTTGCGCGGACGTGCCGGGCGCCGCGCCCTCGCCGTTGCAGGTGTTGCAGACGACCGCGGTGTCGACCTGGATGTCCTTGGTCGTCCCGAAGGCCGCCTCGTCCAGCTCGATCTCGATGCGGATCATCGCGTCCTGGCCGCGCCGGGTGCGCGAGCGCGGCCCGCGCTGCGACGCCGTACCGAAGAACGCGTCCATGATGTCGGAGAAGTTGCCGAAGCCGCCGGCGCCGAAACCGCCCGCGCCCGCGCCGCCCGACTGGGACAGCGGGTCGCCGCCGAGGTCGTAGACCTGCTTCTTCTGCGGGTCCGACAGCACCTCGTAAGCGGCGTTGATCTCCTTGAACCGCTCCTGGGTCTTCGGATCGGGGTTGACGTCCGGGTGCAGCTCGCGCGCGAGCCGACGGAACGCCTTCTTGATCTCATCCTGCGACGCGTCGCGGCGCACGCCGAGAACGGCGTAGTAGTCCGTGGCCACTTACGACTCCGCCAGGATCTGTCCGACGTACCGTGCCACTGCGCGTACCGCTCCCATCGTTCCCGGGTAGTCCATGCGGGTCGGTCCGACCACGCCGAGCTTGGCAACCGCCTCGCCGCCCGAACCGTAGCCGACCGACACGACGGAGGTGGAGTTGAGTCCCTCGTGGGCGTTCTCGTGGCCGATGCGCACGGTCACGCCCGGGTCCTTCGCCTCGCCGAGGAGCTTGAGGAGCACGACCTGCTCCTCCAGGGCCTCCAGGACGGGCCGGATCGTGAGGGGGAAGTCGTGCCCGAAGCGGGTGAGATTGGCCGTACCGCCGATCATCAGCCGCTCCTCGTTCTCCTCCACCAGTGTCTCCAGCAGAGTGGAGAGCACCGTGGAGACCGTACCGCGGTCCTCCGGGTCGAAGGCGTCCGGGAGGTCCTCGACCAGCTTGGGCACATCGGCGAACCGGCGGCCCGCGACCCGGCTGTTCAGCCGCGCCCGCAGATCCGCCAGCGAGGACTCGCCGAACGGCGCCGGGCAGTCGACCATCCGCTGCTCGACCCGGCCGGTGTCCGTGATCAGCACGAGCATCACCCGCGCGGGGGCCAGCGAGAGCAGCTCCACGTGCCGGACCGTGGACCGGGTCAGCGACGGGTACTGCACCACGGCGACCTGCCGGGTCAGCTGCGCGAGCAGCCGTACCGTGCGGGCCACGACGTCGTCGAGGTCGACGGCGCCCTCCAGGAAGTTCTGGATGGCCCTCCGCTCGGGCGCGGTCATCGGCTTCACGCCCGCGAGCTTGTCGACGAACAGCCGGTAGCCCTTGTCGGTGGGGATCCGCCCGGCGCTGGTGTGCGGCTGGGCGATGTACCCCTCGTCCTCCAGGGCCGCCATGTCGTTGCGGACGGTCGCCGGGGAGACCCCGAGGTTGTGCCGCTCGGTCAGGGCCTTCGACCCGACCGGCTCCTCGGTGCCGACATAGTCCTGGACGATGGCGCGCAGCACCTGAAGCCTGCGTTCACTCAGCATCCGCGCGCACCTCCAGCATGTCGTCCCCATCGTCCCTTCGGGTGATCGGCCTGGCACTCTTCGCATGGGAGTGCCAACGTTCCCCGGCCCAGTGTACGGCTGTCGGGTGCACACTGGGCAAGGTCGGGCCGCCGCACCGGGTCGTACCGCTAGCGTCGCCGGTATGAGCGTGACTTGGGAAGAGCCGGGGTGGGAACGGCTGACCGCGGGGGTGGGGCGGTGCCGGCTGCCCGGCTGGGACTGCACGGCGGGGCTGGTCGTCGGGGAGGGCACGGCGCTCCTCGTGGACGCCGGGTCGAGCCTGGCGGAGGGGGCCCGGCTGCGCGCGCGGGCCGAACGGGCGGCGGGCGGCCGTGTGACCCATCTCGCGCTCACCCACCCCCATTTCGACCACGTGTTCGGCGCGGCCGCGTTCGCCGGGGCGGAGGTGTACGGGGCGGTCGGCCTGGACGCGGCGCTGGCGTACGAGCGCGAGGAGCTGCGCCTGGACGCGGTCAGGAACGGGCTGCCGGTGGCGGACGCGGACGAGGCGGTGGACGCGCTGGTGGCGCCCGGCCACCTGGTGTCCGGCGAGTGGACCCTCGACCTCGGCGGCGGCCGGCAGGCGCTGCTGGCCAACGTGGGCCCCGGCCACACCGCGTACGACCTCGCGGTCCTGGTGCCGGGGGATCCGGAGGTGGTCTTCTGCGGCGACCTGGTGGAGGAGTCCGGCGAGCCCCAGGCGGGCGCGGACGCGGTCCCGGCCCGCTGGCCGGACGCCCTCGACCGGCTGCTGGCCCTGGGCGGCGAGGACGCGCTGTACGTGCCCGGGCACGGAGCGGTGGTGGACGCGGGGTTCGTACGGCGCCAACGGGACGCCCTCGCACGGCGGTTCGGCGTGAGCTGAGCGGCTCTTCCCGGCCGGTCCCGGCGTGTCGGACGCCTCGGCGCGCGGCTTCTCCTATCGTCATCCGAATGCGCCAGTACTCCGCCGACCTGACCCCGCCGTGGAAGAAGCCGAAGCCGGTGCCCGAGGTCCCGGCCGATCCCGGCCTGGTGGTGGAGGAGCCCGGCACCGGGTTCTGCGGGGCGGTGATCCGCTGCGAGGCCGGCACGGTGACGCTGGAGGACCGCTTCGGCAAGCACCGGGTGTTCCCGCTGGAGCCGCGGGGCTTCCTGCTGGAGGGGCGGGTGGTGACCCTGGTCCGGCCGTCCGCGACGGCCCCGGTACGGCCCACCCGTACGGCCTCCGGTTCGGTCGCCGTCCCCCAGGCACGCGCGCGCGTGGCCCGCGCCGGCCGGATCTACGTGGAGGGACGGCACGACGCCGAGCTGGTCGAGAAGGTGTGGGGTGACGACCTGCGCGTCGAGGGCGTGGTCGTGGAGTACCTGGAGGGCGTGGACGACCTGCCGTCGATCGTGTCCTCCTTCGCGCCGGGCCCGGACGCGCGGCTGGGCGTGCTCGTGGACCACCTGGTGCCGGGCACGAAGGAGTGGCGGATCGCGCAGTCGGTGACCAGCGAGCACGCGCTGGTGGTCGGCCACCCGTACATCGACGTCTGGGAGGCGGTGAAGCCGGCCGCACTGGGCATCGAGGCGTGGCCGCGCGTCCCCCACGGGCAGGACTGGAAGACCGGGGTGTGCCGGGCACTGGGCTGGCCGTCGGAGAACACCGGCGCGGTGTGGCAGGCGATCCTGAAGCGCGTGCACTCCTACAAGGACCTGGAGCCGGAGCTGCTGGGCCGCGTGGAGGAACTGATCGACTTCGTCACGGGGAGCGGTGGGGCCTGACGCCGGGGAAGGTCCCGCCCGCCTGGAGGGAGCCCTCGACCACGGGGTCCCGGCCGGGGACCGGACCGGCGTTCCGGAGCGGGATTCACCCACCCGGGTGATCAGTCCACCAGGTCCCTGACCACCGCGTCCGCCAGCAGCCGGCCCCGCAGCGTGAGCACCGCCCGCCCCTGCCCGTACGGTCCCTCCTGGAGCAGCCCCTCCCCCAGCGCCCGACGCGAAGCCGCAAGCCCCCGCTCCTTCAGGAGCGACAGCGGCACCCCCTCGCGCAGCCGCAGCTCCAGCAGGATCCGTTCCACCCGACGGTCCTCGTCGGACAGCAGTTCACGCCCGGCCCCCGGCGAACGGCCGGAGGCCAGCGCCGCCGCGTACGCCCCCGGATGCTTGACGTTCCACCACCGCACCCCGCCCACGTGCGAGTGCGCCCCGGGGCCGGCGCCCCACCAGTCGGCGCCGCGCCAGTACAGCTCGTTGTGCAGGCAGCGGCCCGCCTCGGAGGTGGCCCAGTTGGAGACCTCGTACCAGTCGAAGCCCGCCGCGCCCAGCGTCTCCTCGGCGATCAGGTAGCGGTCGGCGTGGACGTCGTCGTCGGTCATCGGGACCTCGCCCCGGCGGATCCGGCGGGCCAGCTGCGTGCCCTCCTCGACGATCAGCGCGTACGCGCTGACGTGGTCCGGCCCCGCCCCGATCGCCGCGTCCAGCGAGGCCCGCCAGTCGTCGTCGCTCTCGCCCGGGGTGCCGTAGATCAGGTCCAGGTTCACGTGCGCGAATCCCGCCGCCCGCGCCTCCGCCACGCACGCCTCGGGGCGGCCCGGCGTGTGCGTCCGGTCGAGGACGCGCAGCACGTGCTGCCGCGCGCTCTGCATACCGAAGCTGATCCGGTTGAAGCCGCCCTCCCGGAGGGTGGCGAGGTAGGCCGGGTCGACGGACTCCGGGTTCGCCTCCGTGGTGATCTCGGCGTCCTCCGCCAGGCCGAACTCGTCCCTGATCGCCCCCAGCATCCGTACGAGATCGTCCGCGGCCAGCAGCGTCGGCGTACCGCCCCCGACGAACACCGTGCGGACCGGGCGCGGGTCGTCGCCGAGCACCTTCCGGGCGAGGCGGACCTCGTCCGTCAGCGTGTCCGCGTAGTTGTCGCGGGAGGCCAGGACGCCCCCCGTGCCGCGCAGCTCGGTCGCGGTGTAGGTGTTGAAGTCGCAGTACCCGCAGCGGGTCGCGCAGTACGGGACGTGCAGGTAGAAGCCGAGGGGGCGCTCGGCGGCCCCGGCGAGCGCGGACGCGGGCAGCGCGCCGTCGGCGGGGACGGGCTCGCCGTCGGGGAGTGCGGAAGGCATGTACTCCATTGTCCCGTACGACGGCGGTCACTCCGCCTGCCCCGTACGACGGCGGTCACTCCGCCTGGAGCACCAGCAGCGCCAGGTCGTCCTCCGGCAGGCCCCCGCCGAAGTCGTGCACCAGGCGGCGGATCCTTTCCGCGATCAGCTCGGCGCTCAGCCCGACGCATCCGGACAGGGCGCGGGCGAGCCCGTCGCCGTCGTCGAACTGGCGGGAGCCGGAGCGCCGCTCGGTGACCCCGTCGGTGACGCACAGCAGGCTGTCGCCGGGCCGCAGGTCGAGGGTCTCGCTGGTGTAGGTCTCGTCCTCGACCACGCCCAGCAGGGTCTGCGGGCGGGCCGCGGTGCGCACGGTGCCGTCGGGGCCGAGGACGAGCGGCAGCGGGTGGCCGGCGGAGGCCAGCGTGCAGCGGACCCCGCCGTCGTACGGCCTCAGCTCGCCGTAGAGGAGGGAGAGGAACCGGGTCTGCGGGCCGTCCCCGGCGGCCATCGGCCGGCCGCCGGCGACCAGGGCGCGGGCGGCGGCGTCGGCGGCCTCGGTGGCGTCGTCCAGCAGGAGCTGGTTGAGGCGGTCCAGGACGTCGGCGACCCGGTAGCCCTCACGGGCCAGGAGGCGCAGCCAGGGACGGGCCAGGCCGATCACCACGGCGGCCTCAGGGCCCTTGCCCTGGACGTCGCCGACGGCGAAGCACCAGCGGCCGTCGCCCGCCGGGAACAGGTCGTAGAAGTCGCCGCTCGGGCCGCCCTTGTCGCAGGGCTCGTAGACGAGTGCGCTGCGCACGCCGGGGATCTCGGCGACCGCGCCGGGCAGCAGGCCGCGCTGCAGGACGGCGCTGATGGTGGCCTGGCGGGCGTACTGGCGGGCCGCTCCGATGGCGAGGGCGACCCGCCGGCCGAGGTCCTCCACCAGCCCGGTGACCTCGTCGGGGAAGCCGCTGATCCCGCACCGGCCGATGACCAGCGTGCCGAGCGGACGGCCGCCCGCGATCAGCCGGTACGACAGCGCCGTCCCGTGGGCGCCCTGCGGGCCGAGGGCGTGGCCGGGCCAGGGGTAGGGCTCGGGGCCGGAGCGCGGTCCGTCCGGCGGGCACGGCGGCTCCTTCTCCAGCGCGCACCGCAGTTCCTCCGTCCGGGCCTCACTGGCGTGCCAGACCCGGGCGGGCGCGCCGCCGGCGCCGCCGCGTACGGTCGCCTCGTCCTCCAGCCAGACCGCGCACCAGTCGGCGAGCCGGGGCACGATCAGCTGGCCGGTGAGCGCGGCGACCAGGTTCTCGTCCAGCTGTCCGGCGAGCAGGTCGGAGGCCTCGGCGAGGAAGGACAGGGCGCCCCGGCCGAGCCAGTCCCGGTCGCCCTCGGCGCGCTGCGGCTGCGGGGCGAGGTGCTCGGCGATCCCCAGGGCGGGCTCGGGGCCGGGGCCGTCCAGGGCCTCGCTGCCGCCGGGGGGCAGCCGCGCCCAGACGGTCTTGGTGCCGGCACGGTAGGTGACGCCCCAGGACTCGGCGAGCGTGGCGACCAGGCGCAGACCGCGCCCGTACTCGGGCGTGTCGTACGTCCCCTCGCCGGCCGTGGCGTCTCGCGGGGCCCGGGAGGGGTGCTGGTCGTGCACCTCGACCACGAACGCGCCGGTCTGCTCCAGCCGCCACTCGACGCGCACATCCGTACCGGCGTGCACGACGGCGTTGGTGACCAGCTCGCTGACGACGGCCATGGCGTCGTCGGCGAGCCGGGCGGGGACCCCGGGCGCCTCGGCCAGCGCGGCCCGCACCAGCGCGCGGGCCGAACCCGGGGCGAGGGGACTGCCGGGCAGCGTGGCCCACCCCCGCGGTTCACCGGGGTGGGTGCCGCCGCTCTCCCGCTGCGTCGGTATGGCCGCCATGTCCATGCGGCCAGGGTGACAGACCGCAGGCGACTACCAGCGTTGAGTTACCGAAGTGACCAGAAGAGGCAACCTTTCGGGCAGGGGCGAGCAGGAAGTGAGGTTTTTCCCGGGCCTACTTCTCCCTGGTCCCCGCGTACATCTCGTCGATGAGGTGCCGGTACTCCCGCTCGACGACGGGACGCTTCAGCTTCAGGCTCGGCGTGATCTCGCCGTGCTCCACGTCGAGGTCCCGCGGCAGCAGCCGGAACTTCTTGATCGTCTGCCACTTCTGCAGCCCGGCGTTGAGCTCCCGCACGTACCCGTCGACCATCTCGACCGTCTGCGGCGCGGCGACGACCTCGGCGTACGACTTCCCCTCCAGCCCGTTCTCCTTCGCCCAGTCGAGGATGGTCGGCTCGTCCAGGGCGATGAGGGCGGTGCAGTAGTTCCGGTCGGCGCCGTGCACCAGGATGTTGGAGACGTACGGGCACACCGCCTTGAACTGGCCCTCCACCTCGGCCGGGGCGACGTACTTGCCGCCGGAGGTCTTGATGAGGTCCTTCTTGCGGTCGGTGATGCGCAGGTAGCCGTCGGGCGACAGCTCGCCGATGTCGCCGGTGTGGAACCAGCCGTCGGACTCCAGCACCTCCGCGGTCTTCTCGGGCTGCTGGTGGTAGCCCTCCATGACGCCGGGGCCGCGCAGCAGGATCTCGCCGTCGTCGGCGATGCGGACCTCGGTGCCGGGCAGCGGCTTGCCGACCGTGCCGGTGCGGTAGGCCTCGCCGGGGTTGACGAAGGAGGCCGCGGAGGTCTCGGTGAGGCCGTAGCCCTCCAGGATGTGGATGCCGGCGCCGGCGAAGAAGTAGCCGATCTCCGGGGCGAGCGCGGAGGCGCCGGAGACGCAGGCGCGCAGCCGGCCGCCGAAGGCGTCCCGGAGCTTGCCGTAGACGAGGGTGTCGGCGACCTTGTGCCGGGTGGCGAGCCCGAACGGCACGGAGGCGGTGCCGGTGCGCCGGAAGTTGTCCTGGCTCGCCTTGGCGTACTCGCGGGCGACCTCGGCGGCCCACTGGAAGATCCTGTACTTCGCCGCGCCGCCTTCGCGGGCCTTGGCGGCGACGCCGTTGTAGACCTTCTCGAAGATGCGCGGGACGGCCGCCATGTACGTCGGCCGGACCACCGGCAGGTTCTCGATGATCTTGTCGACCCGGCCGTCCACGGCGGTGACGTGCCCGACCTCGATCTGCCCGGAGGTGAGCACCTTGCCGAAGACGTGCGCCAGCGGCAGCCACAGGTACTGCACGTCCTCGGTGCTGATCAGGCCGGTCGAGGCGATAGCCCTCGCCATGTAGGCCCAGTTGTCGTGCGGCAGGCGCACGCCCTTGGGGCGGCCGGTGGTGCCGGAGGTGTAGATGAGGGTGGCGAGCTGGTCCCGGGTGATCGCGCCGACCCGCTCCTTGATCAGCTGCGGGTGCCGCTCCAGGTAGGCGGCGCCGCGCTCCTCCAGCTCGGCGAGGGTGAGCACCCAGTCGCCGCTCTCGACGCCGGCCGGGTCGATGACCACGACCTTGGTCAGCGCGGGCAGCTCGGCACGCTTCTCCACGGCCTTGGCGAGCTGGGCCGCGTCCTCGGCGATCAGCACCCGGCTCTCGGAGTCGGAGAGGATGTACGCCGACTCGTCCGCGTTGGTCTGCGGGTAGACGGTCGTGGTGGCGCCGCCCGCGCACATGATGCCGAGGTCGGCGAGGATCCACTCCACCCGGGTGGAGGAGGCGAGCGCCACCCGCTGCTCGGGCTGGACGCCCAGCTCGATGAGTCCGGCCGCGATCGCGTACACCCGCTCGGCCGCCTGGCCCCAGGTGAGCGACCTCCAGTCGTCAGGGCCCTGCCCCGAGGCCGGCGGCACGGGGTGGCGGTAGGCCTCGGCGTCCGGTGTGGCCGCCACGCGCTCCAGGAAGAGGGCGGCCACGGACGGCGGACGGTTCTCGATCAGGGTCTGTGTGTCGCTCACGACATCCTCCGGGGGCCCGCGACGGTGCGGATGACTCGGTGCGGCTGGGTTCACTCACGGTGGGGACTCAGGCAGTTGTTTAACTCGCGAGTAACTAACGAGCAGGGATCAGGGTAAGGGCCGGCCGGCCGCTGCGTAAGGGGCTTCCGCCTGTCACTTTCCCCTCAGCGTGACGCCGCGTACGCGCGGGGGCCCGCCGCACTTTCGCACGACGGGCCCCCACATGCCCGGTTTGCGGGCGTGACCGGTTGTTACCTCCGGTTACTTCTTGCCCTTGACCGACCCCGCGCTGTCATCGCTGGAGAGCACCGCGATGAAGGCCTCCTGCGGAACCTCCACGGAACCCACCATCTTCATCCGCTTCTTGCCTTCCTTCTGCTTCTCCAGCAGCTTCCGCTTACGGGAGATGTCACCGCCGTAGCACTTGGCGAGGACGTCCTTGCGGATGGCGCGGATGGTCTCGCGGGCGATCACCCGGGAGCCGATGGCGGCCTGCACCGGCACCTCGAAGTTCTGCCGCGGGATCAGCTCCTTGAGCTTGGCGACGAGCCGCACGCCGTACGCGTACGCCTGGTCCTTGTGGGTGATCGCCGAGAAGGCGTCCACCTTGTCGCCGTGCAGCAGGATGTCGACCTTCACGAGGCTGGAGGACTGCTCGCCCGTCGGCTCGTAGTCCAGCGAGGCGTATCCGCGCGTCTTGGACTTCAGCTGGTCGAAGAAGTCGAAGACGATCTCCGCGAGCGGCAGCGTGTAGCGGATCTCGACGCGGTCCTCGGAGAGGTAGTCCATGCCGAGCAGCGTGCCGCGCCGGGTCTGGCACAGCTCCATGATCGCGCCGATGAACTCGGTGGGCGCCAGGATCGTCGCCCGCACGACCGGCTCGTACACCTCGTCGATCTTCCCCTCGGGGAACTCGCTCGGGTTGGTGACCGTGGCCTCCGTGCCGTCCTCCATGATCACGCGGTAGACCACGTTGGGGGCGGTGGCGATCAGGTCGAGGCCGAACTCGCGCTCCAACCGCTCCCGGATCACGTCCAGGTGCAGCAGGCCGAGGAAGCCGACGCGGAAACCGAAGCCGAGGGCGGCGGAGGTCTCCGGCTCGTAGACCAGCGCGGCGTCGTTGAGCTGCAGCTTGTCCAGCGCCTCGCGCAGCTCCGGATAGTCCGAGCCGTCCAGCGGGTACAGGCCCGAGAAGACCATCGGCTTCGGGTCCTTGTAACCGCCGAGCGCCTCGGTGGCGCCCTTGTGCTGGCTGGTGACGGTGTCACCGACCTTGGACTGGCGGACGTCCTTCACACCGGTGATGAGGTATCCCACCTCACCCACGCCGAGGCCGTCCGCCGGCAGCATCTCGGGCGAGCTGACGCCGATCTCCAGCAGCTCGTGGGTGGCGTTGGTCGACATCATCCGGATGCGCTCGCGCCTGTTGAGCTGGCCGTCGATGACACGGACGTACGTCACCACACCGCGGTAGGAGTCGTACACCGAGTCGAAGATCATCGCGCGGGCGGGCGCGTCGGCGACCCCGACCGGCGCCGGGATCTCCTTGACGACCTTGTTCAGCAGCGCGTCCACACCGAGACCGGTCTTCGCGGAGACCTTGAGCACGTCCTCCGGGTCACAGCCGACCAGGTTCGCCAGCTCCTCGGCGAACTTCTCCGGCTGGGCGGCCGGAAGGTCGATCTTGTTCAGCACCGGGATGATCGTGAGGTCGTTCTCCATCGCCAGGTAGAGGTTGGCGAGGGTCTGCGCCTCGATGCCCTGGGCGGCGTCGACGAGGAGGATGGTCCCCTCGCAGGCGGCGAGCGACCGCGAGACCTCGTAGGTGAAGTCGACGTGCCCCGGGGTGTCGATCATGTTGAGGATGTGGGTCGTGCCCTGGTCGGGGCCCTCGGACGGGGCCCAGGGCAGACGCACCGCCTGGGACTTGATCGTGATACCGCGCTCGCGCTCGATGTCCATCCGGTCGAGGTACTGAGCACGCATCTGCCGCTGCTCGACCACACCGGTCAGCTGGAGCATCCGGTCGGCGAGCGTGGACTTGCCGTGGTCGATGTGCGCGATGATGCAGAAGTTGCGGATCAGAGCCGGGTCGGTACGGCTCGGCTCGGGCACATGGTTAGGGGTCGCGGGCACGCAGGGTCCTGTCTCTTGAGGCGCCTTATGCCTCGGGTCGGATCGTTACGTAGTCTCCATGGTCCCACGGGCAGGGACCGGGGGCCGTTTTGGGCCGTCCGGAGGGCCACTGGTACTGTAGATGGCTGTGCCTCATGCCCTCTCAGCGCGAGGCGCGACAGAAAAGTCTGAATCACCGGTACGGGACCCGAGCGGCCCCGTGCCTGAACCTGAAAAGGCTCCTTCGTGGCGAACATCAAGTCCCAGATCAAGCGGATCAAGACCAACGAGAAGGCCCGGCTGCGCAACAAGGCCGTCAAGTCCTCCCTGAAGACCGCGGTCCGCAAGGCCCGTGAGGCCGCTGCCGCGGGTGACCTCGAGAAGGCCACCGAGCTGCAGCGCGCTGCCGCGCGTGCGCTCGACAAGGCCGTCTCCAAGGGCGTCATCCACAAGAACCAGGCCGCCAACAAGAAGTCGGCGCTTGCTTCCAAGGTCGCTTCCCTCAAGGGCTGAACCTCTCTGATCTGATCGCCGGAAGGACCCAGAGCGGGCCCTCTCTCATCCGCTCCCGTCCGGCGCCCACGAGCCTGTTCGCGGCCTGCGTTCGCCACGCGGGAACGGGCTCACCAGCTTGGTCCGAGGCCCCGGCGCCCTCCCTTCCCCAGGGTGGGCGGCGGGGCCTTCGGCATGACCGGCCCCGACGCCTGCTCCAAGACGCCGACGCCTGCGCGAAGAGACCGACGCCTGCTCGACGGCGCTGGCGCGTGTCGGTGATCGCGTCCAGCCCCTTGAAGTCACCCGGCAGCCGGTGCGTGTGCCGGGCAGGAGACGCGTGGCGGACGAGGGTCGCGTGCGGGTGCGGGTGCGGGTGCGGGTGCGGCCACGGTGATCAACCCCGCGCCGATCCGTCGGCCCCGTACGACCGCCGCCTGGGCTTCGCCTCGTCGGCGGCCCCGCCGCCACGGCCCTCGATCAGCCCCGGCCTCTGGACCGCGCGGCCCGGGCGATCGTCACGACCGCCTTCTCCAGGGCGTACTCCGGGTCGTCGCCCCCTCCCTTCACTCCCGCGTCCGCCTCGGCGACGGCCCTGAGCGCCACCGCGACCCCGTCCGGAGTCCATCCCCGCATCTGCTGCCGCACCCGGTCGATCTTCCAGGGCGGCATGCCCAGCTCGCGTGCCAGATCGGCCGGCCTGCCGCCCCGGGCCGAGGACAGCTTCCCGATCGCCCGCACGCCCTGCGCCAGCGCGCTGGTGATCAGCACCGGCGCCACGCCCGTCGCCAGCGACCATCTGAGCGCCTCCAGCGCCTCCGCGGTGCGCCCCTCCACGGCCCGGTCGGCGACCGTGAAGCTAGAGGCCTCGGCCCGGCCCGTGTAGTACCGCCCGACGATCGCCTCGTCGATCGTCCCCTCCACGTCGGCGACGAGCTGCGAGACCGCCGAGGCCAACTCCCGCAGGTCGCTGCCGATGGCGTCGCAGAGCGCCTGGCACGCCTCGGGTGTGGCCGACCGCCCGGAGGAGCGGAACTCCCCCCGCACGAAGGCCAGCCGGTCCGCCGGCTTGGTCATCTTCGGGCAGGCCACCTCCCGCGCCCCCGCCTTGCGCGCGGCATCGAGCAGCCCCTTGCCCTTGGCACCGCCGGCGTGCAGCAGCACCAGCGTGATCTCCTCGGCGGGCGAACCGAGGTACGCCTTCACGTCCTTGACCGTGTCGGCGGACAGGTCCTGCGCGTTGCGTACGACCACGACCTTGCGCTCCGCGAAGAGCGACGGGCTGGTCAGCTCGGCGAGGGTGCCGGGCTGCAGCTGGTCCGGGGTCAGGTCACGTACGTCCGTGTCGGCGTCGGCGGCCTTGGCGGCGGCCACCACCTCCTGCACGGCACGGTCGAGCAGGAGGTCCTCCTGGCCCACGGCGAGCGTCACCGGGGCGAGAGGGTCGTCATTCGCAGTCTTCCTGGCCATCGCCTACAGCATCCCACGCGACACTGACATCGAAGCGGCCCCGGCACCCTGACCGGTCCCTGAGGTGGGCCTTAGGGGGCGGGCAGACGGGCGGGCGCGAGCCCTGGACCGGCGGGCGCGAGCCCGAGTTCAGGGGACGAGGATCGGGCTGAGGTCGGGTCACAGGACCCAGCACGGGCGCAGATCGGGCTCGGGGGTCACGGCTCCTCGCGCCAGCCGTCCCACTCCCCCGCGAACGCGTCCAGCTCGGCGGGGTCCAGCCGCTCGTCCTCGTCCCGCAGGACCACGAGCCACTGGGCGTCCTCGGCGTCGTCCTCACCGGCCAGGGCGTCCCGGACGAGCCGGGGTTCCTCGTCGACCCCGAACCGCTCCCGGAGCGCCTCGGCCGCCTCCTCGGCGGCATCGCGGTCGGGCAGCACCAGCACATGTCTCACATCGCTCACGGGCCCATTCTCCGGCACCGGGAACACGGCGAAGCAGCCGTCGCAGAGCCGGAGGCCACGCCGGGACCAGGCCGTATCAGCCGGGCACGTCGGGGCTGCGCACCGTGGGCACACGGCTCAGCCCGGTCCCGAAGTTCTCCCGGTAGGCCGTCAGTACCTCGTCGTCCGTCTCCGGCTCCCGTGTCTCCCGGGCACCGTCCCGCGAGCAGCTCCCTCTTTCGGCTCCGGCCGGCGTCGCGGGACCTAGTCCTCCCTCGTCACCTGTATCCGGCCCCCGCTCCCTCCCGTCCCGGTGACCGCGAGGGCGCCGTCGCGGTCGGTGCTCAGGACCGTCGCGCCGTCGGCCCGCAGCGCGGCCATGGTCGCCGGTGCCGGGTGGCCATAGGGGTTGCCGGCGCCGGCGGAGACGAGTGCCACCCGGGGTGCCGCGAGGTGTATCAGCTCCGGGCTCTGGAAGGCCGAGCCGTGATGGGCCACCTTCAGAACGTCCACTCCGGCCAGGTCGGCCGCCGCCGGGGTCCGCAACAGCGCCTCCTGGGCCGGTGGTTCGAGGTCCCCGAGCAGCAGCAGCCGCAGCCCACCGGTGCGGACGAGCAGCGCGACGCTGGCATCGTTCGGACCGTCCGGCTCGTACAGGGCACCAGGCTGGTGGAGGGCACCCGGCTGGGTGCGCTGCCGCGGGGGCCACAGGACACGCCAGGTCAGGGGTCCGGTGCGCCGCTCCTCGCCCGCTACGGCCGTCGTGACCGGGATGTGCCGTGCGGCCGCCTGCCTGCGGACGGACTCCGCCTGGTCCGCCGGCTCCGCGAGTCCCGTCGTCTCGATCGCGGCCACCGAGCGGCCCCGCAGGACACCGGGCAGACCCGCTACATGGTCGGCGTGGAAGTGGGTGAGGACGAGGAGGGGGATGCGGGTGATGCCCAGCCGGTGCAGGCAGTGGTCGACCAGCGCCGGATCGGGTCCGGCGTCCACGACCACCCCGGCGCCCTCACCCGCCGCCAGCACGGTCGCGTCCCCCTGACCGACGTCGCACATCGCGAACCGCCAGCCCGGTGGCGGCCAGCCCGTGATCACCCGCGTCAGCGGCGCCGGCCGTGTCACCAGCAGCACGACCAGCACACCGAGCAACCCGCACCACACCGGGCGCCGCAGCAGTCTCCGGCCGGTCAGGACGACGGCCACGGTGACCACCGCGAGCGCCAGCGCCCCCGGCCAGCTCCCGGGCCAGTCCACTCCCGCGCCGGGCAGCGCCGCGCCGGCCCGGGCGACCCCGGCGATCCACCCGGCCGGCCAACTCGCGCACCAGGCGAGCCCCTTGGCCGCCGGCATCGCCCACGGTGCCGTCGCGAGCGCCGCGAACCCCAGCACCGTCGCCGGTGCCACCGCCACCTCGGCCAGCAGGTTGCACGGCACCGCCACCAGGCTCACCCGGGCCGACAGCACCGCCACAACCGGCGCGCACACCACCTGCGCGGCTGCGGCCGCCGCCAGTGCCTCAGCGAGCCGCGGGGGCACCCGGCGCCGCCTCAGCGCCTCGCTCCAGCCCGGCGCGATCACCAGCAGCGCGCCGGTGGCCAGCACGGACAGCAGGAAGCCGTAACTGCGGGCCAGCCACGGGTCGTACAGCACCAGCAGCAGGACGGCCGTGGCCAGTGCCGGTACCAGGGACCTGCGGCGTCCGGTGGCCAGGGCGAGCAGCGCCACCGCACCGCAGGCGGCGGCCCGCAGCACGCTGGGGTCGGGCCGGCAGACGATCACGAAGCCCAGCGTCAGCGCGCCCGCGAGCAGCGCCGTCGCCCGTAGGGAGAGTCCCAGGCGGGGGGCCAGGCCCCGGCGCTCGACCCGCTGGGCCAGGCCGGGCGGCCCGATGAGCAGCGCGAGCAGGACGGTGAGGTTGCTGCCGGAGACGGCCAGTGTGTGCGCCAGGTCCGTCTCCTCGAAGGCGTGGTCCAGCTCGGGCGTGATCCGCGAGGTGTCCCCGACGACCAAGCCGGGAAGCAGCGCCCGTGCGTCGCCGGGCAGGTCTTCGGTCGCTTCCCGCAGGCCCGCTCTGAGCCGTCCCGCCAGCCGTTGCGGTCCGCTCGGTCCCGCCACGATCCGTGGCTCCGGCCGGCCGCGCACCCGCAGCACGGCCGCGGTCCGGTCACCGCCCGTCAGCGCGGGGGCCAGCCGACCGGCCACCCTCAGCCGTGTGGACGGCAGCAGCCCGAGCCAGGCGGCCCGCCCGGCCGTCGGTCCCTGTCCGGCGGGGGCCGGCGGACCCCCGGGGCTTCCAGCCGTTCCCCTCTCTTCCGGGGCCGGGACGTCCGGGTCGACGATCAGCAGCACGGGCGTGCGGGTCCGCATCCGCCTTCCGTCGGCCTCTTCGACGTTCCGCACCTCGGCCCGCGCCAGCACCGCCACGGGCGCCGCGTGATCGCCGCTCACGTGGGGCCTGCTCAGCCAGGGATCACCGGTCATCTCGATCTCGGCGGTCACGGTCGCGAACCGCCGGGCCAGCTCGGGCACCGGCCCGCGCCGGACGTCGGCCCCGTGCAGTCCGGCGGAGGCGGCTGCGGCGGCGACGCAGAGCAGCACCGCGGCGACGGCGGGCCGCGCCCACCGGAAGCGACCACGCGCCCACCCGGGCCGTCCCGGCCAGCCCTCTCGCCGCACGCCTCCGACGGCTACCCCGGGTCCGGTCACGGCCTGCCCGGCGCTCACCGCGCCCTGGCGAGCAGGGCGTCTCGACCGGCCCGGCCACCCGCCCCGCACACCCTGCCCGCCCCCTGCCGGTCGCCGCACCGACAGCAGGGCCAGCCCGCTGACCAGGCAGCCGACGGCGGTCGCGGCGGTCCAGGTCGCGGAGGTGTCCAGGGTCAGGGCCGCCGTGGCCCAGGCCGCGAGCGCGGGTGGCACCAGGCGCAGGTCCATGGGGCCGTCCGCGCCGGTGTGCGGTGGCCCGCCCTGCCCGGCTGAGGAGCGCGGTTCGGCGTGGTCGAGCGCGCGGCTCATGGCCGTACCAGTTCGCGCAGGTCGGTGAACCGGCGGTCGCCGATGCCGTTCACCTCGCGCAGCTCGTCCACCGAGCGGAAACCGCCGTGCTGGGTGCGGTAGTCGATGATGTGCCGGGCCAGTACCGGTCCCACTCCGGGCAGGGTGTCGAGCTGGTCCACGGTGGCCGTGTTGAGGGAGACCGGCGCTGCCGGACCGGTGCCGGTGGATCCGGAGAGCGGGGCCGCCGCCGGGCCGGGCGGAGCGGCGGCCCCGGCGGGGGTGCCGACGACGACCTGTTCGCCGTCGACCAGGAACCGGGCGCGGTTGAGCCCTTCCGTGTTCACGCCCGGCCGGACCCCGCCCGCCGCCCGGAGCGCGTCGGCCACCCGGGCACCGGCCGGCAGCCGTCGGATCCCCGGTTCGCGGACCTTTCCGCTGACGTCCACGACGATCTCCGCGCCCGGTGTCGCCGGCGTGCTCACGGCCGGTCCGGTCTTCGCCCCCTTGCCCTTCCCGGCGAACGGCGTCTGGGCGTGCACCGCCTGGGGGGCGCTCACCGACTGGGGCCGAGCGGCCCAGAAGTGCTGCACGGCGAGGACGGCGGCGGCCACGAGGACCACCGCGAGCGCCACGACTGAGCGCCGCTCGACCCCGTACCGTGCCTGCAGCCACACCGGCATGCGCTCGCGCAGCGCCAGCCCGGCCCGCTCCCGCCAGTCCGGACTCGCGGGTGCCTCCGGATCCGACGGCCGCACCGTGCCGGCCGGTTCGGACCGCGCGATGCCGTCCGGATCCGGGGCACTCGCGGTCGTTGCCCCGCCCGGGGGCGCGGTCGGCGGTGCCGTGGTCAGCGTCCTCGTCGTGCTCGGCCCCGGTGCCGGGTCCGTCACCGTCGCCGTCGGTGTGCTCGCCGGCCGCTCCGGGACCGGCGGTGCGTTCCCGGACTCCCGCCACTGCACGGCGCGTTCACCGAAGAGGAGGTCCGCGCGGCGGCGCAGTTCCTCCGCCGGTGCGGGCGGGCGGTGGCGGGCACCGCGCGGGCGGGGGGTGTGCCTGTGGTGACGGAGGCGGCCGTCGGAGGTGATGCCACGGCCGGGGCCACTGGTCGGCGTTGCCGTGCGTGAGCGGGATCGAAGTGCCATGCGACGAGGATGGAACATGTCGCCACATCGCGATGATCTTGGTGGATTTCCGTGGATGACCGGCCGGTTGCGGAAAACTCCGCCACCCGTACGAGTGAAGCCCGTGGACGCCGGGGACCAAGTGGCCGGGCCGGGCCGGGGATTGCCGGTGTCAGCGGGGCGAGACGACCGCGCCCAGCAGTCCGGGCCCGGTGTGCGCCCCGATCACCGCTCCGACCTCGCTGACGTGCAGGTCGGCCAGGCCCGGGACACGTGCCCGCAGACGGTCGGCGAGTGCGGTGGCGCGGTCGGGGGCGGCGAGGTGGTGGACGGCGATGTCGACCCCGGCGCTGCCCGCCCGCTCCGCGGCCAGCTCCTCCAGGCGGGCGATCGCCCTGGACGCCGTACGGACCTTCTCGAGCAGCTCGATCCGGCCGCCCTCCAGCTGGAGCAGCGGCTTGACGGCGAGCGCGGAACCCAGCAGCGCCTGCGCGGCGCCGATGCGGCCCCCGCGGCGCAGATAGTCGAGGGTGTCGACGTAGAAGTAGGCGGACGTGCCCGCCGCCCGTTTCTCGGCGGCCGCGACGGCCTCGTCGATCGTGCCGCCCGCCTCGGCGGTCTCGGCCGCGGCGAGCGCGCAGAAGCCGAGCGCCATGGCGACCATCCCGGTGTCCACGACCCGCACGGGCACCGGTGCGTCGCGCGCCGCGAGGACCGCGGCGTCGTAGGTGCCGGACAGCTCGGCGGACAGGTGCAGGGAGACGATGCCCTCCGCGCCGGACTCGGCGACCCTGCGGTAGGTCTCCGCGAACACCTGCGGGCTGGGGCGGGAGGTGGTGACGGAGCGCCGCTTCTGCAGCGCCTGGGCCAGGGAGCGGGTGGAGATCTCGGTGCCCTCTTCGAGGGCTTGATCGCCGAGGACCACGGTCAACGGGACCGCGGTGATGCCATGGCGTTCCATCGTCCGGGGCGGCAGGTAGGCCGTTGAATCGGTAATGATCGCGACATGGCGGGACATGAGCTGGAGGTTACCTGGCGTAGTACCCGTGCGGCAGCCCGGCCCCTGCGCCGTGGTGGAGGAGCGACCCGCTCATGTGGTGCTCTCGGGACGGGGTTTCTTCTGCCACGGATACGCGGGGCGCCAGGCGGGCGGGGCGATCGCGTCGGGAGCGGGCTGCGCGGCGCCGGGCCCGGAAGTCCCGGGCCGGGTCTGGCCGGCGTCGGCCCGCGTCCAGTGGCGCAGGGCGCCGGCCTCGATGTCGATCTGGGCGCTGAGGGAGCCGAGATCGTCGTCGGCGAAGCGGCGGGCCCGGTCGTGGACGGCCCAGCGCAGGGAGTCCGCGGATGAGGTGATCCGCTCGGTGCGGCCGCGCAGCCCGGGCAGGCGTTCGGCGAGCGTGGCCCGGTCCGGCTCGGACTCCAGGCGCTTGAGGTCGGCGTCCAGCTCGTGGCCGTGCGCGCTGAGGCGCTCGAAGAGGGCGAGGGACTCCTTCAGCGACTCGTCCTCGGCCGCGCCCGCGTGCAGCGCGTCCTGTGTGGCGCGCATGGAGGTCCGCAGCGCGAGCCGCAGCTGGGCGATCTCGCCGGCCGGCCCGGTCTGCGCGAAGGACCTGGCTCGCAGGGTGTGGTCCTCGACCGTGCGGCGGGCCTGCGCGATGGTCCGGTCCACATTGCGCTTGGCGGCGCCGACGGCCTTGACCGTGGCGTACGCGCCGAGCCCGACGAAGAGCAGGAAGAGCAAGGCGAAGACGGCCAACACTACGTCCATGACGCTCCTCCTCCGGCCGGTACGGCACAAGCCGCTGTGCTCTCCACGGTAAACGCTGCGGGCAGGCCCGGAGTTCCGGAAGAACCCCGAACCTGCCCGTAGGGGACTACCCCGAGCCGGTGGAAAGCAGCCGGTTCCTATGCGGGAACGATGTTGACCAGCTTGGGCGCCCGCACGATCACCTTGCGGATGCCCGCGCCGTCCAGTGCCGCGACGACCTTCTCGTCGGCCAGCGCCACCTTCTCCAGCTCCTTCTCGGAGATGGCCGGCGGCACCTCCAGCCGGGCCTTGACCTTGCCCTTGATCTGGACGACGCAGGTCACGGTCTCGTCCACGACGTAGGCCGGGTCGGCGACCGGGAAGTCCCGGTGGACGACCGAGTCGGTGTGGCCCAGCCTGCGCCACAGCTCCTCGGCGATGTGCGGGGCCAGCGGGGCCACCATCAGCACCAGCGGCTCGGCCACGGACCGCGGCAGCGCACCGCCGGCCTTGGTCAGGTGGTTGTTCAGCTCGGTGACCTTGGCGATGGCGGTGTTGAAGCGCAGGCCCTCCAGGTCCTGGCGCACGCCGTCGATCGCCTTGTGCAGGGCGCGCAGGGTCTCCTCGTCGGGCTCGGCGTCGGTCACGGTGACCTCGCCGGTGGCCTCGTCGACGATGTTGCGCCACAGCCGCTGCAGCAGCCGGAACTGGCCGACCACCGCGCGCGTGTCCCACGGGCGGGAGACGTCGAGCGGGCCCATGGCCATCTCGTACAGGCGCAGCGTGTCGGCGCCGTACTCGGCGGCGATCTCGTCCGGAGTCACCGCGTTCTTCAGGGACTTGCCCATCTTGCCCAGCAGCCGGGAGACCTGCTCGCCCTGGTGGTGGTAGGCGCCGTCGCGCTCCTCCACCTCGGCGGCCGGCACCGCGATGCCACGGCTGTCGCGGTAGACGTAGGCCTGGATCATGCCCTGGTTGAACAGCTTGTGGAACGGCTCCGCGGAGGAGACGTGCCCCAGGTCGTACAGGACCTTGGACCAGAAACGCGCGTACAGCAGGTGCAGCACGGCGTGCTCGGCACCGCCGACGTACAGGTCGACACCGCCGTGCGGCAGGCCCTCGCGCGGGCCCATCCAGTACCGCTCGACCTCCGGGTCGACCAGCTTGCGGTCGTTGTGCGGGTCCAGGTACCGGAACTCGTACCAGCAGGACCCGGCCCAGTTGGGCATGGTGTTGGTCTCGCGGCGGTACTTGCGGGGGCCGTCGCCCAGGTCCAGGGTGACGTTGACCCATTCCTCGTTGCGCGACAGCGGCGTCTCGGGCTGGGTGTCGGCGTCGTCGGGGTCGAAGGTGCGCGGGCTGTAGTCCTCGACCTCGGGCAGCTCCAGCGGCAGCATCGACTCGGGCAGCGCGTGGGCGGTGCCCTCCTCGTCGTAGACGATCGGGAAGGGCTCGCCCCAGTACCGCTGACGGCTGAACAGCCAGTCGCGCAGCCGGAAGTTGACGGTGCCCTCGCCGATGCCCCGGCGCTCCAGCCACTCGGTGATGCGCGCCTTGGCCTCGACCACGCCCAGGCCGTTCAGCCGTACATCGTCGCTGTCGGAGTTGACGATCTTCGCATCGTAGGAGACGAAGGCGTCGTCCCAGGTGGCCGGGTCGGTGCCGCGGCCGTCGGTCGGCTCGACCACGCAGCGGATCGGCAGCTCGAAGGCGCGCGCGAAGGCGAAGTCGCGGGAGTCGTGACCCGGGACGGCCATGATCGCGCCGGTGCCGTAGCCCATCAGGACGTAGTCGGCGATGAAGACCGGGACCTGCTCGCCGTTGACCGGGTTGGTCGCGTAGGCGCCGGTGAAGACGCCGGTCTTGTCCTTGGCCTCGGCCTGCCGCTCGACGTCGGACTTCGAGGCGGCCTGCGCGCGGTAGGCGGCGACGGCCTCGGCCGGGGTGGCGTGGCCGCCGGTCCACACCTGGTGCGTGCCCTCGGGCCACGCCTCGGGGGTGAACTTGTCGACCAGCGGGTGCTCGGGCGCCAGCACCATGTAGGTCGCGCCGAACAGGGTGTCGGGGCGGGTGGTGAAGACCGTGATGCGCTCGCCGTCGATCGGGAAGTCGACGCGGGCGCCCTCGCTGCGGCCGATCCAGTTGCGCTGCTGCAGCTTGATGGCCTCGGGCCAGTCCAGCTCCTCCAGGTCCTCCAGCAGCCGGTCGGCGTAGGCGGTGATGCGCATGTTCCACTGGCGCAGCTTGGCCTTGAAGACCGGGTAGTTCCCGCGCTCGGAACGGCCGTCGGCGGTGACCTCCTCGTTGGCCAGCACGGTGCCCAGGCCCGGGCACCAGTTGACGGGCGCGTCGGAGGCGTAGGCCAGGCGGTACTCGCCCAGGACGTCGGCGCGCTCGGCGGCGGTCAGCTCGCTCCACGCGCGCGTGGTGCCCGGAATCGCGCGCTCACCGGACTCGAACCGGGCGATCAGCTCGGAGATCGGGCGGGCCCGGCGGGCCTCCTCGTCGTACCAGGAGTTGAAGATCTGCAGGAAGATCCACTGGGTCCACTTGTAGTACTCCGGGTCGATCGTGGCGAACGACCGGCGCTTGTCGTGGCCCAGGCCCAGCCGGCGCAGCTGGGACTTCATGTTCTCGATGTTGGCCTCGGTGGACACGCGCGGGTGCGTGCCGGTCTGCACGGCGTACTGCTCGGCGGGCAGGCCGAAGGCGTCGAAGCCCAGGGTGTGCAGGACGTTGTGGCCGGTCATGCGCTGGAAGCGGGCGTAGACGTCGGTGGCGATGTAGCCCAGCGGGTGGCCGACGTGCAGACCCGCGCCCGAGGGGTACGGGAACATGTCCATGATGAACTTCTTGGGCTTGGCGACCAGCTCGGGGTCGCCCGCCAGGTCACCCTTGGGGTTCGGCGCCGCGTAGGTGCCGTCGGCGTCCCAGAAGTCCTGCCAGCGTGCCTCGATCTGGGCTGCCATGGCGGCCGTGTAGCGGTGCGGCGCGGCCTCCGCCGACGTGGCGGCGGTGGCAGCGGGGTTCGTCTCGCTCATGATCCTCAAAGCTCCATCGATCGTCTCTGCCTGCGGCTGTCGAAGAAACGAAAAATCCCCTCGCACAGGAGGGGACGCCGCGCCGATGTCGACCTCACGGCTGGACCGGGGTCGGTACTGATCAGCGCGGCCCGCTAAGCAGAAGGCGTACGGCACGCATGGCGCTAGGGTACCGCAGCCCTTGAGCAAGCGGCGACGCGCTTCCGTATCCCTGATGGACATGTCACGAAGCCCGCCCGGAACTGAACAGAGGTCAGCAATTACTTCGCGTACCGTCCCCTAACGGGACACCGCCCTCAGTCGCATTGTCCGTTGATAACAACGCAATAACTCAAACCCCGTACTGATCGGTATGGCTCCACTTAGAGTGCGGCAGCGGGACCGCTTTCCCGAAACTGCTCGGAGTTGCCCCCATGAACCCTCGTCGTAGTACCAGCTCGCTCCCCAAACCCGGCCGCTCGGCCTATGGGGTGGCGTCCGCTGTCATCCTGCTGCTCATACCCGTGGCCGTCCTGGTCGGAGGCAGCCAGTTCCGCGACTTCCTGAACTTCGGCGCGGGCGTGCTGTCCCTCGTCTCGCTCAGCTGCTCGGTGATCTGGGGCCTGTTCGCACAGGACCGGATCTTCCTGAACACGCGGCAGCGGATCATCGGTCAGGCGGTGCACCGGACGACCGCGGTCGCCTCGATCGCGTTCCTGCTGCTGCACATCACCACCAAGATCGCGCTCGGGCACACGCAGCTGATCGCCGCGATCATCCCGTTCTCGCTCGGCGTCACCGGGATCGCCGGCCTGATCGGACTGGGCTCGCTCGCGGGCCTGCTGATGGTCTTCGTCGGCATCACCGGCGCCCTGCGCAGCAACTTCGCCACCCCGGCCCCGGTCGCCGCCCGCTGGCGGGCCATGCACATGCTGGCCTACCCGGCCTGGTGCGCGGCGTTGATCCACGGACTCTACGCGGGTCGCTCCGCCAAGCCGGTCTTCGTGATCCTCTACAGCCTGTCCCTGCTCGGCGTGATGGGCGCCCTCGCGCTGCGGGCCGCACCGCGCCCGGTCAAGCGCAGGGTCGCCGACCGCCTGGTGGCCCTGTTCGGCAGCTCGGAGCGGTCCGTGCTGGACGACCTGGACGCGAGCCGCTCCCGGGTGGCCGAGTCGGCGCTGCCCGGCTTCGAGAGCCGGCGCGAGCCCAGGCAGGCCCCGGCGGACACACGGGTGGCCCCGCTCTACCAGACCCCGGCCGCCCCGGCCGGCGAGCCCGCCTCCGGCTTCGCGGCGGCCTACCGCGCGGTCTCCACGCCGGGCCGCCCGCAGCAGCCCTTCGCGCCCGACCAGACCGCCCGCATGGACCTCACGACGGATCTGCTGGCCACCGAGGCCCTCCCGCGCGTGGACGGCCCCTCCAGCACCTCGGGCAGCTGGCCGATCCCGTCCCCGCCGCCGGTCGGCGAGGCCCCGCCGTCCGCGTACGACCCGCTCCAGGACACCGGATACACCATCCCGGTCTATGGCAATCCGGGCGCCGCCGGATACGGCGGAAGTGACGTGTACGACACCGGTGAGACAAACGGCCTCTATGGCACGTACAACCCGACTGACACGTTCAACAGCGGTCCCGCCACCGAAACGCTGCCCGGCTCGTCCTACGAGGCACCGGGCTCGGGCGAACCTTGGAACACGCCTTCCGGAGGCTTTAAGTGAACGAGGCCCTGCCCGACGTCCCCGAAGTCCGCGTCGTCGGACTTCCCCAGCTCACGTCGGGCTTCGACCTTGTGGAGCGGCTCGATCTGCCCATGCACCTGAAGGTGCACGGGCCGCTCGACCCGCTGGGCGGCGAACAGCTCGCCCAGCTCGCCGAAAGCATCAACCTCAAGGGCCGCGGCGGCGCCGGCTTCCCCTTCCACAGGAAGCTGCGCTCGGTCGCCGAGTCGGCGATCAAGCGCGGGGTACGGCCGGTCGTCGTGGTCAACGGCAGCGAGGACGAGCCCGCCTGCCGCAAGGACACGGTGCTGATCAACCGTGCCCCGCACCTCATCCTGGACGGCGCGCTGCTGTGCGCCGAGGCGCTCGGCGCGCGCACCCTCGTCATCGGCGTCACCCGGGAGTCCACCCAGCGCTCGATGGAGGCCGCGCTCGCCGAGCGAGGTCTGAGCAACAGCCGTAGGTCGGCGCTCCGCGCGTGGGTGCAGCGCAATCCGGTGCGCATGGTCACCGGCGCCGCCGCCTCGCTGATCCGCTCCGTCGACGGCGGCCCCGCGATCCCGCCCGGCCGCAAGATCAGCGCCTCGCAGAGCGGCGTCGGCGGCGCGCCCACGCTGCTGTCGAACGCGGAGACGTTCGCGCAGCTGGCCATCGCCGCCCGCATCGGCCCGGAGCGCTACGGCAACACCGGCCTGTACGACGAGCCGGGCACCGTGATGCTGACCGTGTCCGGCGCGGTCGCCCGCCCGATGGTGATCGAGGTCCCCACGGGCGTGCCGCTGCGCTACGTACTGCAGCTGGCGGGCGCCCCGCCGGTGCCGCAGGGCGTGCTGACCGGCGGCTACCACGGCAAGTGGATCGACGCGGCGACCGTCAACGAGGCGATCGTCTCCCGCAACTCGCTGGACGCGGTGGGCGGTTCGCTGGGCGCGGGCGCGATCCTGCCGATCAGCCAGGAGACGTGCCCGCTGGGCGAGTCGCTGCGGGTCGCGCAGTGGCTGGCGGAGGAGAGCGCCGGCCAGTGCGGGCCCTGCTACCTCGGCCTGCCCGCCGCCGCGCGCGGCCTGGAGGACATCCTGGGCGGCGGCGGACCGGCCGCCCTGGAGGCGCTGAAGCAGGTCGCGAAGAACGTGAAGCGGCGCGGGGCGTGTTCGCACCCGGACGGCTCGGCGATGTTCCTGGAGTCGACCATCAAGGCGTTCACCGACGACCTGGCCGCACACGTCCTCGGAAACGGCTGCGGACGGCCCGTGGAGGGCGTTCTGCCGCTCTTCGAGGGGGGCAGGGCACCCACGGGCGTCCCGGGCGGCGCGGAGCCCGAGCAGAGCGGCGCGAGCCGCCAGAAGATCCACGTCGACTGGACGCTGTGCCGGGGCCACGGGCTGTGCGCGGACATCCTGCCGGAGGTGTTCGAGCTCGGCGCCGACGGCTTCCCGACCGTCGCCCAGGCGCAGGTGCCGCGGTACGCGGAGGCGAAGGCGCTGCGCGCGGTGCGCCGCTGCCCGGCGCTCGCCCTGCGGCTCGAGGAGGACACGCGCGGCCAGGCGCCGTCGCGCAACCTGCCGGTCCTCTCCCAGGGCCGCGGCCGGCGGGCCCTGGGCCGCTGAACGCGAGGACGCGGCGGGCCACCCGGTTTCGGGTGGCCCGCCGTTCCGCTCACGCGCGCGTGGCACGCGTTCCGGAGGCGTCGCCCGCAACACTGTCCCGCAACACGCCGAAGGCGGACCATCCGCAGGATGATCCGCCTTCGATGTCTGTGGAGCTAAGGAGAATTGAACTCCTGACCTCCTGCATGCCATGCAGGCGCTCTACCAACTGAGCTATAGCCCCTCGTTGTGTCCCCCGGGTTCCCCCGGCGACGACGTAAACATTACAGGGCCTCCAGTGCAGCACCAAATCGATTCCCTCCTCGCCCCGATCAGGGCGCTAATGTCACCTTTCGTGCCCATGATCGCGTTCCCCGCCGCCCTCCGCCGGACGCCGGTCGCCCTGGGGGCGTGCCTGCTGTCGTTCACGGCGTTCTGCGCCGCTCAGCGGGCAGCACGCGTGTCGATGGTCGACCTGATGGTCTACCGGGCCGAGGGAGCCGCCGTGCGCGCGGGCGGCGACCTGTACGCGCTGCGCGCGACGGCCGCGCACCTGCCCACCACCTACCCGCCGTTCGCCGCCCTGCTGTTCACCCCGCTGCCCCTGCTGGACACCGCGCTCCTGCGCGTGCTGGCGACGGCCGGGAACCTGGCGCTGCTGGTGGTCTTCGTACGGCTGTCGCTGAAACTCGTCGGCCACGCGCGCGGGGAGGCCGCCTGGTGGGTCGCGGCGTCGGCCGTGTGGTGCGAACCGGTGTGGACGACCCTGCGCTACGGCCAGATCAACCTGCTGCTGGCCGTCCTGGTGCTGTGGGACCTGACCCGCCGCCCCGCCGGCGGGTACGACCGCTGGTCGGGGGCCGGTCTCGGACTCGCCGCGGCGGTCAAGCTGACGCCCGCGCTGTTCCCGGTGTTCCTGCTCGCCACGGGTGTCACGGCCCGCCTCGGGGGCGGCGACGGCAGGCCGTGGCTGCGCCACGCGCGCGGGGCGGCCGTCGCGTTCACCGGGGCCACGCTGCTGGCGGCGGCCGTACTGCCGTACGACTCCTGGCGGTTCTGGACGGACATGGTGTTCCGCGCGGACCGGGCCGGATACGCCGAGGAGACCGCCAACCAGGCTCTGCGCGGCGTTCTGGCCCGCCTCCTGCACACGCCCGACCCGGGAGCCCTCTGGGGGGTCTGCGCGGCCCTGACGGCCGTCCTGGGGCTCGGCGTGGCCGTGCGGGCGGAGTTGTGCGGGCGGCGGCCCTGGGCGGTGTGCGCGTGCGCGGTCACCGCCCTGCTGATCAGCCCGGTGTCCTGGACCCACCACTGGGTGTGGTGCGTACCGCTGGTGCCGCTGCTGTGGACGCGCGGGCACCGGACGGCGGCCCTGTGCACCCTGCTGGTCTTCTGCTCGTACGCCCCGTGGTGGGTGCCGCACGGCCCCGACCGGCCGGAACTGCACCTCACGGGGGCGGAGTTGGGGCTCTCGGCCGTCTACGGAGGGATCGGTGCGCTCTTCCTCGCGCTGGCCCGGACATCGTTGCCGAGGACCGACGGCGAGGTCCGTGTCAGGCCGTGACGAACTGGTAGAACCTCTTGAGCGTGCAGTGCTCCTCCAGGAGGCGGCCGTAGATCGGCTCGCCCTCCAGCTCCCGGTACGTCTCGATCGGGTCGCCTTTTATGATCAGCGCCCGCGCGCACTCCTCGCACCAGTACTGGTAGTCGGGATTGATCGGCTCCATGTCGCGGACGATCGGAGTACCGCTCCCGCACCAGTCGCACTTTCGCCTGTGTGCACCCATCGATCAGCTCCAGCTGTGGCCGCAGGCCGTGCACACGTAGGAGATTCCGCCGTTGTCGCCGAGGACTTGCGCCACGTGCGCGGAACCGCAGGAAGGGCAGCTGAGCCGGGTGGTCGTATCCCGTATCAAAGCCGCACCGAGGAGGTGGCCGACCTCCTCGAGGATGCTCGCAGGCATCGCTTACTCCCTCCCGTCGGGCCGCGTCCCCTTCCGGCCGTTTGATTCTGCCACGGCCGGACCAATACGGTCAGCGACGCCTCAGTACCAGTCCGGACACGGCCCCCGTCGCAGCCGGCGCCCAGGCGCTTGCCGGGAACGCCTCCGCGGACGTATACGCGTGCCGGACGCCGAACGACTCAAGACGGTTCGGGAACAGTGTGCCGGAGGCCGCCACCCCGATCAGCCGCCCGAGTCGGGCGACCGCCGCCGGCCGAACACAGAAGATCCCGCCCCCTGCGGGGACGGGATCTTCATCACCGATCCTTGACAACTCGACAGAGTGTCGATCAGTGGAGCTAAGGAGAATTGAACTCCTGACCTCCTGCATGCCATGCAGGCGCTCTACCAACTGAGCTATAGCCCCTCGCGTTCTTCCCGCTCGGCGGGGCGAACAAGAAGAACTTTAGCCTGTGACCTGCCGGAAAGTGAAATCCGGGGTCGGGAGCCGCGGGACGCTCAGTCGTCGTCGCCGAGGACCGGCTCGGGGAGGGTGCCCGCGTTGTGCTCCAGCAGGCGCCAGCCGCGGGCGCCCTCGCCGAGCACGGACCAGCAGCAGTTGGAGAGGCCGCCGAGGCTCTCCCAGTGCCCGGCCTCCAGGCCGAGGAGGCGGCCGATGGTGGTGCGGATGGTGCCGCCGTGGCTGACGACGACGAGGGTGCCGTCCTCGGGCAGCTTGTCGACGTGCCGCAGCACGACAGGGGCGGCGCGGTCGGCGACCTCGGTCTCCAGTTCGCCGCCGCCGCGGCGGACGGCCTCGCCGCGCTTCCAGGCGGCGTACTCCCCGCCGAAGCGGGCGATGATCTCCTCGTGCGTCAGCCCCTGCCAGACGCCCGCGTAGGTCTCCCGCAGGCCCTCGTCGCGGGTGACCTCCAGCCCGGTGAGGGCGGCCAGCTCGGCAGCCGTGTCCGCGGCCCGCTGCAGGTCCGAGGAGATGATCGCGTCGGGCCGCAGGGAGGCGAGCAGCCGCGCGGCGCGGCGGGCCTGGCCCAGGCCCGTCTCGGTCAGCTCGACGTCCGTGGTGCCCTGGAAGCGGCGCTGAACGTTCCACGAGGTCTGGCCGTGCCGCCAGAGGATGATGCGGCGGCCCCGGCCCCTGCGGTCGGTCACCTCGCCGGTGGCGCTCATCACCACTCCCCGTCCGGCTCCTGGTCGGCCTCGGCGGCCTGCGTCCTGGCGTGCTCCTCGGCCTTGCCGCGGGTGGCCTTGGCGTCGGCGGGCAGGTCCAGCTCGGGGCAGTCCTTCCACAGCCGCTCCAGGGCGTAGAAGACCCGCTCCTCGCTGTGCTGGACGTGGACGACGATGTCGACGTAGTCGAGCAGGATCCAGCGGGATTCGCGGTCGCCCTCGCGGCGGACCGGCTTGGCGCCGAGCTCCTTCTGCAGGCGCTCCTCGATCTCGTCGACGATGGCCTTGACCTGGCGGTCGTTCGGCGCGGAGGCCAGCAGGAAGGCGTCCGTGATCGACAGTACGTCGCTCACGTCGTAGGCGATGACGTCGTGGGCGAGCTTGTCGGCCGCCGCCTGGGCGGCGGTGGTGATGAGCTCAAGGGAACGGTCGGTGGCGGTCACTACATGGCTTTCCGTCGGCGGTCGTTTGACATCAAGGGTCTCACGGCCCGCACGGCGCACCCCACGTGAATACACCGGGCACGTGGGGTGCCCCCCGGCCGCGCTCCCGCGTGGGGAGGCGGCTCGGGGTCAGGAGGAGGACGGCTTGTAGTCGCTGCCGAGGACCACCGAGACGTCGGCGCCGGAGGAGACGCTGCCCCTGGCCACGGAGCCGGCGGGCAGGCCGAGGGTCTTGGCGACCTCGGTGGCGTTCGCCTTGTCGGCGGTGTCCGCGTAGAGCACCTTCGAGGTGGCCCGGGTGCCGGGGGCGCTGCCGCCCTCCAGGAAGGTGAAGCCGCCGTTGAGGAGCACGACGCGGGCCTTCTCGGTGTCGTCCTTCACCCCGGTGGCGTTCTGCACGGAGACCCGGACCGCGGAGCCGGCGGCGGGGCTCCTGGCGGTGCCGCCGAGGATGTCCTTCACCACGCTGTCGCTGGTCCGCGCGCTGAGGGTGCCGTCGGACTGCACGGGCAGCAGGGCGGTCCTGTAGTCGCCGCTCTTGGCGAGGTCGGCGAGCTTGGCGAGGAAGGCGCCGAGGTCCTTGTCGGTGAGCGGTGGGTCGAGGATCTGCGCGAGGGTCTGCACGGTGGTGGTGGCGGACGACGGGTCGGAGGACATCTTGCGCAGCACGCCCTGCATGACCTGGCCGAACCGCTCCAGCTGGGCGTTCTGGGACTCGCCGGCGGCGCGGTAGGTGGCGTAGGCGACGGCCATCTTGCCGCTGAGGGTCTGGTCCCGGCCCTGGTGGACGAGCGGTGCGGCGCCCTTCTTCCCGGCGTCCGGGTCGGGCACGTCCGTGTTGGTGTCGATCTCGATGTTGCCGACGAGTTCGACGAGGTTCTGCAGGTAGGGGGTGTCGAGGCGCCAGGTGCCCTGGATGCTGGTGCCGAGGACGGTGTCGAGCTGGTCGCGGGTGCCGGAGGTGCCGTCGTCGTCCACGGACTTGGCGAGGGTGGTGGTGGAGCCGTCGTCGTCGGTCAGCGCGAGGGAGTTGGGCAGCAGGACCGTGGTGCCCTGCTTGGTGGTGGTGTTGTCGACCAGCAGCGCCGTGGAGGTGCCGCCCTTGCCGGTGTTGTGCAGGTGGACGACGAGTACGTCGCGTTTCTGGGCGGCGACGGGTGTGGCGCTGCCGGCCTTGCTGCCGGAGGAGGACAGGCCGGGCAGCTTTCCCGCGAACCAGAGGTAGCCGGCACCGCCGACCGCGACGAGGGCGACGACGACAAGGAGGGCGACGATCCGGCTGCGGGCGCGGCGGCGGGCCTCCTCGCGGCGCTCGGTGCGGTTCTCGGTGAACTTCAGCCAGTCGATGACGTCCTCGGAGTCGCCGTCCGGCTCCTCGACGAAGGCGAACTGCTCGGTGCGGTAGTCCGCCTCGCCCGACGCCGGCCCGGTGTCCTGCGGGGGCTCGGTGTCCTGCGGGGCCCGGGTGTCCGCGGGCGGGCCGGCCTGCTGCGGGATGTAGGCGGTCTGCTCGGCGACCCGGGGCTGCTGTCCGCTGTTCGCGGCCTGCCCGTAGGGGTCGTAGGCCGTGGTGTCCTGGGCGCCGGTGGCGTACGGGTCGTACGGGGCCTGCGCGCCGTAGGGGTCGTAGGCGGGCCGGCCGGAGTCGTAGGCGGCGGCCTGCTGCTGGCCGGTGGTGTAGGGGGAGTCCGACGGCTGCTGGCCGGTGGTGTAGGGGTCGTAGCCGTAGCCCTGCTGCTGGGTGTACGGGTCGTAGGCGGCCTGCTGGGCCTGGGGAGCCTGCTGTGCCGGGACCTGCCGGTACACGGGCTGCCCGTACTCGTCGTAGCCGACGACTTCGTACGGGCCGGCGCCGTAGCCTGCGTCACCCGCGTCGTATCGGTCGTTCACCGGTGCCCCTCTCGGCTCACTCGCCGCCGCGGTACAGCTCGCGCTTGTCGATGTAGCGCACGACTCCGTCCGGCACCATGTACCAGATGGGGTCTCCCTTGGCGACTCTCGCCCGGCAGTCCGTGGAGGAGATGGCGAGCGCCGGCACCTCCACGAGCGAGACGCCGCCTTCCGGCAGGCCGGGGTCGGTCAGGTGGTGGCCGGGGCGGGTGACGCCGATGAAGTGCGCGAGGGAGAACAGTTCCGCCGAGTCGCGCCAGGTCAGCAGCTGGGCGAGGGCGTCGGCGCCGGTGATGAAGAAGAGGTCGGTGTCCGGGTTGAGGGCACGCAGGTCGCGCAGGGTGTCGACGGTGTAGGTGGGGCCGCCGCGGTCGATGTCGATGCGGCTGACGGAGAACTGCGGGTTCTCGGCGGTCGCGATGACCGTCATCAGGTAGCGGTCCTCGGCCGGGGAGACCTTGCGGTGGGACTTCTGCCAGGGCTGGCCGGTGGGGACGAACACCACCTCGTCCAGCTGGAACTGCGCGGCGACCTCGCTGGCCGCCACGAGGTGCCCGTGGTGGATCGGGTCGAACGTTCCGCCCATGACGCCCAGGCGCCGTTTGCCCGTGTGGGCGGGGCCGTTGCCCGGGCCGTACTGCGGGTGCGTCACCGTGTCGTCGGGCGTCTCGTGCGCCGGACCGGTAGGCATGTCCTGCTCTCCCATGCGTGCAGACCCTACCGGCCCGGTCTCGGGCGTCCGGCCGGGGACGGGGTCCCCGGTCAGCGGTCGCGGTTGAAGCGCGTGGTGATCCACAGCAGCAGGAGCAGGATGACCAGGGCGCCGCCGCCGGTGACGGCCGGGTTCAGGCTGTTGTGGTTTCCGCCGTGCTCCCCGCCCTCGGCGGCGAGGGTGACCAACTGGGCTGCGGCGCTGTGGAAGCTCATCTTCGGCAGGACCTATCGCGTGTGGGCGGAACAAGAATGTCGGCTCATCGTAAGCGGGCGGTCGTACGGCGATCACGCCGACTCCGCCGTTGGGGACCGGGGACGCCGGCGGCCCGGCCGCGGCGGAGATCACCGGCCGTGTGCCGGAGGGGAACTTTCCCCGCGCGTCAGTCGTCTTTCCGCTTGTAGCCGCGCAGCAGGAACCACGCGGTCAGTACACAGCCGAGGACCATCACGATCAGCACGATCCGGAGCAGGTTTCCCGTTCCGTGCTGCTGGACGGCGCTCGAGGCGGCCTCGGTCAGCCATGCGGCTGCGGGGTGGTGCTCCATGTGGACTCCTTCGGGTGTACTGCCCGTCCACGGTATCTCCGCCTAGGCTGGGCCTCGCCTCGGGGGCACGGTGGGCACTCATACACACATGGGGGAAGACATGTCCGACGACGGCCGGCGGGACACGGGGCACGAGTCGGTGCCGAGCAGGCAGCGCAGGCGCTTCCCCGGGATCTCCACGCGG
The DNA here is from genome assembly GCF_055560195.1 of Streptomyces sp. NPDC023481. Lineage (NCBI taxonomy): Bacteria > Bacillati > Actinomycetota > Actinomycetes > Kitasatosporales > Streptomycetaceae > Streptomyces > Streptomyces sp. NPDC023481. Next base: position 666,078 of record NZ_JBVHJE010000002.1, read on the forward strand.
GCGTACGAGCACCCGGCCGACCGCTCGGCCCTGGTGGCGCTGCGCAGGCTGAGCGGGTTCGACACGGTCTTCAAGGCGCTCAGCGGGCTCCTTCCGGAGCGGAGTCTCAGGCTGCTGTTCCTGTCGGACTCGGTGCGGGTCTCCGAGCGGCAGTTCTCGCACCTGCACGCCATGCTGCTGGACGCCTGCTACATCCTGGACCTGGAGAAGGTCCCGCCGATGTACGTCACCCAGGACCCGCAGCCGAACGCGATGTGCATCGGCCTGGACGAGCCGATCATCGTGATCAGCACGGGCCTGGTGGAGCTGCTCGACGAGGAGGAGATGCGGGCGGTCGTCGGGCACGAGGTGGGGCACGCGCTGTCCGGACACGCGGTCTACCGGACCGTCCTGCTGTTCCTGACGAGCCTCGCGCTGAAGGTCGCCTGGATCCCGCTGGGCAACCTCGCGGTCATGGCGATCGTCACGGCGCTGCGGGAGTGGTTCCGCAAGTCGGAGCTGTCCGCCGACCGGGCGGGCCTGCTGGTCGGCCAGGACGTCCGGGCCTCGATGCGGGGCCTGATGAAGATCGCGGGCGGCAACCATCTGCACGAGATGAACGTGGACGCGTTCCTGGAGCAGGCCGAGGAGTACGAGTCGGGGGGCGATCTGCGCGACTCGGTGCTGAAGATCCTCAACGTGCTGCCCCGCTCGCACCCGTTCACCACGGTGCGGGCCGCCGAGCTGAAGAAGTGGGCCGAGTCCCGGGACTACCAGCGGATCATGGACGGCCACTACGCGCGGCGCAGTGAGGACAAGGACACCTCCGTCGGCGACTCCTTCCGCGAGTCGGCGGCCAGCTACGCGAGCGATGTGAAGGGTTCCAAGGACCCGCTGATGAAGCTGGTCACGGACCTCGCGGGCGGCGCGGGCGACCTGGGCGACCGGGTCCGCCGGGGCTTCGACGGCTTCCGGAGCCCGCCGCCGGCCAAGGGGGACACCCCGGGCGGCGCCGAGGAGTAGGCGAGCAGCATCACCGGGCCCGGGCGGGCGGGCTCGGGCCGGCGCGCGGGCTCAGACCTTCGGCTGGGCCCCGGTGGCGAGTGTTCCGCACAGGGCCGGGGCGCTGTCCGTGTCGTAGGGGTCGGTGCCGGCGGGGCCGCCCGGCCTGGCCGTCTGGCCGGCCAGGAGGGGGCGGAGGTAGGCGGAGGAGTCCTCGGCGCAGGCGAGGGGGCCCGCCTGGACGGAGGACGTGATCAGCTGGACCTGGTGGGTCCGCAGGTCGTCACGGTCGAGGTGGAAGGTGAGCGCGCGGCGGACCGTGAAGAGGGAGGCGGGGGCGTCGGAGGCGGCGCCGGTGGGGCGCAGGGCGTAGACGAAGGTGTGGTCGGCGGTGACCTCCAGCGTCGCCGCGTCGGCCTCGGTGGCCTCCAGGCTGCCGGAGACGCGGATCCTGTCGTCGGCCAGCCTGGCCCGGGCCGGGTCGATGCGGACCACCCAGCCCGTGGGCGCGTGCCGGCCGTCCGCCGCCGGGTGGTCGAAGCTCCGGTCGAACTGGTCGAGCTGGTCGGCGTCGATCAGGGCCCGGGCGGGACGCACCTCGCGGCCGGTGAGCACCTCGGGGTAGAGCGAGGAGCGCACGAGGTAGTCCTTGACGGTGGTGAGGGCGGTCACCACCTGGCTGTCGGAGAAGTGGGCGGTGCCGCGCGCGGCCGGCAGCGGTATCCCCTCGGCGCCGACGTCGAACGGGGCGGCGGGGCTGCGCGCGTACAGGCTCTCGGCGTCGGCGGCGCCGGGCACCTTGTCCTGGGGGACGAGCGGGATGACCGTCATCCGCAGGGCCTGCGCGGGCCGGCGGGCCGGCGGGGAGCCGTAGGGATGGCGGACGCCCATGTAGATCGCGGTGCCGAAGGCGACGGCGATCAGCATGACGAGGATCAGGGCCTGCCGGGTGAGTCCGCGGTGCGGGGGCGGGCGGCGGCGGACGGCGGGCGCGTGGTCGGTCATCCGCTCCTCGGCGGAGAACTCCTGGAGGCGGGCAGCGCGGACGAACGACTCGTCGAAGACGACGGATCGGTATTCGTCCTCCGCACCGCCGGGGCCGCCCTCGGGTGTCCCCTCCGGTGGGTCTCCAGGCCCGCCCATACTTTCAGGGTAGGTCTCGTGGGGCTCGGGTAAACGCCCCGCCGCCCGACAGTTTTGACAGGTTCTCACCAGGTTCGGGCGGGGGTTTTCAGGGGGAGGGCGGGATGGCCGGGACGGCCGGCCGGGAGGGGTGGGCGGGGACCTGGTACGCGGAGGCTCCGCCCTGTTCGAGGCCGGTCGAGGCGGGGGCGGGCATCCGGTCGCGGGTACCCGAGGAGCCTCCCCGGTAGACGGCGGCGAAGGCCAGGGCGACCATGCCGACGCCCATCACGACGGCGAGGACCCAGGCCACGGGCCGGTGCCAGCGGACCTGCTTGCCGTAGGGCCCGAATACGCCGTGGCGGTCGCCGAGGACGTAGGCGTCGTCCGGCCCGTCATCGTCGTGATCTTGGCCGAATCCCAGGCCGTCGGCGCCGTAGCCGTCGTCGTAGCGCTCGCCTCGGGCGTGGGCGCGGCGGGCCTCCGCCTCGGAGGCCTCGGCTCTGGCCTGGGCGGCGGCGAGGAGGCGTTCGACGGCGGTCGGCTCGTGCACCGTGGCCGCCCGTACGAAGGCCTCGTCGAAGACCACGGAGGCGAACTCTTCGTCCGACACCCCGCGGTCGTGGTCGTCGTCGGGCTCCCAGCCGTCAGGGAACGGCGTGCCCCCCACGTCCTCCGGCACGGGTCCAGAGTAGACCTGGGGGGTCAATTTGGGCAGACGGTATGGAAATTCGTCTGCCTGGCGAGACGCCTTCCGGCCACGCCCTGCGGACAGCTGGGCGCTCGGCCGGACGGGTGAACTTCAGCGGCGTACGTGCCCGTCGCCGGTGACGATGTACTTCGTGCTGGTCAGTTCCGGCAGGCCCATCGGGCCGCGGGCGTGCAGTTTCTGGGTGGAGATGCCGATCTCGGCGCCGAAGCCGAACTGGCCGCCGTCGGTGAAGCGGGTGGAGGCGTTCACGGCGACGGTGGTGGAGTCGACCAGCTGGGTGAAGCGGCGGGCGGCCTGCTGGGAGGTGGTGACGATGGCCTCGGTGTGGCCGGAGGTCCACAGCCGGATGTGCTCGACGGCCCGGTCCAGCGAGTCCACCACCGCGGCGGCGATGTCGTAGGAGAGGTACTCGGTCTCCCAGTCCTCGGCGGTCGCCTCGACCACGGTGGCCTGGGAGTCCTTGGCGTAGGCCATGACCCGCTCGTCGGCGTGGACGGTGACACCGGCCTCGGCGAGGGCGTCCAGGGCGCGCGGCAGGAACTCGGGGGCGATGTCCTGGTGGACGAGGAGGGTCTCGGCGGCGTTGCAGACGCTGACCCGCTGGGCCTTGGAGTTGATCAGGATCTCGACGGCCGTGTCGATGTCGGCCTGGGCGTCGACGTAGACGTGGCAGTTGCCGGTGCCGGTCTCGATCACGGGGACCGTGGACTCGTTGACCACGGTCTGGATCAGGGAGGCGCCGCCGCGCGGGATGAGGACGTCGACCAGGCCGCGGGCGCGCATCAGCTCGCGGACGGAGTCGCGGCTCTCCCCCGGCACCAGCTGGACGGCGTCGGCGGGCAGGCCGGCGCCGCCGACGGCGTCGCGGATCACCCGGACGAGGGCGGTGTTGGACTCGTAGGCGGAGCCGGAGCCGCGCAGCAGGACGGCGTTGCCGGACTTCAGGCAGAGGGCGGCGGCGTCGACGGTGACGTTCGGGCGGGCCTCGTAGATGATGCCGACGACGCCGAGCGGGACGCGGACCTGGCGCAGGTCGATGCCGTTGGGGAGGGTGGAGCCGCGGACGACCTCGCCGACCGGGTCGGGCAGCTTCACGACGTCACGGACGTCGGAGGCGATGGCGCGGATCCGCTCGGGGGTGAGGGTGAGCCGGTCGACGATGGCCTCGCTGGTGCCGCTCTCCCGGGCCTTGACCACGTCCTTGGCGTTGGCCTCGACGATCTCGGCGGTCCGGACCTCCAGGGCGTCGGCGATGGCGAGCAGCGCGTCGTCCTTCACGGCGCGCGGGAGCGGCGCGAGGTCGGCGGCGGCGGCCTTGGCCCGGTAGGCGGCCTGGGTGACCGGGGACATCGAGTCGTACGGCGAGAGCGTGGTCATGGGGGAAGGGTAGTGCGCGGGGCACGGCGGTTCAGCGGTCGTCCCACACCCCGAGACATCCCGGAACGGGTGAACCCGCACCGCCCCGGCGCGCGGCGCGCGCCTCGGGCGCACCGCCGTCTCAGAACGGATGCACTCCCACCGGTGTCGCCGGTGCCGGGCCGTAGCCCTCGGCGATGCGGTGGTGGTAGGTCTCGCGGTCGATGACCTCCAGACCGACGATCTCCCAGGCCGGCAGGCCGGCGGTCTGCCGGTGCTCGCCCCACAGACGCAGCGCCACCGCGGCGGCGTCGTGCAGGTCGCGGGCCTCTTCCCAGTACCGGATCTCGGCGTGGTCGGTCGCGTATCTGCTGGTCAGCAGGAAGGGGTGGTCGTGGGCGAGCTGTTCCAGGGCCCGCCGCAGGTCGGGCAGGGGGACCTTCTTCCCGGAGACGCTGAGGGTGACGTGCCACAGCCTGGGCAGGTCGTCGGGCTCCTCATAGGTGTCCCCGGCCGCGACGCTCGTCAGAGCACCGCGGGACGCCGCCCCAGGGCGCACTCGTCTCACGACGGCCTCCTTCACGCATGGCTCGCTTGACCCCTTGACGGAACGTGTCCTTTCAACATGTCCCCGAGAGAAAGTTGAGCAGGCCGCAGGGCTCCGCGTGGTGCTTTTACGGAACGTCCCCCACCGGGGGCGTTCCTTACGCCCTGTTTTACGAGCTGTTCCGCGGGCGTCAGGCGTGCAGGAGCACGAGGTCGTCCCTGTGTACGACCTCGCGTTCGTACGCCGGTCCCAGCTCACGCGCCAGCTCCCGGGTCGACCGTCCGATCAGCCGGGGGATCTCCTTGGCGTCGAAGTTGACGAGTCCGCGGGCCACCGCGCGGCCGGCGGTGTCCCGCAGCTCCACGGGGTCACCGGCGCTGAAGTCGCCCTCCACGGCGGCGATTCCGGCGGGCAGCAGCGAGGTGCGCCGCTTCACCACGGCGTCCACCGCGCCGTCGTCCAGGGTCAGGGCGCCCTGCGGGGTGGAGGCGTGCTGGAGCCAGAGGAGCCGGTCGGCGGAGCGCTTGCCGGCGGGGTGGAAGTAGGTGCCGGTGTCGCCGCCGGCCAGGGCCTCGGCCGCGTGGACGGCGCTGGTCAGCACCACCGGGATGCCGGCGGCGGCGGCGATCCGGGCGGCCTCCACCTTGGTGACCATGCCGCCGGTGCCGACGCCGGCCTTGCCCGCGCTGCCGATCTCGACGCCGGCGAGGTCCTCCGGGCCGCGCACCTCAGCTATCCGGGAGGTTCCGGGCTTGCCGGGATCGCCGTCGTACACGCCGTCGACGTCGGAGAGGAGGACGAGGAGGTCGGCGTGGACGAGGTGGGCGACGAGGGCGGCGAGGCGGTCGTTGTCGCCGAAGCGGATCTCGTCGGTGGCGACGGTGTCGTTCTCGTTGACGATCGGGAAGGCACCCATGGCGAGCAGCTTGTCGAGGGTGCGGGAGGCGTTGCGGTGGTGGGCGCGGCGGCTCATGTCGTCGCTGGTGAGCAGGACTTGGCCGACGCGGACGCCGTAGCGGGCGAAGGAGGCGGTGTAGCGGGCGACGAGCAGGCCCTGGCCGACGCTGGCGGCGGCCTGCTGGCGGGCCAGGTCCTTGGGGCGGCGGCGCAGGCCGAGCGGGGCGAGACCGGCGGCGATGGCGCCGGAGGAGACGAGCACGATCTCCTTGTCGCCGCCGCCGCGGAACTTGGCGAGGACGTCGACGAGGGCGTCGACGCGGTCGGCGTCCAGACCGCCCGTGGCGGTGGTCAGCGAGGAGGAGCCCACCTTGACGACGATCCTGCGGGCCTCGCCCACGGCCTGCCTTGCCCTTGCCACCTTGCCCTGGTCCCCTCGCGCGTCACCGGCTGCCTGTCCGGCAATCTACGCGAAGGGGATCGGGTGGTGCGCACCGGTCCAGCCCCCGGACTGCGGGCGTGGTCATCCGCTCACCCTCGGCGAGCGGCGGACTCAGGCCGCCGCCGCGCCGAAGGGCTTGCGGGGCAGCACCCGGCGCAGGGTCCGGCGGGCCTTGCGCAGGGCGCGGCGCGGGACGGAGTTGGCGGCCGCCTCGCGGTAGCCCTCGAAGGCGCGGGCCTCGCGGGGGTCGGCGAGGTACATCTCGTCGGGGATGCGGGCCGTCCTGGACCGGAAGTGCGGGTAGATCAGGTACAGGCGGGTGCCGCGCTTCTCCAGCACGGCCGCGGCCTGCTTCTTCGCCTTGACGAACGTGACGACGTCCAGCAGCAGGTCGGCGCGCTGCACGGCGACCAGGTGCAGCCGCAGTCGCTCGTGCACCTTGAGACGGCGGGCCACGCCGGGCGTCCAGTAGGCGTCCATCAGCGGCTTGGCCAGCTCGAACTTGTGCCGGCGGACCTCTTCGCTGTCGGTGAGGAACTTGGGCCCGAACTGCGGCAGCAGCGTGATGAGGAACGGCCGGACCATGAGCAGGTCGCGCTTGTCGCCGGCCGGGACCATGTCGGCGATCAGCTTCATCAGGGCGCGCGCGGAGTCGAAGCGCAGGGTGTAGCTGCCGCTCTTGGTGACGTGCTTGCCGTCGTCGCGGCCGACCAGGTAGTAGCAGGTGTAGTCGGCGAGGACGGAGACACCGGCCGCGCGCAGGTACGCCTCCAGCGTGAACAGGGCGTCCTCGCCGGTGAACAGCGACTCGTCGAACCGCATGCCGTGCTGCTCCAGCAGGGAGCGGCGGAACAGCTTCTGCGCGCTGAGCGTGAACTTGATGTTCGAGGTGAAGACGTCGGCCCGGTCGAGGTTCTTGCCCCACATGGACTTCGGCGCGGTGCGGTTGACGCCCTCGACCCGGCCGAGGACGACGTCCGTGCCGTTCCTGTCGGCCATGGCGACCATGCGTTCCAGGGCCTCGGGGCCGAGCCGGTCGTCGGCGTCGAGGAAGAAGACGAAGCGTCCGGCCGCCTTGCCGAGGCCGACGTTGCGCGGGCCGCTGGGGCCGCCGGAGTTCTCCTGGCGGATCACGGTGACCCGCATGGGAGCGCGGGCGGCGAACTCCTCCAGGCACTCGCCGGTGCCGTCGGTGGAGCCGTCGTCGACCGCGATGACCTCAAGGCGCGCCGGATCGATGGTCTGCGCCTCGACGGATGCCAGGCACTCGACCAGGTACGGCATCGCTTCGTACGCCCCGGTGATCACGCTCACATCAGGCTGCGTCACGACGGTCACTCTTCCCCCTAGTCACGGAATATTTCCCCCGTATCACCTCAATCGCAAGGTGTTAGACGGGCGATCGGGGGAAGCGGTTGCCCTGGGGTCGGTAAAGAGTGCTTCACCTCACACGCGTACCCGGGATTGAGGCGCACAAAGGCCCCCGAAGGGGGTTCCTCGGGGGCCTGGTGCGCGCGCCGGGGCGGGTCAGCCCGCGGCGATGCCGTCCGTCTCGCCGGCCGACGCGGTGCGCTGGCCCGGTACCGCGTTGGTCAGCTCGGCCGCCTCGGCGGGGTCGGCGTTCGCCGCGCCCACCCGGGACTGCTGGCCGACGTTGCGGACCTCGGCCTTGAGGGCGAGGCCGGCGACCGCGGCGTTGAACTGGTCGATCGACGTCGGCTCGTCCGGGCCGAGCAGGTACTGCTTCAGCTCCACGCGGTCCGCCGCCAGCGGGTCGCCCGCCGGGTCGCGCACGGCGTCCAGCAGGCCGCCCAGCTCGGCCGCGCTGTTGGACAGGATCACCGCGGCGCGCACGGCCGTGTTCTGCTGCTTGAACTCCTCGGCTCCCAGCTCGCCGGAGTCGGTGACGGCGTAGGGCTTGCCGCTCGCGATGAAGTCGGACACCACGGAGGAGATGTCGGAGACCATCGCGTCGGAGACGTTGAAGCAGTCGTACAGGCGCGGCTCGGCGCCCGTGATGACGCGGTGCTCGTACGACGGGAAGGAGCGCCAGTAGGCGTCGTTCCACTCGCCGCGCAGCCGGGCGATCTCCTCGTGCCGCTGGACGTCCACGACGCCGTCGCGGGTGGCCTCGGCCTCGTCACCCCTGGTGCCACCGGCGACGGTCAGCTCGTCGAGCCTGGCCTCGATGCGGGCCAGCTCGGCCTTGGCCCGCTCCATGGCGGCGCTGTCGGCGGTGAACCGGGAGTCGGCGGCGCGCTCGGTGGCGGCCTTCTCGACCAGGGCGGTGATGCGCTCGTGGGCGGCCTTGGCGTCCCGGCTGACGGTGCCGGTGAACGGATGCGGCTTGTACAGGACGCGCACCGGCGGGTCGGCCGCGACCAGCTTCTTCACGATGTTCTCGCCGGCGAGCACGATCGAGGTGTTGCCGGGGTTGCCGTCCCAGCCCTCCCAGGTGGGCGCGTACAGGACGGTGGGGACGCCGTCCGCGGGCAGGTCCCGCCGGCCCTGGATGGGGGCGAGCTGCGGGCGGCCGACCTCCACGATGTCCTCGTCGCGGACGCCGACGTCGGCGATGGCGTACCGGTCGCGGCCGGCCCGGCCGGCGGTCCACACCTCGTCGTAGACCTTGCTGTACGGGTTGACGCTGGCCAGCTTGTCGCTGTCGCCGTGGCCGATGAAGACGTGCTTCATGGTGGGCACGCGCAGCAGGTGGATGTTCTTGCCGACGTTGGCCGCGTACAGGGCGACCCGCACGGTGGACAGGTCCAGGTTCATCAGGTGCACCCCTCCGGGCACGCAGATGACGGGGACCGTGGTGGGCGCGAGGTTGCCGAGGATGACGCGCTCGCGGAGGATGATCAGCGGCCGGGTCTCCAGCTGCTCCATCGTCTCCAGCCACATGTTGACCTGGTACGCGGAGTCCTTGGAGCCGGAGAAGTACAGGACCGTCTCGGGCTTGTAGGCGGTCAGCCAGTCGTCGACGGCGGCGAGGACGGTCTCGGCCTTCGGCGGGGTCCGCCGCCCGCGCAGGTACGGCAGCAGGCGCAGGATGTACCCCGTGCCCAGGCCGACGGTGAGACCGATGCCGAGGAAGGCGAACCCGGCCGACCCCAGCTGCGCGGAGACGAGGATGCCGACGACCGCGAACAGGTCGAGGTGGAGCATCTTCTCCGCGGAGCGGTGCAGCAGCACGCGCGGCGGGGCGTCGGGGATGCGGATGCGGGACTTGAGGTCGATGTTGCGGGTGGCGACCGGCATCCGGCGCCGGTTGCGGATCAGGGTGACCAGGGCGCCGTGCGGGGCCTGAAGGCCGTAGAAGGCGATGAAGCAGGCGACCGCGCCGTAGAAGATCAGGTTGTCCGAGAGGGACAGGCGGGCCAGCAGCAGGATCAGGAGCAGCTGGCGGATCAGGAAGCGGATCGACAGGCCCGCCCGGACCTTGCTGAGGCGGTTGATCAGGTAGCTGCCCTTGCGGTGCAGATAGTGGTCCGCCAGGTACGTCACGGCGGCCAGGGCCGCGAAGGCGGGAACGCTCGGGACGAGCGCGGCCAGCATGAGGGCCGGGAAGCCCAGCATCACGAGGGCCGCCGCGGCCAGCTCGGCCGCGCTGCCCACCCGGGCGACGCGAATAGCGGTGGATATCACGGAGAAACCTGCTCTGGGAGGGGGGAGTGCCGGTTTTGTTCAGGAATGTCGGGAGAGGCCGGTAATTCCTGTGGGGGTTACGGATACAGGCCCCCGCGAATACCCGGTGAACGGGCACCCGCAGAGGCCTGAATTCCCAAAAGCTTGATTACCTCTGATTATTACACGCCGTCCTGACGGTCCAGCACCGTCGCCAGCGCCTGCTCGAAGCCGGACGCTGTGGCGGCCCCCGCGGTGGGGTCCTGCTGGCGGACGTCGATGACGTGCCCGGTCAGCTCGGAGAGCAGCACGTCGAGGGAGGTACGGGCGACGGCCTCGGAGGAGAGAAGGGAGCCCGAGGGCTCCTGCCCGAAGGCCTTGGTGCGCATCGGGGTCGCGGTGCGCTCGGGGTTGATGCAGTTGACCCGGATGCCGTCACCGGCCCACTCGTCGGACAGCGCCTGGGTGAGGTTCACCATGGCGGCCTTGGTGGAGGAGTACAGGGAGTACTCGGCGCGGCCGCGGGTGTAGCTGCTGGAGGTGTAGAGCAGCAGCTGGCCGTTGGTCTCCGCGAGGTACTTGTAGGAGGAGCGCGCGATCTGCACCGGGGCCAGGTAGTTGACCTTCAGCGCCTCCTCGATGGTGGCGTTGTCGGTCTCGGCGAGCTTGCCGATGCGCAGCACGCCCGCGGTGTTGACGACGTAGTCGATCCGGCCGGTCTCCGCGTACGCCTTGGACAGCGCGTCGTCGACCTCCTCCGGGTTCTCCACGTGGGTGCCGGTGGTGGAGCGGCCCAGCGCGTAGACGTTCGCGCCGTAGGACTCGGCGAGTTCGGCGATGTCCTTGCCGATGCCGTAGGAGCCGCCGAAGATGACGACGGTCTTGCCGGTGAGGAGTTCGCGGTAGGCCTCCTCGCCGTTCTGCTCGGGCGCGGCGGTGGAGGCGAGCTGGAACAGCTTGTCGGCGATGAAGACGTCGACCGGCTGGGTCACCTTCATGTTGTACTCGTCGCCCGCGACGACGTGGATCGGCACGTCCGGCAGGTACTTGAGGACCACCGAGCAGTCGTCCGTGGCCTGGAAGTTGGGGTCGCCGGCGGCGACCTCGTAGGCGCGGCGGACCGTGGACAGCTTGAAGGCCTGCGGGGTCTGGCCGCGGCGCAGCCGGGAGCGGTCCGGGATCTCGGTGATGAACTCGCCGTCCTCGCCGTGCGTACGCGTGACGATGATGGTGTCGGCGGACGGGATGGCCACGTCCACGGCCTGGTAGCGCTCCAGCGCGGCCACGCAGTCGTCGATGACGCGCTGCGAGAGCAGCGGGCGTACCGCGTCGTGGAACAGGACGTTCAGGTCCTCGCCCTCGGCCAGCCCCTCGCCGAGCGCGGAGATGGCGCGCTCGGTGGTCTCGTTCCGCGTCGAGCCACCTTCGATGACCTTCTTCACCTTGGTGAAGCCCGCCTTGGCGACGATCTTCTCGACGTCCGGCACATAGCCCGGCGCCATCAGCACGATGATGTCGTCGATCGAGTCGGCGTTCTCGAAGGTGGTCAGGGTGTGCTCGATGACTGCCTTGCCGGCGATCTTCAGCAGCTGCTTGGGGATCGACAGACCCACCCGCTGACCGGTGCCACCGGCCAGGATCACTGCGGTGGTACGGGGCTTGGCTATGTGCTGGGACACAGGTGACCTACCTTGGGGCGACAGGGAACCGGGAAATGGTCCCACTTCCGGTTACCGCAGTGCAAGGTGAGTGACCTTCGCTGCATATGTGCGCGCAACCTGTCATTCACCTTGCACTCCCGGTGATTGGCAGCAGGTCGCATGAACGCCCGTGAATTTGCTGTGAGTAAGTCCACAGGTGCCCGTGGAGGCGGGGTGACCGGCGGGGGGGGGGCAGGATCTTCACGTCCCGGGGCGCGGGGCTGCACGTGTTCTTCATATGCGGCACGGCATATGCGGCACGGCACCGGTGCGGACGGGACGGGAATACCGATCGTCCGGCGGTCCATTGCCGCGGAATTCCGCGTCGGGATTCCGCATCATTAAAGGACGGTAAGAGTCTCACCCGAAGCGGGTCATGGCGGAGCCCGGGACCCGGACGGGTCCCGGGCTCGGGAACCTCACACCAGCCGGACGCCCGGTTCGTCCGACTCCACCCGCAGCCGGGCCAGCGTGCTCGCCGTCGCCTGCGGCTTCAGCACCGTGTCGACGGCCCGGACCCGCGCGTCGATGCCGTCGCGGCGGATGTCGAACAGGTGGTAGCCGCGGTGGGCGTCGATGAACTTCCAGTGCGGGTTGTCCGCCTTCAGCGGGTCCCACTGCCGGTGGAAGGCGTCCTGGTCCTGGTCGCCGCTGCTGGAGACGGAGGTGCCGACGAACTCGGCGCCGACCACCTCCGAGTCCGGGTCGGCGTAGTCCGTCCTCAGGTCGCTGATCATCGTCAGGTGGCGGTCGCCGCTCAGCACGACCGGGTTGCGGACGTCGGCGAAGTCCCGGAGCAGGGCGTTGCGTTCGACCTGGTAGCCGTCCCAGGCGTCGTAGTACCAGAGCTTGCCGTCACCGGGCAGCAGGTCGGTCTCGGCCATCATGATCTGCGAGGCGACGAGGTTCCAGCGGGCCGGGGAGTCCCGCAGCCCGTCGAGCAGCCACGCCTTCTGCCCGGCGCCGAGCATGGTCTGCGTCGGTGCCTCGGCGCCCTCCTGCGTGGTGGCCTGGTCGCTGCGGAACTGCCGGGTGTCGAGCACGTTGAGCCGGGCCAGCCGGCCGAACTCCAGGCGGCGGTACATCCGGATGTGCGGGCCGTTCGGGATCGCGGTGGCGCGCACCGGCATGTGCTCGTAGTACGCCTGGAAGGCCGCGGTCAGCCGGGCCACGAACGCGTCGTGCGGCTGCTTGTCGGGGTCCTGCGGGATCTCGCCGGCCCAGTCGTTGTCCACCTCGTGGTCGTCGAAGGTGACCACCCAGGGGACGCTCGCGTGCATCGCGGCGAGGTCGGGATCGGTCTTGTACTGCGCGTACCGGTTGCGGTACTGCACCAGGGTGTACGGCTCGCCCTTGCCCTCGTGCCGCCGTACGGCCGTCGCCGTGGGCGCGGACTCGTAGATGTAGTCGCCGACGAACAGCACGACGTCGGGGTCCTGGGCGAGCATGTCGGCGTACGGCGTGAAGTAGCCGTGCTGCCAGTTCTGGCAGGAGGCGAGGGCGACGCGCAGCGAGCCGCCCCGCTGGTGCGGGTGGGGCGCGGTGCGGGTGCGGCCGGTGGGCGAGAGCCGGCCGCCGGCCCGGAAGCGGTACCAGTACGGGCGGTCCGGGCGCAGGCCGCGGACGTCGACGTGGACGCTGTGGCCGAGTTCCGGGCGGGCCTCGGCGGTGCCCCGGCGGGCGGTCCTGCGGAACCGCTCGTCCTCGGCGATCTCCCACTCCACGGGGAAGACGGCGTCGGGCATGCCGCCGCCGTTCAGCGGGTCGGGCGCGAGTCTGGTCCACAGCACGATCCCGTCGGGCAGCGGATCGCCGGAGGCGACGCCCAGGGTGAAGACGCCGTCGGGGAGCGGGGTGCCGGCGGCGCGGGCGGTGCCGGGCAGCCACAACTGGGCGGAGGCCGCGGCCCCGAGGACGGCGGTCCCGGCGGTCAGAAAGCGGCGGCGGTCGGGCGATGGTGCGGTCATGCGCTGACTCCCTTTGCCACAGTGGCCACTTGGACAGGTGGAGCGGACAGTCGGAAGCTCCCACGGCCGGACGGTCCGCCTGCTGAACCAAGCCCATCGCGGGCATGACAAATGGGGAGACAACAGAAGACCGGTCGCGGCACGAGAAAACCGTCCCGCCGCAACGGATCCGACGGTAGGCCGGAATCCGCCCCATCGCGGAAGCCCACCGGCGTGTCGCACACCTTCCCGAGGGACCGTCAGCCACCGGGCGGAGTCTGTGATTCGGCGCGAGCGGCGAGCGGATCGGCACCCGACCCGGCCCGAGCGACGAGCGACCCCCCGCCGGCCCCCAGCGAACCCCCGCCTGTGGCCGGGTCACCGGTTGTCCGGAAAAGGCGAGTGAAAGCGAGCCGGCCGGGGAAGGGCCGCCCGCAGCCGCCGATGACCGGCCGCTCCCCCACCACGACAACGCGGCGCGAAGAGGACCGGGGTCCTCTCCGCGCCGCGCCGTCGGAACATCCCGGCCGGGCAGGCGCCCGCCGGTTCCTACTCGAACGGGTCGAAGTCGCCGTACTCCCGCAGCGCCTCGTCCCGCTCCGCGTCCTTGTCCCGGCGGCGCTGGGCCGCGGGCCGGGGCGCGTCGAAGCGGTGGTCCTCGCCGCGGCGGCCCAGCATCTCGGCGCCGGCCATGACCGTCGGCTCCCAGTCGAAGACGACCGCGTTCTCCTCGGGGCCGATGGCGACGCCGTCGCCGGAGCGGGCGCCCGCCTTCATCAACTGCTCCTCCACCCCGAGGCGGTTGAGCCGGTCGGCGAGATAGCCGACGGCCTCGTCGTTGTTGAAGTCGGTCTGGCGCACCCAGCGCTCGGGCTTCTCGCCGCGCACCCGGAACAGCGGCTCGCCGCCGGCCTCCTCGCGTACGACGGTGAAGCCCGCGTCGTCCACGGCCTTGGGCCGGATGACGATCCGGGTCGCCTCCTCCTTCGGCTTGGCGGCGCGCGCGGCGGCGATCAGCTCGGCGAGGGCGAAGGACAGCTCGCGCAGCCCGATGTGCGCCACGGCCGACACCTCGAAGACCCGGTAACCGCGGGCCTCCAGGTCGGGGCGGACCATCTCGGCGAGGTCCTTGCCGTCCGGCACGTCCACCTTGTTCAGGACGACGATCCGGGGACGGTTGTCGAGCCCGCCGTACTGCCGCAGCTCCTCCTCGATGATGTCGAGGTCGGAGACCGGGTCGCGGTCGGACTCCAGCGTCGCCGTGTCCAGCACGTGCACCAGCACGCTGCACCGCTCCACGTGCCGCAGGAACTCCAGGCCCAGGCCCCTGCCCTGGCTGGCACCCGGGATCAGACCGGGCACGTCGGCGATGGTGTAGACGGTGGAGCCGGCGGTCACCACGCCCAGGTTCGGCACCAGCGTGGTGAACGGGTAGTCGGCGATCTTCGGCTTGGCCGCGCTCAGCACGGAGATGAGCGAGGACTTGCCGGCGCTCGGGTAGCCGACGAGGGCCACGTCGGCGACGGTCTTCAGCTCCAGGACGATGTCCTGCACGTCCCCGGGCACGCCGAGCAGCGCGAAACCGGGCGCCTTGCGCCGGGCGGAGGCCAGCGCCGCGTTGCCGAGACCGCCCCGGCCGCCCTGCGCGGCGATGAACGAGGTGCCGTGGCCGACCAGGTCGGCGAGCACGTTGCCCGCCTTGTCCAGGACGACCGTGCCGTCCGGCACCGGCAGGATCAGGTCCTGGCCGTCCTTGCCGGAGCGGTTGCCGCCCTCGCCGGGCTTGCCGTTGGTGGCCTTGCGGTGCGGGGAGTGGTGGTAGTCCAGCAGCGTCGTGACCGACTGGTCGACGGTCAGGATGACGTCGCCGCCCCGGCCGCCGTTGCCGCCGTCGGGGCCGCCGAGCGGCTTGAACTTCTCACGGTGGACGGAGGCACAGCCGTGGCCTCCGCTACCCGCGGCGACATGCAGCTCGACGCGGTCCACGAAGGTGGTCATGGTGGGTGCCTCCTGGTGGTTCCCCCGGGACCGGGGGCGTACGGGTATGTGCTGTGGGGATAACGCGCGAAAGGCGGACCCGCCTTCCCGAACGGGAAGTGAGGTCCGCCTCGCGAAAGCGTTCGGCGCGTGAATCAGGCGATTCAGGCGACCGGAACGATGTTCACGACCTTGCGGCCGCGGTGGGTACCGAACTCCACCGCACCGGCCTGCAGCGCGAACAGCGTGTCGTCGCCGCCGCGACCGACACCGGCGCCGGGGTGGAAGTGGGTGCCGCGCTGGCGGACCAGGATCTCACCCGCGTTCACGACCTGACCGCCGAAGCGCTTCACGCCGAGCCGCTGGGCATTGGAGTCGCGACCGTTCCGGGTGGACGATGCGCCCTTCTTGTGTGCCATTTCTCCTCAGTCCCTTACTTCGCAGCCGTGGGGATCGACGTGACCTTGATCGCCGTGTACTGCTGGCGGTGGCCCTGCCGACGGCGGTAGCCGGTCTTGTTCTTGTAGCGCAGAATGTCGATCTTCTGGCCCTTGTGGTGGTCCACGACCTCGGCCTGGACCTTGATGCCGGCCAGCACCCACGGGTCGCTGGTCACAGCGTCGCCGTCGACAACGAGCAGGGTCGAGAGCTCGACCGTGTCGCCAACCTTGGCGGTGGAAATCTTGTCAACCTCAACGATGTCGCCGACAGCAACCTTGTGCTGGCGACCACCGCTGCGCACGATGGCGTACACGCGGATCTCACTTTCGCTCGAAGAAACGGCACCCCCGCAGGCCAGTCACCCAGGAAAGACCGCGGGCGACCTCTCCCGGCCCGCCTTGCGCCCGGGAGGAAGAGGTTTACGGGGATGTGGCGTGTTCAGTGGACACGCCGACGGTCAAGGTTACGGGGCCACGGGCGAGGGGGTCAAACCGGGCCCCGGGGGTGTGCGGCCGGTCACTCGGACCGGCCCCACCGGTGTGCGGCCGGTCACGTGAACCGGCCGCACACCGCGGGTGTCAGCCCTCGTCGCCGGCGGTGGAGACCGTGGTGGTCTTCTTCGCCGTCGACTTCGCGGCGGCCGTCTTGGCGGTCTTGGCCGCCTTCTTGGCCGTCGTCTTCTTCGCGGTCGTCTTCTTGGCCGCGGTCTTCTTGGCGGCCGTCTTCTTCGCCGCCGTCTTCTTCGCGGCGGTCTTACGGGCCGCCTTCTTGGCCGGAGCCGTCGCCTCGGCCACCTCCTCGGCCGTCACCTCGTCCGCCGGGGCCTGCGCGGCCGCCTCGGACGGGGCCGCCTCGGCGGCCTCCGGCGCGGCCGACGGGACGACCACGACGGCCGCCTCCTCGGACGCGGTCGGCGCGGTGGCCTTGCGCACCGCACGGCGGCGCGGGCGGGCCGGGGCGGCGGCGCTGTCGGCCTGCGCCGGCTGCTCGGCCGGGGCCTCGGCGGCCGGAGCGGGCTGCTCCGCCGGTGCCTCGGCCGCGTGCGCGGTCTCCGGCACCGTCACCACGGCCGCCTCGGCGCCCTCGGGAGAGCCGGCCGGGGCCGACACCTTCCGGGTGGCCCGACGGCGCGTACGGCCCCTGGGCGCGGCCTCCTCGGCCGGTGCCTCGGCCTGCGGCGCCGGAACCACCTGGTCCTCGGCGGCCGTCGGCTCGGCCAGCGCCTGTGCGGCCGGCTCCGGCCGCACCGGGCGCGTCGCCGCCTCCTCGGCGGTGACGTCCTGGGCGGTCGGCACCTGGGCCTGCTCGGCCACCGGAGCCTGCTCCGCCCTGGCTGCCCGGTCGGCCCGGGACGCACGCTCCGCCTTCGGCGCGCCCGCCGGAGCCGACGCCCGGCGGCTCGCCCGGCGCCGCGTGCGGCCACGGCCGGCCGCCGCCTCCGCCTCGGCGACGCTGCTGTACAGCTCCTCGTCCGGCGTGAACTCGGGCGCCGGCAGGGACACCGGCTCGGCGACCTCGGCGGCCACCTCCGCTGCGGTCTCCACCTCGGGCTCGACGGCCTCGCCGGTCTCCACGGCCACGGCGGCGGTCTCGTGCACATGCTCGTGCGCGGGCTCCGACGCCTCGCCGCGGCCACCGCGCTTCTTGCGCTTGCCGCCGCCACCGTTGGCGGTGGCCTGCTCGAGGTGGACGATGACACCGCGGCCGTTGCAGTGGACGCAGGTCTCGGAGAAGGACTCCAGCAGGCCCTGGCCGACCCGCTTGCGGGTCATCTGCACCAGGCCCAGCGAGGTCACCTCGGCCACCTGGTGCTTCGTACGGTCGCGGCCCAGGCACTCCAGCAGCCGGCGCAGCACCAGGTCCCGGTTGGACTCCAGCACCATGTCGATGAAGTCGATCACGATGATGCCGCCGAGGTCGCGCAGCCGCAGCTGGCGCACGATCTCCTCGGCCGCCTCCAGGTTGTTCCTGGTGACCGTCTCCTCCAGGTTGCCGCCCTGGCCGGTGAACTTGCCGGTGTTGACGTCGATGACGACCATCGCCTCGGTCCGGTCGATCACCAGCGAACCGCCGCTGGGCAGCCAGACCTTGCGGTCCAGCGCCTTGGCGAGCTGCTCGTCGATCCGGTAGGTGGCGAAGACGTCGACCTCGCTCGTCCACCGGGACAGCCGGCCGGCCAGGTCCGGGGCGACGTGCGAGACGTAGCCGTGGATCGTCTGCCAGGCCTCGTCACCGCTGACGATGACCTTGGAGAAGTCCTCGTTGAAGATGTCCCGCACG
The DNA here is from genome assembly GCF_055560195.1 of Streptomyces sp. NPDC023481. Lineage (NCBI taxonomy): Bacteria > Bacillati > Actinomycetota > Actinomycetes > Kitasatosporales > Streptomycetaceae > Streptomyces > Streptomyces sp. NPDC023481. Next base: position 684,106 of record NZ_JBVHJE010000002.1, read on the forward strand.
ACCCGGACGGTCATGTCCGGCTCGCCGTACAGCAGCGTGGGCGCGTTGCCGCCGTTCTTGGCCTTCTTCTGGATGTCCTCCCACTGCGCCTGGAGCCGTTCGACGTCACGGCGCAGCTCGTCCTCGCTCGCGCCCTCGGCGGCGGTGCGCACGATGACGCCCGCGTCCTCGGGGACGATCTTCTTGAGGATGGTCTTCAGCCGGGCCCGCTCGGTGTCGGGCAGCTTGCGGCTGATGCCGGTCATCGAGCCCTCGGGGACGTACACGAGGTAACGGCCCGGCAGGGAGACCTGGCTGGTCAGACGCGCGCCCTTGTGCCCGATCGGGTCCTTCGTGACCTGCACGAGGACGGACTGGCCGGACTTCAGGGCGGACTCGATCCGGCGCGGTCCGTTGGCCATGCCGAGCGCCTCGAAGTTGACCTCACCGGCGTACAGCACCGCGTTGCGGCCCTTGCCGATGTCGATGAAGGCGGCCTCCATCGACGGCAGCACGTTCTGGACCTTGCCCAGGTAGACGTTGCCGACGTACGAGGTCGACTGCTCCTTGTTGACGTAGTGCTCGACGAGCACGCCGTCCTCCAGGACGCCGATCTGCGTACGGTCGCCGTGCTGGCGGACCACCATCACGCGCTCGACGGCCTCGCGGCGGGCCAGGAACTCGGCCTCGGTGATGATCGGAACGCGCCGGCGCCCCTGCTCCCGGCCTTCCCGGCGGCGCTGCTTCTTGGCCTCCAGACGGGTCGAGCCCTTGATGGACTGCACCTCGTCGGACGGCTCGCTGGGCTTGCGCGGCTCGCGGACCTTGACGACCGTGCGCTCCGGGTCGTCCTCGGACGACTCGGCCTCGCCACCGGTGTCACCGGCCCGGCGCCGGCGGCGGCGACGCCGGCGGCTGCTGGTGCTGGAGGCGCCGGAGTCCTCGGAGCGGCCCTCCTCGGTGTCCTCCTCGTCCTGCTCGGCGGTGTCCTCGGCGTCCTGCGCGGCCTGCTCGGCGGCCAGGTCGTCGGCCTCGGCGTCCGCGCCCTCGCCGGACTCGCCGTCGGCCGCGTCACCGCGCCGGCGACGGCGTCCGCCACGGCGGCGCCGGCGGCGCGAGCCGCCCTCCTCGTAACCCTCGGCGCCCTCGGTGTCGTCGCCCTCCTCGCCCTCGGCGAGGTCCTCGGCGGACTCGGGGGCCTCCTCGGCCTCCTCCTCTTCCTCGGCCGCGACCTCGACCGGGCGGGTCTCCTCGGCGGCGGCACGGCGGCGCCGGCGCCGGCGGCCACCGGCCTCGGCGCGCTCCTCCGCGTACTCCGCCTGCTCCTCGGGCTCCTCCGCCTCGGTGGTGGAGGCGGCGGCCTCGGCCGCGGCCCGCTCGGGGGTCTGGAACCTGGGCTCGGTGAAGACCGGCGGCTGGAAGACGGCGACGGCGGGGCGGGCCGGCCGGCGCGGGGCGTCGGCCTCGTCGGCCTCCGCGGCGGCGGACCGGGCCGGGCGGGCGGGCTCGGCGAACCCGGACGCGGCGCGGACGGCCCGGCGGCGGCCCCGGCGCGGCGCGGCGGCCTCGGCGGCCGGCTCGGTGGTCGTGGTCGCGGGGACCTCCGGGGTGGGGGTCACCGCGGCCTCCTCTTCCTGCCCGGCCTCGGCGGCCACGGCTTCCTCGGTACCGGGCGCGGCCACCTGCCGGGTGGCACGACGACGCGTACGACGCGGAGTGGCCTCCTCAGTGGCAGCCTCGGCCGGCGCCTCCTCGGCCTCGGCGGCCACGGCCTCCTCGGTACCGGGCGCGGCCGCCTGCCGGGTGGCACGACGGCGCGTACGACGCGGAGTGGCCTCCTCAGTGGCAGCCTCGGCCGGCGCCTCCTCGGGCTCGGGAGCGGCGGCAGGGGCCTGCTCGCCCTCACCGGCCACGGGCGCGGCCACCTGCCGGGTGGCACGACGACGCGTACGACGCGGAGCGGCCTCCTCCTCGGCAGCGGGCGCCTCGGGCTCCGCGGCGACGGCAGCGGCGGCGGCGGGAGCTTCGTCGGCGGCCTTCGGCGCGGCGCCCGGAACAGCGGCCGGGGCCTCCTCCGTGGCCTTCGGTGCCCCGGCGGGCGCGGAGGCCCGGCGGGTGGCACGGCGACGCGGACGCGCGGCCTCGACCTCTTCGGCCGTCGTGGCGGACTCGGCAGCAGGCGCCGGGGTGGCGGCCTGGTCCTGCGGAGCGGACGCGGCGGCAGCCGGTACGACGGTCTCGGTGGCCTCGGCGGACGTGGGCGCACCGGCGGGCGCGGAGGCCCGGCGGGCGGCACGGCGACGCGGACGCGCGGCCGGGGCGGCCTCCTCGGCGGCGGGCGCTTCGGCCACAGCGGTCTCCACAGCGGTCTCGGCGGCGGCAGGCGCTTCCGCGGCCTCGGCAGTCGCACCCCTCTCGGCGGTGGCGGCCTCGGTCGGCGCGGCGACGCTGCGCGTGGCCCGGCGCCGGGTGCGGCGGGGTGCGGCCTCCTCGCCGGTGACGACCGCGCCGGCCTCGGCCACGGCGGTCTTCTCCGGCTCGGCGGCGGACGCGGCCGGTACGACGGTCTCGGCGGCCTCGGCGGACGTGGGCGCACCGGCGGGCGCGGAGGCCCGGCGGGCGGCACGGCGACGCGGACGCGCGGCCGGGGCGGCCTCCTCGGCGGCAGGCGCTTCGGCCACAGCGGTCTCGGCGGCGGCAGGCGCTTCCGCGGCCGGTTCCTCGGTCACGTCGGCGACCTCGTCGGCGTCGGCGGCCGGTATGGCCGGCACGGTGACCTCGGCGGGCGCCTCGGCGGCCGCGGAGGGCGGCCCCGCCGGGCGGGAGGCGGCACGGCGACGCCTGCGCGGCGGCAGGGTGTCGCTGGGGGTGTTGAGTTCGGAACCCTCGGTGGGTTCGGTCGGCTCGAGCATGCGGGCGTTTCTCCCGTCAGGCTCCCGGGCGCCGCACCTGGTCCGGCGACGGTCTCTGGGGACCGTCCGCCGTTGACGTCCGCGGCCCGCGCGATGCGCGATGGCCGCCGTCCGGGGCGCGGGCGCCGCACGGGAGCACTCTGTGTCCTGTCTCGCCGGTTCCGTACGCCTTGTCGGTACGGCCTGGCGAAAGTCTTCTGGTGGGTGCGCTGCCCGACCCAGGTGGCTCCCGAGTACCAGGGCGGCGCTACGACGTCCGTCCCTACGCGGGACCTTCCGGCATCGGCGCCGTCGCGGCGGCGGCCGGCTGGGCCGTCAGGGCCCCGGCAGCCTCGCGGTCGGGCGCGAGCGGGTCGGTCACCGTGCCGGTCTCTTCATCGAACAGCCCCTGCGCCAGCCTGGTCACCGCAGCGGGGACCGGCGGCGCCAGGTCGGCCACGGCGCGGAGACCGGACAGGACGTCGTCGGGTCGTACGGCAGGCGTCACGTGCCGAACAACCAGCCGCAGTATCGCACAGGGCTGGTCGCTCGGCCTATCAGCCGGCGAACCGTGCGTTTCCAGGCTCACCACGGCCGGGCGGGCGTCGAAGGTGCGGACGCCGTTCTTGGTGGTGCGCTGCACCTCGACGGTGCCGGCTCCGGTGAACGCCTCGACCGCGCGCCGGGCGTCGGCCGGGTCGACGCCGTCCAGCCGCAGCTCCCACACGGAGGCCGTCAGCCGGTCGGCGAGGCCCGAGGTCCGCGCCTCGACCGCGTCGACGACGTCGAGCCCGGCGGGCAGCGACTCGTCGAGGAGGACGCGCAGGGTCTCGGGGTCACGCGCTTCGGTGAGCGCGATCTCCAGGTACTCCGCCTCACTGCCCGTGCCGGTGGGTGCGGCATTGGCGTAGGACACCTTCGGATGGGGCGTGAACCCGGCCGAGTACGCCATGGGCACCTCGGCGCGGCGCAGCGCCCGCTCGAAGGCGCGCTGGAAGTCTCGGTGGCTGGTGAACCTCAGGCGGCCGCGCTTGGTGTAGCGCAGTCGGATGCGCTGCACCGCGGGTGCGGGCGGCGGGCCTTCGGGCTGTCGCTTGCCCAGTGTCCTAGTCCTTCGTGAGAGCGGTCGTACTCCTACCAAGAGTACGTGTGTCGCGGCCCGAGGGTTCCCGCCGGTCCACCGGCACCTGCTGCCGGGTCTCGCCGAACAGCACGCGCCGCACGTCGGCGCGGGTCTGCCGCACCGTGTCGCGGGCCGAGGCCAGGGCCTCGCGCGCGATCCGGCGCACCGCGCGCACACCGTCGGCGACGGGCCGCAGGACCGTGTCCCGTACGACGTGTCCGAGGGGGGTGAGGACGGTCCGGTACACCCGGCGCACCGGCTCCACGAGGATCCACCGGAAGAGGGTCCCGAGCACCCGCCCCACGGCCCGGGAGATCCGCCCGGCGACCCGCCAGGCGTGTCCGAGCGCGTCGCCGGCCTCGCGCGCGACGACCGCGAGGAACCGGCCGACGGGCACCAGCACCCGGCGCCACAGCGCGAGCGCGGGCAGCACGAGCAGGACGCGGCCCGTCCGGTACAGGGCGACGCCGACGCCGGTGCCGAGCACGCCCAGCAGCCACCCGAGTCCCCGTACGCACCGGGCGACGGCCCGGCCGACGGGCGCGAGGAACCAGGCGTGCAGCCACCGCGCGGGCACGACGAGCAGATACCTCGCCAGCCAGGCGACGGCGGTGTACACGCCGAGCCCGACGGCGGCCAGCACCGTGCCGGCGCCTCTCAGCAGCCAGGCCAGCGCGAGCCCGACCGGGGTGAGCACGCGCGCCCACACCCACCCGCACCCTGCGCCCGCCCCGCGCGCCAGCCGGGCGAGGGCGTGTCCGGCGGGGGTGAGCACGTACCGGTACAGCCACACGGCCGGTACGACGAGGAGCACGGTGCCGGCGGGGACCAGGACGTACCGCCACAGCCCCGCGAACGGCCACACGAACACGGCCTCGGCGGCCCACAGCAGTGCCCGCCCGAGCGGCCGGAGAACGGTGTCCCGCAGGAACCGCCCGGTGACGACGAGCGCGTCCCAGACCATCCGCACCGGCACGACCAGCACCAGGATGACGATCCGCACCGGCAGGCGGACGGCGACGACGAGGCAGCCCTCGGGCGGGGGCGGCGCGGGTGGCGGTTTCCTGAGGTCCATACCGTGCTGGACGCACGGGACGCCCGTCCGGATCCCGGCCCGCCGCGCCGACGTGTTCCCGCCGTCACGCGCGCGTCGGCGCTACGCGCTCCTTGTACGACTCCGGGTAGCGCTCGGTGAACTTCACGGCCAGGACCAGCAGGGCGACGGGGACGACCCAGTTGAACCAGTCGTCCTGGCCGGGGTACCGGACGGCCAGCCAGGTCGAGACCGTCATCAGGGCGAACGCCAGCCCCCACACGGCCGTCAGCACCTGGTTGACGTGCCGGAAGACGGGTGAGTCCCACAGCTCGCGGCGCGTCTGCTCGCGGGCGTACTGCGCGGTGAACGGGTCGGCGAAGAGCGAGCCGAGCGCCACGACGGCGACCAGCCCGTTGGAGATGACCTGGGCGTACGTCTCCAGCCAGAGGAGCTGCCCGCGGCCGAGGGCCAGCGCGAGCACGGAGATCACGGCGAAGAACACGATGCCGGTCACGTCCAGGACGCGGATCCTGCCGTGCAGCATGTCCTGCCCCGACAGGACGATCAAGGCGACCAGGGCGGCGAGCGCCGCGTACTCCCAGGTACTGGGGCTCGCGACCACCCCGAAGATGATCCACGGTGCGAACGACAGGAAGACACCGCCGGTGCGGGCGGGCCTCCGCGTGGGTGCCCTCGTCTCCGTCCGCTGAGCCATGGCAGCTCCTCCCGTCGGCTCGCACGCCGGCTCCTCTCCCATCGTGCCGCCGCGGGGCCCGGTGCCGCCTGTCGTAGGGGGCGGGCGGACGTGCGGGGCAGGCGGAGGCCGCCTAGCGTGAACGTGCGGTGCGGTGCGGTGCGGTGCGGTGCGGTGCGTTCGGTGCGGTGCGGGCGGTCGAAGGGGGCGTACGACCTGTCCGGAGCCTGACCGGGATGTGTCCGGGAGCCGCCATGACCTACCGTTTCAGCACGAACGTCCAGTTCGACTACGAGATCCGGCTCGCCCTGGGCTCGGCCTGGCGGCAGGGCGCCGACGTGGGCGAGGTGCTGGCCACCGCCTCCGTCGTGGCGGACGGGGACGGCGAGGCCTGGTGCACTGCCTGGGTGGAGCTGGCCCGCGGGGTCCGCGAGCGGGCCGAACGCGCCGCGGCCGAGGGGCGGACGGTGAGCGCGCGGGACGGCTGGCTGCGCGCCGCCGGGTACGCCGGCACCGCGCTGGTGGGCGTGGACGCGACCGCCGATCCCGACCGACGGCTGGCCGAGGTGTTCCCCGAGCACCGCGCGTGCTTCGACCGCTTCCTCGGGGCCTGGGACCCGCCCGCCGGGCCGGTGTCGATCCCGTACGAGGACACGTCCCTGCCCGGCTACCTGATCGGCCCGGCGGGCGGATCCGGCCCGCTGCCCACGCTGATCGTCAACAACGGCAGCGACGGCCCGATCAGCTCCGCCTGGACGCTGCTCGGCGCCCCCGCGGTGGCCCGCGGCTACCGCGTCCTGCTCTTCGACGGCCCCGGCCAGCAGTCGATGCTCTTCGAGCGGGGCGTGCCCTTCCGGCCGGACTGGGAGAACGTGATCACACCGGTCGTCGACTTCCTCCTCGCCCGCCCCGACGTCGACCCCCGGCGGCTCGCCCTGGCCGGCATCAGCCAGGCCGGGTACTGGGTTCCGCGGGCGCTCGCCTTCGAGCACCGGATCGCCGCGGCGGTGGCCGACCCGGGGGTGGTCCGGGTGGTGGACAGCTGGTGGCACCACCTCGGCCCCGACCTGCGCGCCCTGTGGGAGTCCGGCGACCGGGCCGCCTTCGACGGCTTCATGGCGGAGGGCCTGCGCCGGGAACCGGCACTGGCCGCGACGTGGCGCTGGCGCGCCAAGCCGTACGGCATCGCCTCGCCGTTCGACCTGCTGACGGAGGTCTCCCGGTACGACGTCACGCCGGTCGCCGGCCGGATCACCACCCCGCTGCTGATCACCGATCCGGACGGCGAACACTTCTGGCCGGGCGCCGCACGGGAGCTGTACGACCTCCTGCCCGGCCCGAAGCAACTCGTGCGCTTCACCGAAACGGAGGGGGCGCACCTGCACTGCGAGCCGATGGGCCGCGCGCTGTTCGAGCAGCGGGTCTTCGACTGGCTGGACGACCGCCTGGCCCGGCCGGACGGCGCCTCGGGGGACTTTGCCCCGCCGAACCGGTCGTAGGAGCGCGCTGCCCACGGGGTGCGCCTCCGGCTGACCCGCGTGTCCGGGGGTACATGCTGGAGGTGCCCGGCGGCCCGCATCGCTCACGGATGCGAGGGTGCCGTGCGTTGTCGGTGGCGGGCGACCGGAAGGCCGGGGTATGGCGCGTACGCGTGCGGAGGCGAGGACCAGGCATCCTCGGCATGAGCGCAGGGGGGAGGCACGGCTGCCGGCGGTGATCGCCACGCTCGTGGCGATCGCCCTGTACCTGCTCCTGCCGCAGAAGCTGCTGATCGCTCCTCGTTACGTGCTGCCCGCCCTGGAGTGCCTGCTGCTCGTCCCGCTCATCGCGATCAACCCCAAGCGCCTGACCCGGCAGACGAAGGCCTTCCGGGTGCTGTCGCTGACGCTCGTGGCCGTCATCGCGGTCAGCAACCTCGCGTCGCTGGTCATCCTGGTCCACGAGCTGGTGTACGCCGGGGTGAAGGACGGCCGCTCGCTGCTGGTGGCGGCGCTGCAGGTCTGGCTCACCAACATCATCGTCTTCGGCCTGGCCTACTGGGAGCTGGACCGGGGCGGCCCGGTCAGCCGCACCCAGTCACCCCGCTCCGCCCTGCCGCTGGCGGACTTCCGCTTCTCGCAGGACGAGAACGACGACGCCGTACAGGAGGTCGCCGACGGCGCCAGCGGCGCCTCGGACTGGGTTCCCACCCTGATCGACTACCTGTACGTGTCCGTCACCAACTCCACGGCCTTCAGCCCGACCGACACCATGCCGCTGTCGACCCGAGCCAAGCTCCTGATGGCCGTGCAGAGCATCTCGGCCCTGCTGACCTCGCTCCTCGTGATCGCGCGCGCCGTGAGCATCCTGCACTGACCGCCGTCAGCCCGCGTCGGACCAACCCTGGGGGCGACTCACCCCCTTGGATGCGCTCGGCGGGCAACTGGTCGCGGGAGTGTGCAAGGTGAGTTCATGAACACAACACCGCACCCCAAGAGGGTCGTTTCCCGGATCCCGCGCGTCCTCGCGGTCAGCGCAGTCGTGAGCATCGCCTGTGTGGCGGGGATGGCGACCGCCACCTCCGCCGTGGCCGCGACGCCCGCCACGCACCTCGCCACCAAGGCCACCCCCGCCCACGGCGGCGGAGGAGGCGGCGAACAGTGCGGCAACGGCCTCCTGCCCATCCTCAACTTCTGCAACTGACGGGCAGAGACCGGCGGTCCAGCCCATGAACGGCTCAACCACACAACCGCACATATCCACCCAGGGCGGTCGGCAAGAGGGCAGAACCCTCACCCCGACCGCCCACTCAGTGTGCGTGCCCACCCCAAGCCGGTGCCGGGCCCGCGTAGTTGACGGTCAGCGGGGGCGACTTCTTGCCACCGTCCCAGGTGCAGGCCGCCGGCCTCCTCGCTCACCTCAGTGCGTGTGACCGCTCGCAGCCGGTGTCGGGCCACCGTTCTTGACGGTCAGAGGCAGCAGCTTCTTGCCGGTCGGGCCGATTTGGATGGACGTGTCCATCTGGGGGCACACACCGCAGTCGAAGCACGGGGTCCAGCGGCAGTCCTCGACCTCCGTCTCGTCGAGGGCGTCCTGCCAGTCCTCCCAGAGCCAGTCCTTGTCCAGGCCGGAGTCGAGGTGGTCCCACGGGAGGACCTCCTCGTAGGTGCGCTCGCGGGTGGTGTACCAGTCGACGTCCACGCCGAACGGGGCCAGCGCCTTGTCCGCGCAGGCCATCCAGCGGTCGTAGGAGAAGTGCTCGCGCCAGCCGTCGAAGCGCCCTCCGTCGTCGTAGACCGCGCGGATGACGGCGCCGATGCGACGGTCGCCGCGGGAGAGGAGGCCCTCGACGATGCCGGGCTTGCCGTCGTGGTAGCGGAAGCCGATGGAGCGGCCGTACTTCTTGTCGCCGCGGATCTTGTCGCGCAGCTTCGCCAGGCGGGCGTCCGTCTCCTCCGCCGAGAGCTGCGGGGCCCACTGGAAGGGGGTGTGGGGCTTGGGGACGAAGCCGCCGATCGAGACCGTGCAGCGGATGTCGTTCGAGCCCGAGACCTCGCGGCCCTTCGCGATCACCCGCGTCGCCATGTCGGCGATCTGGAGGACGTCGTCGTCGGTCTCCGTGGGCAGGCCGCACATGAAGTACAGCTTCACCTGGCGCCAGCCGTTGCCGTAGGCCGTGGCGACCGTGCGGATCAGGTCCTCTTCCGAGACCATCTTGTTGATGACCTTGCGCATGCGCTCCGAGCCGCCCTCGGGCGCGAAGGTCAGGCCGGAGCGGCGGCCGTTGCGGGTCAGCTCGTTCGCCAGGTCGACGTTGAAGGCGTCGACGCGGGTGGACGGCAGGGAGAGACCGATCTTGTCGTCCTCGTAGCGGTCCGCGAGGCCCTGGGCGATGTCGCCGATCTCCGAGTGGTCCGCGGAGGAGAGGGAGAGGAGGCCGACCTCCTCGAAGCCCGTGGCCTTCAGGCCCTTGTCGACCATCTCGCCGATGCCGGTGATGGAGCGCTCGCGCACCGGACGGGTGATCATGCCGGCCTGGCAGAAGCGGCAGCCGCGGGTGCAGCCGCGGAAGATCTCCACGGACATCCGCTCGTGGACCGTCTCGGCGAGCGGCACGAGGGGCTGCTTGGGGTACGGCCACTCGTCCAGGTCCATGACCGTGTGCTTGGAGACGCGCCACGGCACGCCCGACCTGTTGGGGACCACGCGGGCGATACGGCCGTCGGAGAGGTACTCGACGTCGTAGAACGCCGGGATGTAGACCCCGCCCGTCTTCGCCAGGCGGAAGAGGACCTCCTCGCGGCCGCCGGGGCGGCCCTCAGCCTTCCACTCGCGGATGATCCGGGTCATGTCGAGCACGGCCTGCTCGCCGTCGCCGATCACGGCCGCGTCGATGAAGTCGGCGATCGGCTCCGGGTTGAAGGCCGCGTGGCCGCCGGCCAGGACGATCGGGTCGTCCAGCCCCCGGTCCTTCGACTCCAGCGGGATGCCCGCCAGGTCCAGGGCCGTGAGCATGTTGGTGTAACCGAGCTCGGTGGAGAAGCTGAGGCCGAACACGTCGAAGGCCTTCACCGGGCGGTGGCTGTCCACCGTGAACTGCGGGACGCCGTGCTCGCGCATCAGCGCCTCCAGGTCCGGCCACACGCTGTAGGTGCGCTCGGCGAGGACGCCCTGCTGCTCGTTGAGGACCTCGTAGAGGATCATCACGCCCTGGTTGGGCAGTCCGACCTCGTACGCGTCCGGGTACATGAGCGCCCAGCGGACATCGCACTCGTCCCACGGCTTGACCGTGGAGTTGAGCTCTCCGCCGACGTACTGGATCGGCTTCTGCACGTGCGGGAGCAGAGCTTCGAGCTGCGGGAAAACCGACTCGACAGGCATCTCGCGAACCTTCATGAGCTGACTGGGGGTACCCCCGGCCGGAGGCTGGGGGCGGGGTGACCATCAAGCGTAACCCGACCGGCGGCCTCCCCCGAACGCTCAGCCGGTCGCCCCGCCCCCGGCCTTCTTCCAGCGGGCGGGCAGCTCGGCCTCCAGCGCGGCCGCCCGCGCCTCCTCCCTGCCGTACAGCACCCCGTACGTGAACGTGCTCTCGCCGGCCGCGTGGGCCACCGCCGACAGTTCCAGGAGGGTGCGGCGGGCCATGACGCTGTCTTGGTGGTCGCCGAGGAGGGTGGTGAGGGACTTCATGGCCTTGGTGAGGCCGCGGGCGGGGGCGCCGAGGGCGGGGGTGACGGCTTCGGCCGCGTAGCGGGTGCGCTTGGCCTTCTTGCGGGCCTCGTGCAGGGCGAGGTCGCGGTCCCGGCCCGGTGGCAGCTCCAGCGCGTGCTCCATGACAGCCGTCAGCTTCTTCTCAGCCTTGCGAACGGCCTTGCCGAGCGCCTTCTGAGGTTTCCTGCCCGGTTTCTTCCCCGGTTTGCTGCCCGGCTTCTTGGCGGCCGCCTCGCGCAGCGGCGGGTCCGCGAGCAGGGCGTCCAGGGTGTCCAGCAGGGTGAGATAGCGGCGGGAGTCCAGGACACCGGTGAGGTGGCCGTGGGCGCCGTGCTGCCGGGCCTCGGCCCAGGCGGTGATCCGTTCGCGGACGGGCCCGGTGACCAGGGCGGGCGGGAGCGCGGCGAGGGCGGTCCTCAGCCGGTCGGCCAGCACCTCCTGGTCGCGGTGGACGCCCAGCTCGCCGGCGAGCCACTTCAGCTCGGCGCCGACGGGGTCGGTGACGGCGCGGTCCAGGACGGTGCCGAAGGTGCGCAGGGTGGTGCGGGCTCGGCGGGTGGCGACCCGCATACGGTGGACCGTGTCGGGCAGGCCCCGGCGGACGGCGGGATCCAGCTCGACCAGGGCGTCGCGCTGGGCGCGGAGATAGGCGAGGACATGATCGCCCGCCGTCACCGGCCGCGTCGGGCCGGACTTCCCGGCGGGGCGGCGGTCGGCCGTCAGTTCCAGGGCGCGGGCCAGTTTCGACGGCGAGGCGGCCGGGCGGACGCCCGCCTTGCGCAGCCGTTTCTCCAGCTGGTCGAGGACGGCGGGGTCCCCGTCGTCGGCGAGTTCCACCTCGATCTCGGTCCACTGGGCGGTCCGCTTCTCGCCGGTGAGCCGCTGGGCGGTCACGGTGTCGAGGCTCGCCTCGGCCAGCAGGCCGCCGTCGGCGTCGGCCAGGTGCCGGACATCGCGGGTGGAGCGCAGCCGGACCAGGGGGATCAGCTCGGCGTCCCGGACGCGGGAGCGGACCAGGGCGGCGAGCTCCTCGGGGACGGTGTCGGAGAGCGGGGCCCGGATCTCGTCGCGGACTCCCGGGGCGACCGGGAGCTTCAGGTGCCAGCCGGCGTCCGCGCCGCCGGTGCGGCGGCGCAGCGTGAGCGAGGCGGCGGCCAGTCGCTCGTCGGCGGTGTCGTAGTACGTGGCGTCCAGCTCGACGAGGCCTCTGTCGAGGACGGCCGCGACCCCGCCGGCGCCGGTCAGGTCGGGCAGCCCGCCGGCGTCGGATTCGTACTTGCGCTCGATCTCGCGTTTCGTCTCCGCCATGCACCGAATCTAGTCTCCGGGGCTCCGCCACGGCAGAGGGCGCCCGGGTGGCTCACGCCGACATCGGGCGCTGCACCTTGATCGACTGGAGCAGGCCGACCGCGACCCATACCGCGAACATCGAGGAGCCGCCGTACGACACGAACGGCAGGGGCAGGCCCGTGACCGGCATGATGCCGAGGGTCATGCCGATGTTCTCGAAGGACTGGAAGGCGAACCAGGCGACGATCCCGGCGGCGACGGTCGTCCCGTACAGCTCGGTGGAGTCACGCGCTATCCGGCAGGCGCGCCACAGGACGACTCCGATCAGGAAGATGATGAAGCCCGCGCCGACGAAGCCCAGCTCCTCCCCCGCGACCGTGAACACGAAGTCGGTCTGCTGCTCGGGCACGAACTGGCCGGTGGTCTGCGAGCCGTGGAAGAGCCCGGCCCCGGTGAGGCCGCCGGAGCCGATGGCGATGCGGGCCTGGTTGGTGTTGTAGCCGACGCCGGCCGGGTCCAGGTCCGGGTTGGCGAAGGCGGCGAACCGGTTGATCTGGTACTGGTCCAGGATGTGCAGCTGCCAGATCGCGATGCAGCCGATCACCCCGGCGATGAGCAGGCCGAAGACCCAGCGGTTGGAGGCGCCGGAGGCGAGCAGCACGCCGAGGATGATCGCCACCATGGCCAGCACCGAACCGAGGTCGGGCATGAGCAGCAGGATCAGGATCGGTACGGCGGCCAGGCACAGGGACTGGAACACCGTCCGGTGGTCGGGGTGGGGCTTGTCGCCCGCGTCCACCCGGGCGGCCAGCATCATGGCCATGCCCAGGATGATCGTGACCTTGAGGAATTCGGCGGGCTGCAGCGAGAAGCCGCCGATGACCAGCCAGTTGCGCTGGCCGTTGATCGTCGCGCCGAGGGGGGTGAGGACCACCAGGGCGAGGAGCACCGACAGGCCGTAGAGGATCGGCACGGCGTTGCGCAGGGCGCGGTGGCCGAGCCAGACCGTGGCGACCATCAGGGCGATGCCGATACCGAGGTTGATCAGGTGCCGGACCAGGAAGAAGTACGGGTCGCCCTGGTTCAGCTCGGTGCGGTTGCGGGTCGCCGAGTACACCAGCAGCGAGCCCAGCAGGGACAGGGCGGTGGCCGCGAACAGGATGGGCCAGTCCAGCCGACGGGTGAGCGAGTCGCGGGCGAAGATCCTGGTCCAGCCGGCCCGCTCGGGGCCGTACCCGGAGACGGAGAAGCTGTTCGCGCCGGTCATGAGGGCATCCTCCGGCTCCCCCGCCTGCGCGGCCGCCTGCGGGTGTTGCGGTTGCCCGTCGTGGGCGAGGGGGTGGTCCCCGCGGGCTGCTGGTTGTCGCCGTTGGTGGGGTTGTCCTTCTGGGCGGCCTCGGCCTCCTTGGCCGGGTCACCGGTGATCTTGGGGGCGGCGATGGTGCCGTCCGTGCGGACCTTGGGCAGGCCCGTCTGCGGCTGGGGCAGCAGCGCCTTCTTGTTGTCGATGGAGCCGTCGGCGCGGACGCCGTAGAGCGCGCTGTAGATGTTGCGCACGGCCTCACCGGAGGCTCCGGAACCCGTACCGGCCTGGGCGATCGTCATGATCACCGTGTAGTCCTTGGAGTAGGTGGCGAGCCAGGACGTGGTCTGCTTGCCGTAGACCTCGGCCGTGCCGGTCTTGGCGTGCAGCGGGATCTTGTTCTGCGGCCAGCCGCCGAACTTCCAGGCCGCCGTACCGCGGGTGACGACGCCGGCGAAGGCGTCGTTCATGCCGCTGAGGGTGGCCTGGCTGACCGGGAGCTTTCCGCGCTTCTTCGGCTTGATCTCCTGCACGCTCTTGCCGTCGGCGCTGATGACCGCCTTGCCGATGGTCGGCTGGTACATCGTGCCGCCGTTGGCGACGGCGCCGTAGATCACGGCCTCCTGGATCGGCGTGACGAGCGTGTCGCCCTGGCCGATGGAGTAGTTGATCGAGTCACCTTCGCGCATCTTGTTGCCTTCGAGGCAGTTCTCGTAGGCGATCTTCTCGACGTAGGAGCCGTCCTTCTTGCCGCTCTTGCACCAGGCGTCCTTGTTGGCCTTCCAGTAGGCCTCCTTCCACTGGCGGTCGGGGACGCGGCCGGTGACCTCGTTGGGCAGGTCGATGCCGGTCTCCTTGCCGAGGCCGAACTGGTGGGCGGCCTTGTAGAAGTAGTCCTTCGGGCGGCCCTTCTTGGGGTTGATGCCGCCGTCCTTCTTCCACTCCCGGTCGGCGAGACCGTAGAAGACGGTGTCGCAGGAGACCTCCAGGGCGCGGCCGAGGGAGATGGGGCCGAAGTTCTCGCCCTCGAAGTTCTTGAAGACCTGGCTGCCCACCGAGTAGGAGCTGGTGCACGGGTAGCGGCCGTCGAAGGGGTAGCCGGCCTCGACCGCGGCGGCCGTGGAGACCACCTTGAAGGTCGAGCCGGGCGCTGCCTGGCCCTGTATGGCCCGGTTGAGCAGCGGGTAGTCCGAGTTCTTGCCGGTGAGGGCCTTGTAGTCCCTGGCCGAGATGCCGCCGACCCAGACGTTCGGGTCGTACGTCGGCGCCGAGGCCATGGCGACGATCCGGCCGGTCTTGGCCTCCATCACGACGACGGCGCCGGAGTCGGCCTTGTAGTTCATGCCGGTGATCTTGTCGTACTGCTGGCGGGCGGCCTTCATCGCCTTGTCCAGCTCGTACTCGGCGACCCGCTGGACGCGGGAGTCGATGCTGGTGACCAGGTTCGAACCCGGCTCGGCCGCGTCCGACTTGGCCTTGCCGATGACCCGGCCGAGGTTGTCCACCTCGTAGCGGGTGACGCCGGCCTTGCCGCGCAGCACCTTGTCGTAGGTCCGCTCCAGGCCGGAGCGGCCGACCATGTCGGAGCGCAGGTAGGGCGAGTCGGTGTCCTTGGCCTTCTGGATCTCGTCGTCGGTGACGGGCGAGAGATAGCCGAGCACCTGCGCGGTGTTGGACTTGCCCGGGGCCGCGTACCGACGGACGGCCTCGGGTTCGGCGGTGATGCCGGGGAAGTCCTCGGAGCGCTCGCGGATCTGCAGGGCCTGCTTGGGCGTGGCCTCGTCGGTGATGGGGATCGGCTGGTACGGCGAGCCGTTCCAGCAGGGCTGGGGGGTCTTGGCGTCGCACAGCCGGACCTTCTGCAGGACGTCCTCGGGGCTCATGCCGAGGACGCCGGCCAGCTTGGTCAGGACGGCCCTGCCGTCGTCCTTCTGCTTCAGCAGGTCGGTGCGGGAGGCGGAGACGACCAGGCGCGTCTCGTTGTCCGCGAGGGGCACACCGCGGGCGTCCAGGATGTCGCCGCGCACGGCGGGGTCGACGACCTGCTGCACGTGGTTGCCGGACGCCTCCTTCTGGTACGCGGCGCCCTCGCGGATCTGCAGGTACCACAGCCGGCCGCCGAGCGTGCCGAGGAGGGAGAGGACGAGGATCTGGATCACGACGAGCCGGATCTGGACGCGTGGCGTCCGACCGGTCTCGGGGATGTTGGTCACTGCGGCTGCCTCCCCCTCTCAGTGTGCGGACGTCTGGGCGCGGCGGTCGTCTGTGCGAACCGCCTGTGCGTGTACGAATGATGAACGACCAGCCTGTGCGCCCGCGTTCCGGGACGGCTGACCCGTTCGAGTGAACTCGCCGGGGTGGAACTCGCCGCCGCTCACAGCCGCTTGACCCCCTTGATACGGCCGACCTTGGCGGAGCGGGTGCGCGCCTTGGCCTTCAGCGCGCCGAGGCCGCCGCGCTGGCCGCCGATGCGCAGCCCGGTGCCGGAGGAGAGCCAGCCGGAGGAGATGTCCCCGGCCTTGGCGGCGGCCCCGCTGTCGGTGAGCGGGTCGTTGTCGGAGCGGCGGGCCAGCCACATCACGCCGGGCACCACGAACGGGGCGAGCAGCAGGTCGTACAGGGCGGCCGAGAACAGCAGCCCGGGCAGGCCGACATGGCGGGCGGCGGTGTCACCGACCAGGGCGCCCACCCCGGCGTAGAGCAGGGTGGAGCCGATGGCGGCGGCGACCACGACGGCCATGGGGCCGGTCGCCGACTTCAGCCGGCCGTTCTCCGGCCGGATGAGCCCGGCGAAATAGCCCGTGACGCACAGCACGAGCGCGTACCGTCCGGCCGCGTGGTCGGCGGGCGGGGCCAGGTCGGCGAGGAGACCGGCGCCGAAACCGACGAGGGCGCCGCCGACATGGCCGTACACCATCGCCAGGCCAAGGACGGTGAGCAGCAGCAGGTCGGGGACGGCACCCGGCAGGTGCAGCCGGGCGAGGACGCTCACCTGGATGACCAGGGCCACGACGACCAGCGCGGTGGAGAGCAGGATCCGGTTGACACGCATGGGATTCGGCTCCTACTGCTCGGCTGTGGCGGAGGCGTCGGCCGACGGGGTGACCGTGACGGTCACCGTCGGTGTCGGGACCGGTTTCGGCTGGGCCGGGAGCACCGTGTCCCGCGGGTCCTTCTTCGGTGCCTGGACGACCACGCCGACGATGTCGAGCTTGGTGAAGCTGACGTACGGGGTGACGTAGAGGGTGCGGGTCAGGCCGCCGCCGGAGGGGTCCACGCGGGAGACCACGCCGACCGGGACGCCGGGCACGAACGGCTTGTCGGCCTGCGAGCCGAACGTGACGAGCCGGTCGCCCTTCTTCACCTCCGCCTTGCCGTTGAGCAGTTCCACGCGCAGCGGGCGGTCGCCCTGTCCGGAGGCGAAGCCCAGTTCGTCGTCGCCCTCCATCCGGGTCCCGACGGTGAAGTCGGGGTCGTTGGCGAGCAGCACGGTGGAGGTGCTGGGGCCGACGGTGGTGACCCGGCCGACCAGGCCGTCGCCGTTGAGGACGGTCATGTCCCGCTGGATGCCGTCGTCGGCGCCGGCGTCGATGGTGATGGTCCAGGAGAAGCCCTGGGCCGACCCTATGGCGATGACCTGGGCGCCCTTGATGCCGTACTGCCCCTCGCCGGCGATCTTCAGCAGCTTGTCCAGCTGCTTGAGGCGGCTGCGGTTGCGGTCGTCGCTGCCGAGCTTGGCCTTGAGGGCCGCGTTCTGCTGCTCCAGTACGGCGAGCCGGTCGTGCCGGCTGCCGGAGTCACGGACCGCGGAGACGGCCTCTCCGACCGGGTCGACCGCGGAGGACAGCCCGTTCTCGACCGGGCCGAACGCCGCCGCGGCGGCGTGCCGGGCACCGTCGACCGGGGAGTTCCGGCCTCCCCGGATGTCCACCGTGATCAGCGCGAACGCGATGGCGACCAGCAGGACCAGGAGCAGCCGGCTCTCTTTCGTGTCCCTCACGTGCGGCGGCCGTGCCCTTCCTCAAGTAGGAATTCGTCAGGCCCCCTGGGAAAACGCGCATGCTGCGACGCGCCCCAAAAGGACCGTTTGTGGGAGCTTATGCCTCTATATCAACGATCCGCCGCACGAGAGGAGAACGTCTCGTACGGCGGAATCGAAGCGTTGTGTCATCTGCGCGGCTGGGCGTCGAGGACCTGCTGCAGCGCCTCGAACTCCTCGACGCACTTGCCGGAGCCGAGTGCGACGCTGTC
The DNA here is from genome assembly GCF_055560195.1 of Streptomyces sp. NPDC023481. NCBI lineage: Bacteria > Bacillati > Actinomycetota > Actinomycetes > Kitasatosporales > Streptomycetaceae > Streptomyces > Streptomyces sp. NPDC023481. The sequence continues at coordinate 701,863 of NZ_JBVHJE010000002.1, forward strand.
CAGCGGGTCCTCGGCGATGTGGATCGGCATGCCGGTCTCCCGCCGCAGCCGCTCGTCCAGCCCGCGCAGCAGGGCTCCGCCGCCGGTCAGGACGATTCCTCGGTCCATGATGTCGCCGGACAGCTCCGGCGGACACTTGTCGAGGGTGGTCTTCACGGCGTCCACGATCGCGTTGACCGGTTCCTCGATCGCCTTGCGGACCTCGGCCGCCGAGATGACGACGGTCTTCGGCAGCCCGGACACCAGGTCCCGGCCGCGCACCTCGGTGTGCTCGTCGCTGTCGAGGTCGTACGCCGAACCGATCGTGATCTTGATCTGCTCCGCCGTGCGCTCACCCAGCAGGAGGCTGTACTCCTTCTTGATGTACTGGATGATCGCGTTGTCCAGTTCGTCGCCGGCGACGCGGATGGACTGGGCGGTGACGATCCCGCCCAGCGAGATGACCGCGACCTCCGTGGTGCCGCCGCCGATGTCCACCACCATGTTGCCCGTGGCCTCGTGGACCGGCAGGCCGGAGCCGATGGCGGCGGCCATGGGCTCCTCGATGATGTGCACCTGGCGGGCGCCCGCCTGCGAGGACGCCTCGATGACCGCGCGGCGCTCGACGCCCGTGATACCGGAGGGCACACAGACGACGACCCGCGGCCGGGCCAGGTACCGCCGCTTGTGGATCTTCAGAATGAAGTAGCGGAGCATCCGCTCGGTGATCTCGAAGTCGGCGATCACGCCGTCCTTCAGCGGGCGGACGGCCACGATGTTGCCCGGCGTCCGACCGATCATCTTCTTCGCTTCGGCACCGACCGCGAGGATCCCACCCGTGTTGGTGTTGATCGCCACGACGGACGGCTCGTTCAGTACGATTCCGCGACCCCTGACGTACACCAGCGTGTTGGCGGTCCCGAGGTCGACAGCCATGTCACGGCCGATGAACGACATTGAGTTCCCCATCCGGATTCATCTGGCCTTCCCGAGCTTTTGAGGGCATGTCAGGTCGGCGAGGCGGGTGCTGTGACGTGAAGGCTTCCATCGTAAACGCGCCTGCACGAACACTGCGCGAGGGTCTCCGCCATTGTCACCAGATGGCGTGCCGCCTCGCTTGTGGAGACGGGCGTTCGGGGATGCCCGTTCCCTCGATCGCCGGTACTCATGCCAGGAAAACCGAGGTCCGGGGGCGTGCCCCCGAACCCTCCACCGCGGCCACGGAGGTTACGCACGCCCCGGGAAGAAGATCTTCACCTCGCGCTCGGCGGACTCCTCGGAGTCCGAGGCGTGGATCAGGTTCTCGCGCACGATCACACCGTAGTCACCGCGGATCGAACCGGGCGCGGCGGCGATCGGGTCGGTGGGGCCGGCCAGCGCGCGCAGTCCCTCGATGACCCGCTCGCCCTCGACGATCAGCGCCACGACCGGACCGGAGGCCATGAACTCCACCAGCGGCTCGTAGAACGGCTTGCCCTTGTGCTCGCCGTAGTGCTGCTCCAGCGTGTCCTGGTCCAGGGTGCGCAGCTCCAGCGCGGTGATCTGCCAGCCGGCCTTGCGCTCGATACGGCTGATGATCTCGCCGGTCAGGCCTCGACGGACGGCGTCGGGCTTGAGGAGGACGAGGGTGCGCTGGCTCACGAGGGGCTCCTTACACGACTTACGGGTGCGGTGGGACGAGGTTACAGGGCGTGTCGGGGCCCTTGTTACGCAGCGTCAGCCGTGGAGGAGGGGGACTGGGCCTGGGCGGCGAATCTCGCCTTCGCCTCGTCCACCTTTCTCCCGAAGTGCACCGACGCCCACCACAGCGCCGCGAACACCGCACCCATGAAGTACATGGTCGGGACGAACACCCCGGAGGCGATCAGGGCGAGCTGCAGGGCCCAGCCGAGGGCCACCCCGCCGGGCCGGGTCACCATGCCGCACAGCAGCACGCACAGCAGCATGGCGACACCGCTGACCAGCCACACCGTGGAGGTCGCCAGGTCCGGGTCCTTCATGGCGACCAGCCCGGCGAACCCGATGACGAAGAACTCGCCGATCAGGGTCGATGCACAGAGCGTACGCATCCTCGACTCTCAGCCCTTCCCCAGCAGCAGCCGGGCCTCGCCGACCGTGATGACCGAACCGGTGACCAGCACCCCGCCGCCGGCGAACTCGCCCTCCTCCTCGGCCAGCGTGATCGCGGCCTCCAGGGCGTCCGGCAGCCGCGGCTCCACCTGGACCCGCTCGTCGCCGAACACCTCGACGGCGATCGCGGCCAGCTCGTCCGCGTCCATGGCGCGGTGGCTGGAGTTCTGTGTGACGACGACCTCGGCGAAGATCGGCTCGAAGGCCTCCAGCACCCCGCGCACGTTCTTGTCCGCGCTCGCGCCGACGACCCCGATCAGCCGGGTGAAGTCGAACGCCTCCCGCACGGCCTCGGCGGTGGCCCGCGCGCCCGCCGGGTTGTGCGCGGCGTCCAGGACGACGGTGGGAGAGCGCCGTACGACCTCCAGCCGGCCCGGGGACGACACGGCCGCGAAGGCCTTGCGGACGGTGTCGATGTCCAGCGGCTCCGCGCGCTGCGCGCCCACGCCGAAGAACGCCTCCACGGCGGCGAGCGCGACGGCCGCGTTGTGCGCCTGGTGAGCGCCGTGCAGCGGCAGGTACACCTCGGGGTACTCGCCGCCGAGGCCGCGCAGCGTGACCAGCTGCCCGCCGACGGCGACCTGCCGGGCGACGACGCCGAACTCCAGGCCCTCGCGGGCCACGGTGGCGTCCACCTCGACGGCCTTCTTCAGCAGCACCTGCGCCGCGTCCACCGGCTGCTGGGCCAGGATGACGGTCGCGTCCTGCTTGATGATGCCGCTCTTCTCGCCGGCGATCTCCGCGGTCGTCCCGCCGAGCCGGTCGGTGTGGTCGAGGTCGATGGGGGTCACGACGGCGACATCGCCGTCGATCACGTTCGTGGCGTCCCAGGAGCCGCCCATGCCGACCTCGACCACGGCGACGTCCACGGGGGCGTCCGCGAAGGCCGCGTACGCCATGCCGGTGAGCACCTCGAAGAAGGACAGCCGGTACTCCTGCTGTCCGTCGACCATCTCGACGTAGGGCTTGATGTCCTGGTACGTCTCGATGAACCGCTCGGCGGAGATCGCGGCGCCGTCCAAGCTGATCCGCTCGGTGATCGACTGCACGTGCGGGCTCGTGTAACGGCCGGTGCGCAGCTCGAACGCGCCGAGCAGGGCCTCGATCATGCGGGCGGTGGAGGTCTTGCCGTTGGTGCCCGTGATGTGGATCGAGGGGTACGACCGCTGGGGCTCGCCGAGCACGTCCATCAGGGCGGAGATCCTGCTGACCGAGGGCTCCAGCTTGGTCTCGCCCCAGCGGGTGGCCAGCTCCGCCTCGACCTCGCGCAACGCCCTGTCGACCTCGGGGTCCTCGGGGCGCGCGGGTACGTCGGGCTGCGGCCGGCCGCCCTGGGTGCGCAGGGTACGGCTGCCGGCCTCGATCACCGCGAGGTCGGGGTCGCGGTCCGTCTCCTCCGCGATCAGCTCTTCGAAGGCGTCGAGGGGGTCGGGCTGCTCGTTGCCGGGGATGTCGCTCACGGGGCCAGTCTACGGAGCGGGACCGACAACGCGTGCGGTGGCTTGGCTGCGCCCGGACGAAGGCCCCGGTGCCGTGCGGCACCGGGGCCTTCACCGCGTACGCCTACGCCTGCGGCAGCCGCTCCAGCTGGGCGGTGATGCGCGCGATGTCCTCGTCGGCCTTGGCCAGGCGCGTGCGGATCTTGTCCACCACGTTCTCCGGGGCCTTCGCCAGGAACGCCTCGTTCCCGAGCTTGGCCGTGGCCTGGGCCTTCTCCTTCTCGGCGGCGGCGAGGTCCTTCGCGAGGCGCTTGCGCTCCGCGGCGACGTCGATCGTGCCGGACAGGTCGAGGGCGACCTCGGCGCCGGCGACCGGCAGGGTGGCCGTGGCCGTGAAGGAGTCGCCCTCCGGCTGGAGGCGCAGCAGCTGGCGGATGGCGGTCTCGTGCGGGGCGAGGGCCGTACCGTCCAGCGTCAGGCGCGCCGGGACGCGCTGACCGGGCTGGAGACCCTGGTCGGCGCGGAAGCGGCGGACTTCGGTGATGACGGACTGGAGGGTCTCGATCTCCTGCTCGGCCGCCGTGTCACGGAAGCCGCTGTCCGTCGGCCACTCGGCGATCACGACGGACTCGCCGCCGGTCAGGGTGGTCCACAGGGCCTCCGTGACGAACGGGACGACCGGGTGCAGCAGCTTGAGGGTGACGTCCAGGACCTCGCCGAGGACCCGCTTGGAGACCTCGGCCGGCTCGCCGCCCGCCTGGAAGACGGTCTTGGACAGCTCGACGTACCAGTCGAAGACCTCGTCCCAGGCGAAGTGGAAGAGGGCGTCGGAGAGCTTGGCGAACTGGAAGTCCTCGTAGTACGCGTCGACCTCGGCGACCACCGAGTTGAGGCGGGAGAGGATCCAGCGGTCGGTCGCGGACATCGCGGACGGGTCCGGCAGCGGGCCCTGGACCGTCGCGCCGTTCATCAGCGCGAAGCGGGTCGCGTTCCAGATCTTGTTGGCGAAGTTGCGGGAGCCCTGGACCCAGTCCTCGCCGATCGGGACGTCGACGCCCGGGTTGGCGCCGCGGGCCAGGGTGAAGCGCAGGGCGTCGGAGCCGTACTTGTCCATCCAGTCCAGCGGGTTGACCGCGTTGCCGAAGGACTTCGACATCTTCTTGCCGAACTGGTCGCGGACCATGCCGTGCAGGGCGATGGTGTGGAACGGCGGGGTGCCGTCCATCGCGTAGAGCCCGAACATCATCATCCGGGCGACCCAGAAGAAGAGGATGTCGTAGCCGGTGACCAGGACGGAGTTCGGGTAGAACTTCGCGAGCGACTCGGTCTGCTCGGGCCAGCCGAGGGTGGAGAACGGCCACAGGCCGGAGGAGAACCAGGTGTCGAGGACGTCGGTGTCCTGGTGCCAGCCCTCGCCGGTGGGCGCTTCCTCGTCGGGGCCGACGCAGACGACCTCGCCGTTCGGGCCGTACCAGACGGGGATGCGGTGGCCCCACCACAGCTGGCGCGAGATGCACCAGTCGTGGAGGTTGTCGACCCAGTCGAAGTACCGCTTCTCCATCTCCTGCGGGTGGATCCTGACGCGGCCGTCGCGGACGGCGTCACCCGCGGCCTTCGCCAGCGGGCCGACCTTGACCCACCACTGCATGGACAGGCGCGGCTCGATCGTGGTCTTGCAGCGCGAGCAGTGGCCGACGGAGTGGACGTACGGCCGCTTCTCGGCGACGATCCGGCCCTCGGCGCGCAGCGCTGCGACGATCGCCGAGCGGGCCTCCAGCCGGTCCATGCCCTGGAAGGGGCCGTGGACCGTGATGACCGCGTGCTCGTCCATCACGGTGATGGACGGCAGGTCGTGCCGCTGGCCGATCTCGAAGTCGTTCGGGTCGTGGGCCGGGGTGACCTTGACGGCGCCGGTGCCGAACTCGGGGTCGACGTGGGCGTCGGCGACGACCGGGATGGAGCGGTCGGTGAGCGGGAGCCGGATGAGCTTGCCGACGAGGTGCCGGTAGCGCTCGTCGTCGGGGTGGACGGCGACGGCCGTGTCACCGAGCATCGTCTCGGCGCGGGTGGTGGCGACGACGATGGACTCGTCCCCGTCGCCGTAGCGCATGGAGACCAGCTCGCCGTCGTCGTCCTGGTACTCGACCTCGATGTCCGAGATCGCGGTCAGGCAGCGCGGGCACCAGTTGATGATGCGCTCGGCGCGGTAGATCAGCTCGTCGTCGTAGAGCTTCTTGAAGATGGTCTGGACGGCCTGGGACAGGCCCTCGTCCATGGTGAAGCGCTCACGCGACCAGGCGACGCCGTCACCGAGGCGGCGCATCTGCCCGGAGATCTGCCCGCCGGACTCGGCCTTCCACTGCCAGACACGGTCGACGAAGGCCTCGCGGCCCAGGTCGTGGCGGGACTTGCCCTCCTTGCCCAGCTCACGCTCGACGACGTTCTGCGTGGCGATGCCGGCGTGGTCCATGCCGGGCTGCCACAGCGTCTCGTGACCCTGCATGCGCTTACGGCGGGTCAGGGCGTCGATGAGGGTGTGCTCGAAGGCGTGCCCGAGGTGCAGGCTGCCCGTGACGTTCGGCGGCGGGATGACGACCGTGTACGCGGGCTTGTCGCTCTTCGCGTCCGCCTCGAAGTAACCCCGCTCTACCCAGCGCTCGTACAGCGGCCCCTCTACATCGGCCGGCGCGTACTGGGTCGGCAGTTCGGTGTCGGGCGCGGGTGGCTGCTGCTGAGCGTTCTCGGTCACGGGGGTCAGTTTAGGGGTGTCACGGGGCGGTCCCGAAACGCGTTTGTTGTGTAACGGTGCGGCCCCCGGTGCCGTGCGGTTCCCGGGCCTGGGCCAGGATGTCAGGAACACATAAGGCATCTGGAGGGGAACCCAGAAATGAGCAACAACCAGCCGGGCCCGTACGGCGGACCGCCCCAGCAGCCGGGACCGTACGGCCAGCAGGGGCAGCCCGGTCCGTACGGCCAGCCGGGGCCCTACGGCCAGCCGGGCCCCTACGGCCAGCAGCCGCAGGCCCCGCAGCCCGGCTACGGCTACCCCCAGCAGGCCCCTCCGCCCCCGCCGCAGGGCTACGGCCACCCGCAGCAGGGCGTCCCGCAGCAGCAGAACCCGTACGGCCAGCAGCCGGCCCCCTACGGCCAGCCGCAGCCCTACGGCATGCCGCAGGCTCCGCAGCCGGCCGGCGGGAAGAAGAAGACGGGTCTGATCATCGGCGCGGTGGCCGTGGTGGCCGTCGTGGCGGTGGGCGCCTACTTCGCACTGGGTGGCGGCGGCAGCAGCGTCGCGGACGACGGGCCGCACAAGCTGACGACTCCGGCGACGGTGCTGTCCGAGTACAAGAAGTCCAAGAGTGACAGCGGCACCATGACGCCGAGCGACCTGAAGGACGCCGAGAAGTGGGGCGTGCACGACCCCAAGGACGTCAGCGCCGCGTACGAGTCCGGGGACCCGGACAATCCGCTGAGCAAGAAGCAGATCAACTTCGGTGGTGTCTACGGCACGATCGACGACCCCGAGAAGACCGTGGACGCGATGTTCGCGTACTTCAAGTCCGAGTCGCAGAAGAACGGGGCCGACTCCCAGACGTCCCTGAAGGGCGAGCCGAAGACGTACACGCCGGCCGGGCTCGACGGCGCGGTCCTCAAGTGCCAGCAGGCCAGCGCCCCCACCGGCGCGAACAAGGGGGGCCCGAAAAACGTGACGCTCTCGATCTGCGTCTGGGGCGACCACAGCACCATCGGGTTCGTCATGCCGATGGACTACGCCAACCTCGTCGCGGGCCGCAGCAGCGACCCCGCCGCCGACGCCGAGCTGACCGCCAAGCTCCGCGCCGAGGTCCGCGTCAAGGCCTGACGCGCCCGCCCGGCACTCCAAGCGGCGAAGGGCCCCGGTCGGTCGACCGGGGCCCTTCGTGCGTCGCTCGTGCCTACGCCGTCTTCTGCTCCCCCGAACCCCGGCCGCGGGCGTCGCGGGGGATCAGGGTCGGGTTGACGTTGGAGAGGACCACGTCGGCGGTGATGACGACCCGGGCGACGTCCTTGCGGGACGGGACCTCGTACATCACGCCCTGGAGGACCTCCTCCATGATGGCGCGCAGGCCGCGGGCGCCGGTCTGGCGGAGGATGGCCTGGTCGGCGATGGCCTCCAGGGCCTCGCGCTCGAAGTCCAGCTCCACGCCGTCGAGTTCGAAGAGCCGCTGGTACTGCTTGACCAGGGCGTTGCGCGGCTCCACCAGGATCTTGAGCAGGGCCTCGCGGTCCAGGTTGTGCACGCTCGTGATCACGGGCAGGCGGCCGATGAACTCGGGGATCATGCCGAACTTGACCAGGTCCTCCGGCATGACGTCCTCGAAGACGTCCTTGGCCTCCAGCTCCCGCTTGGACAAAATCGTCGCGCCGAAGCCGATGCCCTTGGCGCCGGCCCGGGCCTCGATGATCTTCTCCAGGCCTGCGAAGGCACCGCCCACGATGAACAGCACGTTCGTCGTGTCGATCTGGATGAACTCCTGGTGGGGGTGCTTGCGGCCGCCCTGGGGCGGGACCGAGGCCGTCGTGCCCTCCAGGATCTTCAGCAGGGCCTGCTGCACGCCCTCGCCCGAGACGTCACGGGTGATCGACGGGTTCTCGCTCTTGCGGGCGACCTTGTCGATCTCGTCGATGTAGATGATCCCGGTCTCGGCCTTCTTGACGTCGTAGTCCGCCGCCTGGATCAGCTTCAGCAGGATGTTCTCGACGTCCTCGCCGACGTACCCCGCCTCGGTGAGCGCCGTCGCGTCGGCGATGGCGAACGGGACGTTCAGCATCCGCGCCAGCGTCTGCGCGAGCAGGGTCTTGCCGGAGCCCGTGGGGCCGAGCAGCAGGATGTTGGACTTCGCCAGCTCGATGGCGTCGTCACGGCCGCTCGCGCCGCCGTTCTCGCCCGCCTGGACCCGCTTGTAGTGGTTGTACACCGCGACGGAGAGCGCCTTCTTGGCGGCCTCCTGGCCGACCACGTACCCCTCGAGGAACTCGTAGATCTCGCGGGGCTTGGGCAGTTCCTCCCAGCGCACCTCGCTGGTCTCCGCCAGCTCTTCCTCGATGATCTCGTTGCAGAGATCGATGCACTCGTCGCAGATGTACACACCGGGCCCTGCGATGAGCTTCTTGACCTGCTTCTGGCTCTTGCCGCAGAACGAGCACTTGAGCAGATCGCCGCCGTCACCGATGCGTGCCACGGTGTGCTTCCCCTTCGCCTGGGAGACGCCTGGACGCTACGAGTCCAGCGGCTCCTGGTGCTGCCTTATGTCCGACGGTACCTTGCCGGGCCCGGTGTCCGGGCCCCCCTTGGCAGGGTTCACTTGGGAGTGAATCAAGCCAAGAGGGGCCGGACGTGTGCGGATCCGCTGTCAGCGGACCTCGCTGTTGTTCAGCTTGCGGGTGGAGATGATCTGGTCGACCAGGCCGTACTCCAGCGCTTCCTCGGCCGTGAGGATCTTGTCGCGCTCGATGTCCTCGCGGACCTGCTCGATCGGCCGGTTCGAGTGCTTGGCCAGCATGTTCTCCAGCTGCTCACGCATCCGGGTGAACTCGTTGGCGATGATCTCCAGGTCGGAGAGCTGGCCGCGGCCGGTGGAGCCCGCCGGCTGGTGGATCAGCACGCGGGAGTTCGGCAGCGCCATGCGCTTGCCGGGCGTACCGGCGGCGAGCAGGATGGCCGCGGCGGAGGCCGCCTGGCCCATGCAGACCGTCTGGATGTCGGGCTTGACGAACTGCATCGTGTCGTAGATCGCCGTCAGGGCGGTCATGTCGCCACCGGGGCTGTTGATGTAGATCGAGATGTCCCGGTCGGGGTCCATCGACTCCAGGCACAGCAGCTGCGCCATGACGTCGTTGGCGGAGGCGTCGTCGATCTGGACGCCCAGGAAGATCACGCGCTCCTCGAAGAGCTTCGCGTACGGGTCGTACTCGCGGATGCCCTGGGAGGTGCGCTCGACGAAGCGCGGGATGACGTAGCGGCTGTCGGGGCGGGGCCCTTCGTACATGCCGTTGGCGGCGCCGGGGAAGTTGCTCATGGGGTTCACCGTCCTGGTGGCGTTCGGGGGGCTGGTGTCTCGGCGGTGCGTGGCGTGGTCGGGCCGGTCAGGCACCGGTGCCGCCGCCTCCCGGAACACCCGAGGCGTTCCTGATGATCTCGTCAATGAGACCGTACTCCTTGGCCTCTTCCGGGGTGAACCAGCGGTCGCGGTCGGCGTCGCGCAGGATCGTCTCGACGGACTGACCGGAGTGGAACGCGGTCAGCTCGGTCATGGTCTTCTTGGTGCGCAGCAGGTACTGGGCCTGGATCTTGATGTCCGAGACCGTACCGCCGAGGCCCGCGGAGCCCTGGTGCATCATGATGTCCGTGTGCGGCAGGGCGAAGCGCTTGCCGGCGGTGCCGCCGGTGAGCAGGAACTGGCCCATCGAGGCCGCCATGCCCATGCCGATCGTCACCACGTCGTTCGGGATGAACTGCATGGTGTCGTAGATCGCCATGCCGGCCGTCACCGAGCCGCCGGGGCTGTTGATGTAGAGGTAGATGTCCTTGTCCGGATCGGCGGCAAGGAGCAGCAGCTGTGCGGTGATCTTGTTGGCGATGTCGTCGTCAACCTGCTGGCCGAGGAAGATGATCCGCTCGTTGAGCAGCCGGTTGTAGACCTGGTCGCCGAGGCCACCACCGATGGAAGGCTCGCCGGCGGCTGAGGGCATCAGATTCGTCACGTATCCACCTGCTCGTCTTACGACGGCGCCGGGCCGTCTCAGTTCTGCTTGTTCTGCCTTTCATGGACCCTAACGCGAGGGTCCCTTCGGGGAATCCCGGAGATGGGGGTGTTCGCCGGGGGCGTAGCGCTCCGCTCGGGGGCGGGTGGCCGGTCGCCGTCGGCGGGTGCGGTGCGCGGGCGGGTGCGGATCGGCCGTGGCCGCTCCCGCGGTTCCCCGCGCCCCCTCAGGCTCGTTGCCCTCTTCCGGTACGGCAAACGGGCCCCGGGGAAAGTTCCCCGGGGCCCGTCGTACGTGCCTTACCGGCGCCGTGGGACCGCTCAGCCCTCGGCGTTCTCGGCGTTCTCCTCGGAGGTCTCCGACGCCTGGGCGGCCTCGGTCTCCTCCTCGTCGTCCAGGTCGACGATCTCGCCGTTGGTGTCCTTGACCGTGGCGGCCTCGACCACGACGGCCAGGGCCTTGCCGCGGGCGACCTCGCCGACCAGGAGCGGCACCTGGCCGCCCTCGACGACGGCCTGGGCGAACTGGTCGGGGGACATGCCGGAGGAGGCCGCACGCCGCATGAGGTGCTCGGTGAGCTCCTCCTGGTTGACGTTGAGGTTCTCCTTCTTGACCAGCTCGTCCAGGACGAACTGGGTCTTGATGCCCTTGACCGCGGCCTCGCGGGTCTCGGTCTCGAACTCCTCGGCGGTCTTGCCCTGGATCTCCAGGTACTTGTCGAGGGTGAGGCCCATCTGGCCGAGCTGGTGGTGCTCCAGGTTGTGCTTGCGGGTGTTGATCTCGTCCTCGAGCAGCTTCTCGGGGACCGGGACCTCGACCAGCTCCAGCAGCTTCTCCAGGACGCGCTCCTGGGCCTGGGTGGCCTGGTCGAACTGCTTCATGTTCGCGAGGCGCTTGCGGCTGTCGGCCTTCAGCTCCTCCAGGGTGTCGAACTCGGAGGCGAGCTGCGCGAAGTCGTCGTCCAGCTCGGGCAGTTCGCGGGCGGCGACCTGGGAGACCTTGACGGTGACCTCGGCCTCCTTGCCCGCGGCGGAGCCGCCCTTCAGCTCGGAGGTGAAGGTGGCCTCCTCGCCGGCGGACAGGCCCTTCACGGCGTCGTCGATGCCGTCCAGCAGCTCGCCGGAACCGATGGTGTACGAGACACCGTTGGCGATGCCGTCCTCCAGGACCTCGCCGTCGACCTTGGCCTGCAGGTCGATGGTGACGACGTCGCCGTCCTCGGCGGCCCGCTCGACCGGGGAGGTGGAGGCGAAGCGCTCGCGCAGCTGCTCGACCGACTTCTCCACGTCCTCGTCGGTGACCTCGACGGCGTCCACCTCGACCTCGATACCGGAGTAGTCCGGGATCTCCACGGCCGGGCGCACGTCGACCTCGGCGGTGAAGTTCAGCGTCTCGCCGTCCTTCAGCTCCGTGATGTCGACCTCGGGCTGGCCCAGCGGGCTCAGCTCGGCCTCGTTGACCGCCTCGGTGTAGAACTTCGGCAGCGCGTCGTTGACGGCCTCCTCCAGCACCGCACCGCGGCCGAACCGCTGGTCGATCACGCGGGCGGGGATCTTGCCCTTACGGAAGCCCTTCACCGTGACCTGCTGGTTGATCTTCTTGTACGCCGCGTCGAGGCTGTCCTTGAGCTCCTCGAAGGGCACCTCGACAGTGAGCCGAACCCGGGTCGGGTTCAGGGTCTCCACGGCGCTCTTCACGGTTCGGTCTCCTTGTGGCTGACTTCTCGGGTTCTGCCGGAGCCTGACCGGCCCGGCGGATTTCGCCGCCCGGAGGAGTTCGGGCCGTGAGGGCCGGGACACACGGGCGCGCAGCTTGCATAGTAACCGCAGCCGGTCAGCGCCCCAAAAGGCGATCATCACGAGGTGATGAGCCGGTGGTCGGGGTGGCGGGATTTGAACCCACGGCCTTCCGCTCCCAAAGCGGACGCGCTACCAAGCTGCGCCACACCCCGTCTGGTGCGACACGTAGGGTACATGCCCGGGCCCGGTCCGTCGGCCGCATGCGACGGGGCGGGACGCGTGGTACCGGCGCGGCGCCACTCGTTGGCCTCCACGGCGGGCGACCCGCTACGATGCCCTCAGTGCCGCGGTCACCGACCTGCGGCGCGGTGTTGCGGGCGTAGCTCAATGGTAGAGCCCTAGTCTTCCAAACTAGCTACGCGGGTTCGATTCCCGTCGCCCGCTCTGTACGGCTCGGGGCCAGGCGGAGGATACGTCCTCCGCCTGGCCCCGAGCCGTTGGCGTTCCAGGAGCGTGGAGTAGGGGACGCAGCGGACGCCGCCCGGGCGGGACGGGTTCGCGAGGGGGCGTCGACCGGGGGCGGGTCGGCCGGTGCGGGTGTCGCTCGCCGCAGTGCCTGCACGGTGAGCGCGTCCCGGGTGCCCCGGCGACGGGCGGCCGGGGCGGCGGTGAGGTGTGCCGGGGTGTGGGGGCCGTGGCCGCACCGGTGTGGACGTGCCGGCGTGCCGGGCGTGGGCGCTCTTCCCGCGTCCTTGATCAGTCGTGCGGGCCGGTCGCCGCCCCCGCCCCGCCCCCGTCAGAACCTGATCGAGTTGATGGAGTCCGCTATCGAGTTCAGGAAGCGGCTGATGGAGGGGGCCATGCCGGTGGAGGCCAGGAAGAAGCCGAAGAGGATCGCGACGATGGCCGGGCCGGCCTTGATGTTCCCCCCTCGGATCAACACCACCAGGATGATCGCCAACAGCAGCACCACAGACAGTGAAATGGCCACAACTGATCACACCCTCGGTCGGTCCGCTCTCCCGGCCCGGGGGTACGGCCCGCGCACCCCCGCCAGAACCATCGTGCCACCAACCCGGGCGGCCCATGCGGCCCATGACGCAACGTCGGAGACGGGTCCCGGCGCGGGCGACGTGCCGTACAGGAATTCGAGCCGCCCGGCGCGCCCGACTCACCGGCAATTCGCGCGAGTTCTTTTCCGGGGGCACACATCATGTGCGCAGGTAATTCGAATTGATGACACCGAGGGACAGTATGCCCCTATTAGTCGGGATGAATCTGGACATCAGGGGTGAACTGACGACCCGTAGGTGCACGCCATCACGCGGACCACAGGGGCACGTTCAGGAAACAAGCGGGTATCCGGGGGTGATAACCAGGAATGACTGCGGGCGTTTTACGGAATCCCGCAGACGACGCTAGGGTGCCTGAGATGTTTGACGCCGCCTCGTCCCCCGGCCAGAACCGCAGTCCACTCCCCCCGGCGCAAGAGCCGGCGGACGGGGTGCCCGGACCGCGTACCCCGATGAGCGCGCGGGAACCGCAGCCGAAGGCGGACAGACCCGGCAAACAGCGCGACTCCTTCTTCGACAACGCCAAGTACCTGGCCATCGTGCTGGTCGCGATGGGGCACTCGTGGGAACCGCTGAAGGGCGACAGCCGCATCCTGGAGGGCGTGTACACGGTGGTGTACGCCTTCCACATGCCGGCGTTCATCATCATCTCCGGCTTCTTCTCACGCAGCTTCGACATGCGGCCGGACCGGCTGAAGCGGCTGATCACCGGTGTCGCCGTGCCCTACGTCCTGTTCGAGACGGCGTACCCGCTTTTCAAGAACGCCGTCACCGGCTCGCACGAGGAGATCAGTCTCCTCGACCCCTGGTATCTCACCTGGTTCCTGGTCGCTCTGTTCGTCTGGCGGCTCACCACGCCCGTGTGGAAGCTGGTGCGCCGGCCGCTTCCGGTGGCCCTCGGCGTCGCCATGCTGGCGACCGTCAGCCCGACCATCGGTGACGACCTCGATCTGCAGCGGGTGCTGCAGTTCCTCCCCTACTTCGTGCTCGGCCTGTGCCTGAAGCCGGAGCACTTCCACCTGGTGCGCCGGCGCTGGGTGCGGATCGCGTCGGTGCCGGTGTTCGCGGCGGCGCTGGCGGTCGGCTGGTGGGCGGTGCCGCGCATGAACACCGCGTGGTTCTACCACCGGGACTCCGCGCAGGAGCTGGGCGCGCCGTGGTGGTGCGGCCCGGTGATGACGCTCGCCCTGATGGGTTGCTCGCTGGTGCTGACGGCCTGCTTCTTCGCCTGGGTGCCGCGCCGGCGGATGTGGTTCACGGCGCTGGGCGCGGGCACGCTCTACGGCTATCTGCTGCACGGTTTCCTGGTGAAGCTCGCCGACTACCGCGGGTGGTTCGACCACGCGTGGCTGCACCGGCCGCTCGGCGAGATCCTGGTGACCCTGCTGGCGGGTGCCGCCGTCACCGTGCTGTGCACCGCGCCGGTGCGGCGCGTGTTCCGGTTCGCGATGGAGCCGAGGATGGAGTGGGCGTTCCGGCAGGACGCGGCCGAGCTGGCCCGCGAGCGGCAGAAGCGGGAGAAGCTGCGGGAGCCGGCCGGGGTCTAGCGGGTTTCGTTCACGTCACCGGTTCCACACCGAGAAGTGCGCTCATACGGGCGTACTTCTCGGTCAGTCGTTTCCGGGTCGGTTCGTCCAGGGCGGCGAGGCGGCGCGGGTCGGCGTTGTGCGCCAGGTCGGCCTCCTTGACCAGCGGGGCGCCCGGGGTGGCGAGGATCCGGCGCGCGTACGCCTCCGGTTTCTCGCCGGGGCGCTTGGTGAGCGCGTCCACGATGGCCTTGGTGCGGGGGGTCAGGGCGGCGGTGGCCAGCCAGTCGCGGGTGAGGGCGTCGTCCTCCACGGAGTCGTGCAGCCAGGCCGCCGCGATCTGCTCGGCGTCGCCACCGCGGGCGCGGACGCCTTCGGCCACGGCGGCGAGGTGCTCGGCGTACGGCCGCCCCGCCTTGTCGGTCTGCCCCTGGTGGGCGGCCCGGGCGATGGCCTCCACCTCGGCGAGCGTGAGAGGAGTCGGAGGACGCGGAGGAGTCATGGGGGGAGTGTCCCGGATCAGCGCGGGTTCGACGGGGGTTCCCGGCAGATCAGCAGGAGGGCCCGGTCGTCGTTGACGTCCTTCGCCACCGCCTCGATGAGGTGCCAGGCGGCGCCGTGGAAGCCGCCGGAGACATAGCGGTCGGCCTCGCCGGTGAGGCGGTCGATGCCCTCGACGATGTCCCGGTCGGAGGTCTCCACCAGGCCGTCCGTGAAGAGCATCAGGACATCGCCGGGCCGCAGGGCGCCCTTGACGGGGTCGAACTGGGCGCCGTCGTACACCCCGAGCAGCGGGCCCTCGGCGGCCTTCGCCTCCCAGCGTCCGCTGCCCGCGCTCAGCTGGAGCCCCGGCGGGTGGCCGGCGGTGTACAGCTCGTAGTCGCCGGAGTCCAGGTCGAGGACCAGGTGGATGGAGGTGGCGAAGCCCTCGTCCCAGTCCTGGCGGAGCAGGTAGCCGTTCGCGGCGGGGAGGAAGGCGTGCGGGGGCAGGGAGCCCAGCAGGCCGCCGAAGGCGCCCGAGAGCAGCAGGGCCCGCGAGCCCGCGTCCATGCCCTTGCCGGACACGTCGGTGAGGACGACCTCCAGGGTGCGGCCGCCGTTGGTGCGGGCCGCGACGACGAAGTCACCGGAGAACGACTGCCCGCCGGCCGGCCGCAGCGCCATCTCGTGGTGCCAGCCCTGCGGCAGCTCCGGCAGCTTGCTCTGCACCCGGATCCGCTCGCGCAGGTCGAACAGCATGGTGCCGCCGCGCCGCCAGGGCACCCCGACCCGGCTGCGGAACTGCGCGGTCAGCAGCCCGAAGGAGCCGCACGCGGCGACCACCAGGACAAGGCCCGGGGTGACCCGGGAGGGCCCCTCGGTGTACGGGCCGAGCCGTACCGACTCCACGATCAGCGCGGTGGCCGCCGCCGCGTACAGGCCGAGCAGACTCGCCGGGCGCAGCAGCAGTCCGCCGGCGACGATGGGCAGGACCAGGGTGGCCGGTGAGCACCACACCGGGTTCAGGAGGGTCATGGCGGCGAGAACCGGGACGGTCAGCAGCAGCCCGGCGAAGGCGATCCAGTCCGAGCCGTCCCCGCGGAAGTAGTCCACGGCGCTTCTGCGCAGCCCGACGCGGACCCGGTGCCACTGCTTCTTCCACCGGGCCGTGAACGTCTCGGCCTTCGCGCGCCGCTGTCGTCCTGCTGCCATCAGTTCGGGACCCTATCCAGCGGACCGGCTGCTTGGCACGGGAGGTCCCACTTGTCCCCCCTGTGAGATTCCGCTTCGCCGTGGGCGCGGCGCCGGACCGCCGGGCTCCGGCTGTGCGGAAAACGGGTGGCTGGTCCCGCTTCGCCCTGATAGGCATGGCGCATGGGGACTGAGTACGGAACCGAGTTGAAGCCGCTGCGCCCGGAGGAGTTCGACCGGTGGTGGGACCACCTGGTCCGGGCCTTCGGCGGCGGTGCGGTCCCGGCCGAGGAACGCGAACGGGACCGGTCCGTCACCGAGTTCGACCGCTCCCTGGGCGTCTGGGACGGGGACACGCTCGTCGGTACGTCGGGGGCCTACAGCTTCCGGATGACCGTGCCGGGCGGCGCGCTCGTGCCCACGGCCGGGGTGGCGATGGTCAGCGTGTCCGCGACGCACCGGCGGCGCGGGGTGCTGACATCGATGATGCGGCGGCTGCTGGACGACGCGCACGCCAAGGGGGAGCCGCTGGCCGCGCTGTTCGCCTCCGAACCCGCGATCTACGGCCGTTTCGGGTACGGCACGGCGTCCTACAAGCTCAACGCCGAGATCGACACCAGCCGGGTGACCCTGGCACTGCCGGAGGGCACGGACGAGGTACGGGTGCGCTACGCGCCGCCCGCCGGCGTTCTCACGGAGTGCGAGGCGGTGTACGCGGCGCTGGTGCCCCGCCGCCCCGGCATGCTGGCGCGGCAGCCCGGATGGGAGCGGGCCGCGCTGGTCGATCCGGAGAGCGGGCGGGACGGGGCGTCGGCCTTGCAGTGCGTGGTCGCCGAACGGGACGGCGAGGTCACCGGGTACGCGCGCTTTCGCACCAGGATGGGCTGGGGGCCGAGCGGTCACGACGGCACGGTGACCCTGGAGGACCTGGCCGCGCTCGATCCGGCGAGCGAGGCCGCGCTGTGGCGCTTCCTGTTCGGCATCGACCTGATGACGACGCTGAAGGTGCGGGGCCGTCCGGTCGACGACGCCTGGCAGCATCTGGTCTCCGACCTCCGTCGCTGTCTGCCGCAGTCGCGGGACGCCGGGTACGTCCGGCTGGTGGACGTGGCCGCTGCCCTGTCGGCCCGTACGTATCTGGCGCCCGTGGACGTCGTGTTCGAGGTGGAGGACGCCTTCTGCCCCTGGAACGCGGGGCGGTGGCGGCTGACCGGCGACGCGAAGGGCGCGTCCTGCGAGCGTACGACGGACTCGGCCGATCTCACCCTGTCCGTAAGGGAGTTGGGGGCGCTCTACCTCGGTGGGGTGAGCCTGCTGTCACTGGCGGCGGCCGGGCGGGTACGGGAGCTGAGGCAGGGGGCGCTGCTGGAGGCGTCGGTGGGTTTCGGCTCCCCCGTGCCCCCGTGGCTCCCGCACGGTTTCTAACGGCGATCGGACGGCCGGGTGGACGGTGCCCGGGTCAGCGGCGCTGGCAGCCGGGGCACCAGAAGAGGTTGCGGGCGGCGAGGCCGGCGGTGCGGATCTCGCTGTCGCAGATGTGGCAGGGCAGGGTGGCGCGGCGGTAGACGTAGACCTCGCCGCCGTGGTCGTCCACGCGGGGCGGGCGGCCCATCGCCTCCGGGGTGTGCTCCGGGCGGACGGTGTCAATCCGGTTGTTCCGCACGCCCTCCCGCATCAGCTCCACCAGGTCGGTCCAGAGGGCGTCCCACTCGGCCGGGGTGATGTCCCGGCCGGCGCGGTAGGGGTCGATGCCGTGCCGGAAGAGGACCTCGGCGCGGTAGACGTTGCCGACGCCGGCGACGACCTTCTGGTCCATGAGCAGCGCGGCGATCGTCGTACGGCTGCGGGAGACTCTCCGGTACGCGGTGCCCGGGTCGGCGTCCTCGCGGAGCGGGTCGGGGCCGAGCCGGTCGTGGACCGCCCGCTTCTCCGCGTCCGTGATCAGCGCGCAGGTGGTGGGGCCGCGCAAGTCGACGTACGACGTGTCCGTCGCGAGCCGGAGCCGGACGGTGTCGGTGGGCGGCGGCGCCGGGGCGTCACCGAAGCCGACCTTGCCGAAGAGGCCGAGGTGGATGTGGACCCAGTCGGCGTCCCGGAAGCCCAGGAAGAGGTGCTTGCCGTGGGCTTCGGTGGCGGTCAGCCCGGTACGGTGCAGGAGGGCGGCGGCGTCGGAGAACTTGCCCTGGGGGCTGGTGACGTGGGGCGCCGTGCCGACGAAGCGCTCGGCGTAGTCCTGGGCCAGCCGATGGATCGTGTGCCCTTCCGGCACGGCGGGGGTGTCCTCTCTGTCCTCGTCGGTTCTCTTCGCCCTCTTCGGTCCGCCGCCGGCGGGGCTACTGCTGGGGGTGGTGGGCCGGGATCGGGGGGAGGTCGCCCGTGGTCTCGTACGCCGAGAGCATGTCGATACGGCGGATGTGACGCTCGTCACCCGAGAACGGGGTGTTCAGGAAGACCTCGACGAACTTGGTCGCCTCTTCCGTGCTGTGCATCCGCGCACCCACGGCCACCACGTTGGCGTTGTTGTGCTGGCGGCCGAGCGACGCCGTCTCCTCGCTCCAGGCCAGCGCCGCGCGCACGCCCTTCACCTTGTTCGCGGCGATCTGCTCACCGTTGCCGGAGCCGCCGATCACGATGCCGAGGGCGTCCGGGTCCGCGGCCGTCCGCTCCGCGGCGCGGAGGCAGAAGGGCGGGTAGTCGTCCTGGGCGTCGTAGAGGTGCGGCCCGCAGTCGACGGGCTCGTGGCCGGCCGCCTTCAGCCACTCGGCGAGGTGGTTCTTGAGTTCGTAGCCCGCATGGTCGGAGCCGAGATACACGCGCATGCCACGAGTGTGACACGCCGGTTTCCGGGCAGCAGCCCCGGGTGTCGACGGGTGATCGACAGGAAACCTCTGAGGTGCACCATAGATCCTCAAGGAAACCTCAAGTAACAATCCGGATTCAGAGGTTCCCGAATTCCGACACCTCGGATTCACTGGACCGACTCGTACACCGCTCGTGCGGGCAGCTTCACCTGGCGCAAAGGAAATCCGTCCATGACCCCTGGTTCGGGCCTCCAAGCAGGACTGAAAAACCGCCACCTGTCGATGATCGCGATCGGTGGCGTCATCGGAGCCGGCCTCTTCGTCGGCTCCAGTTCCGGTATCGCCACCGCGGGACCAGGCATCCTCCTGTCCTACGCCCTCGTGGGCACGCTCGTCGTGCTCGTGATGCGCATGCTCGGCGAGATGTCCGCGGCCAACCCGACGTCCGGCTCCTTCTCCGCGCACGCCGACCGTGCGCTGGGCCGCTGGGCCGGGTTCTCCATCGGCTGGCTCTACTGGTTCTTCTGGGTCGTCGTGCTCGCCGTGGAGGCGACCGCCGGCGCCAAGATCCTCGAAGGCTGGATACCGGCCGTCCCGCAGTGGGGCTGGGCGCTCATCGTGATGATGGTGCTGACCGCGACCAACCTGGTCTCCGTCGGCTCCTACGGTGAGTTCGAGTTCTGGTTCGCCGGTATCAAGGTCGTGGCGATCGGCGCGTTCATCGTCGTCGGACTGCTCGCCGTGTTCGGTGTGCTGCCGGGTGTGGACGCCGAGAAGGCCTCCTTCGGCAACCTCACGTCGCACGGCGGTTTCCTGCCGCACGGGCCGGGGGCGATCCTCACCGGTGTGCTGCTCGTCGTCTTCTCCTTCATGGGCAGCGAGATCGCCACGCTGGCGGCCGGCGAGTCCGAGAACCCGCAGCAAGCGGTCACCAAGTCCACCAACAGCATCATCTGGCGGATCGGCGTCTTCTACCTGGGCTCGATCCTCGTCGTGGTCTCGCTGCTGCCGTGGAACGACCCGTCCATCAAGAAGGACGGCTCCTACGTCGCCGCGCTGGACTCGCTGGGCATCGCGCACGCCGGTCAGATCATGAACTTCATCGTGCTGACCTCGGTGCTGTCCTGTCTCAACTCCGGCCTGTACACGGCCTCCCGCATGGCCTTCTCGCTCGGTGAGCGGGGCGACGCGCCGAAGGCGTTCGCGCGGGTCAACGGCCGGGGCGTGCCGATGGCCGCGATCCTCGCGTCGGTCGTGTTCGGCTTCGTGGCCGTCTTCTTCAACTACCTGTCCCCGGACAAGATCTTCCTCTTCCTCGTCAACTCCTCGGGTGCGGTCGCCCTGTTCGTGTGGCTGGTCATCTGCTTCTCGCAGCTGCGGATGCGGAAGATCATCCAGCGGGAGGCACCGGAGAAGCTCGTCGTGCGGATGTGGCTGTACCCGTACCTGACGTGGGCCACGGCCGCGCTGATCACCGGCGTGCTGGTGTACATGCTCTTCGACACCGAGCACGACGGCCGGGAGACCGTGCTGCTGTCGCTGCTGGTCGCGGCGGTCGTCCTGGTGATCGCGGTGGTGAAGGAGCGGCTCAGGACGAGCCGCCCGGCCCCCGTCACCGAGACCCCGGCCGACAAGATCTCCATCGGCTGACCCACCACCCGGCACCGGCAGGGCCGTGGGGGGGGGGGGGGGGGGGGGGGGCGCCCCCCCCCCCCCCCCCCGCGGGGGGGCGCGACCCGGCC